>CAZZGC010000077.1:0-11398 GCA_964653915.1 uncultured Thermodesulfovibrio sp.
TGAGGCTTTACACATTGATATGGAACCGCTTCGTGGCAAGCCAGATGGCATCGGCTAAGCTTGAACAGACATCCGTGGATATAGCAGCCGGTGACTGTGTTTTCAGGGCGACCGGTACGATAGTGAAGTTTCCCGGCTTCATGAAGCTCTACACTGAAGGGGGAGACAATGGCGGGCCGGAAGAGGAGGGACTTCTTCCTGAGCTTACGGAGGGAGATGGGCTGAGGATGCTTGAGATCATCCCGCGCCAGCACTTTACTCAGCCACCGCCGAGATATACAGAGGCATCTCTTGTGAAAGAACTGGAGGCAAGGGGTATCGGCAGACCGAGCACCTATGCCTCGATCCTGTCGACGATTCAGGACAGGAAATATACCGAAAAGACAGAGGGTAAATTCAGACCGACCGAACTCGGTATGGTGGTGAGTGATCTCCTTGTCGAGCGTTTTTCAGACATAATGGACTACAACTTCACCGCAAAGATGGAGGACAACCTCGACCGTATTGAAGAGGGTGGACTCAGATGGGTGGATATCGTCATGGATTTTTACAGACCATTTGACGATGACCTCAGGAAGGCGATGGAGACTCTCGGGAGGGTGAAACCGGAGGATATCCCAACCGATGAGGTGTGCGACAAGTGCGGCAAACCTATGGTTATCAAGTGGGGCAGGCACGGCAGGTTTATCGCCTGTACAGGTTATCCGGAGTGCAAGAATACCAAGCCGCTGCCTCAGGAAAACGGCGGAAACGGCGGCACCGCTGAAGTACAGGAGACGGACGAGGTGTGCGACAAGTGCGGCTCTCCCATGGTTCTCAAATCAGGCCGTTTCGGCAGGTTTCTTGCCTGCAGTTCCTATCCCAAGTGCAAGACGACCAAGCCCCTCGGCATAGGAGTGAAGTGTCCTGAAGACGGCGGTGAACTGGTCGAGAGAAGATCAAAGAAGGGTAAAGTTTTCTATAGCTGCGGCAATTATCCCAAATGTAAATTTGCGAGCTGGTACCTGCCTGTCAACCGGACCTGCCCGTCCTGCGGTGCCTCCGTCGTGGTGGAGAAGCGTCTCAAGAAGGGCAACTTCATCGCCTGTCTGAAGAAAGAATGCGGATTCAGTGAAGAGCTTCAGGAAACGGACGATGACTCCGCCGCTTCCTGAATGCCTGTTTCAGTTGTCATGGCTTGATGGTCAGATATATGTAACCGCCCCGCCTGTATATTAACAACAGAACACTGTCTTTCTCACCTATACCCGATAGTGCCTCATCATAATCCTTCAGACTGTTGATAGTTTTCCTGTTGATCTCGCGAATTACATCGTTTTTCCTGAGCAGTCCCATGGCAGGACTCTCTGTATCGATGTTGGTTATGAGCACTCCGGTCACACTGTCGGGGATACCGAGGCTGCTCTTCAGTGAAGATGACAGGTCCTGTACATAGACCCCCGACAGGGCGTTTGTCCGGGTGCTCCGGATAGCTTGTCCTTCGGTCTTCAGTTCGCCTATGCTGACCGTCACGGTCTTTTCCTTGCCATCACGTAACAGCGTTACGCTTACTTTCTTGCTGGGTAACGTACCTGCTACCATGTTTCTCAGATGTGTGGTATCATCGACCTCTTCTCCGTTGTAGCGGAGGATGACGTCTCCTCTCCTGATGCCGGCGCGTTCTGCAGGGCTGTCTTTGGCTACCGAGGCTACGAGGGCGCCCTTTTCATTCTTCAGATCAAAATGTTTGGCCAGGTCAGATGTTATATTTTGAATTGAGACTCCCAGCCAGCCCCGGACGACCTTGCCGTGCTTGATTATGCTCTGCATGATAGAAGAGGCCATGTCCGAAGGAATGGCGAACCCAATGCCCATGTAGCCGCCGCTGGTCGAGAAGATCGCTGTATTGATCCCCACAAGTTCCCCCTTGATGTTGACAAGGGCTCCTCCGGAGTTCCCGGGATTTATTGCAGCATCGGTCTGAATGAAGTCTTCATATTCGGTAATGCCTACATTGGATCTTCCCACAGCGCTTACTATCCCCATCGTAATCGTGTTGCCCAGTCCAAAGGGGTTGCCTATGGCTATAACCAGTTCTCCGACTCTCAGGGTGCCTGATTTTCCGATCTTTATCGCAGGCAGTCCTTTGGCGTTCACTTTTACAATGGCCAGATCGGACTTGGGGTCAGTACCGATAATCCTGCCCTTGAATTCACGCTTATCGTAAAGGATTACCTTGATCTCATCCACATCCTTTACCACATGGTTGTTGGTGAGTATATATCCGTCTTCACTGACGATGACGCCGGAACCGAGGGCAGAGGTCTTGTATTCCCTCTTCTGTCCGTGATAGCCGAATTCATCTCCGAAGAATCTCCGGAAGAAGGGATCATTAAAGAGCTCGCCGAAGGGGGTTTCCTTGACCGAGATCGTCTTGGTGGTTGATATGTTGACTACAGAGGGCTTGACCCTCTCCGCAACACGCGCGAGGGACTCATTCAGCTCGGCAAGCATTCCGTCATCCGCAGGAGCGGCATATTGAGCTTCAGTGGATTCGGCCTTTACAGCCGGTGCTTCTTCGATCGTTTTGCCCGTACAGGCCGCGGCAGTGAATACCAGCATTAAACATAACAACAGCGAGACGAGATTCCTCATGACCTCTTACCTCCTCTACAGTTCAGTTATAATTTCAATGATACTCTATCGGCATAACACTTTTCGAGGCCGTTGCCGGCAGCCTCCAGAAGCTCAACCGGTCTTGGACGAAAGATAAAATACAGCGGAATTATGTAGAAAATATGAATGCCATCCTATTCAACCTGCGACGTGGAATTTTTCATCCCCTTCCGCTTTACAGCCCGTTTCAGGGAAGTTTATAATTTCCCATTATTTTCGGTGAGCTTGGCGGTTACCAACTATGAAGACAAAACATATCTGCATAATCGGTGACTCCAGAAGGATGGATTAGGTTCAGGACTCTTCTGTACATCTGATCGTTACTTCCCCTCCATACTGGCAATTAAAAGATTACGGTGCTCAGGGTCAAATCGGTTTCAATGATTCTTACGAAGATTATATAAATATTTAAATCTTGTCTGGAAGGAATGCTTCCGGGTATTGCATCCTGGATGCCGAATGACCATAAATATCGGCGATCAGTTCGCAAGGTCAGTTTACTATGGCCGATATAAAGTGATCCCGATACGGACCGAGATAATAAAGTTTTGTGAAATTATTGCTTTTGACTATATGGGCGCAATCATATGGCAGAAGAAGACCGCAATGAACACCACAGGCGGTGCAACAGTCATGGGCTCCTATCTATATCCAAGGAACGGAATAGTTGAGATTGACTACGAGTTTATTCTGCTGTTCAAGAAGCCGGGGAAAGCGCCTATTGTGTCAAAAGATATAAAAGATCTCTCAAGAATAGATAAAGAAAAATGGAAGGAGTACTTATCCGGTCACAGGCAAGTCTTTGGAAGAATGGGAGAGGTGGTATATTGCGAGTGTGTCCACTCCCGGTGTGGACAGGACGGTTAAGTCGTCGCCCTCCTCAACGCTTTTATAGCCTCACTCATATCATCAGGCAGCGGCGCGCCGAAATGTATCGTCTGGCCCGTCTCAGGGTGCCTGAAGCTGAGGCTTGCGGCATGCAGCATCTGGCGCGGGAAGGTGATCTCTTGCCCCCTGCTGGTGACCGATACCTTGCGGCCGTATGTCCTGTCTCCCAGAACCGGATGTCCGACAGATGCAAAATGCACCCGTATCTGGTGCGTTCTGCCGGTCAGGATTTGCGATTCAACAAGCGAGGCCGATCCGAGCTCCTCTACAACCCGATAGAGTGTGACGGCGTCCTTTCCATGCCTTGTTCGGGTGGTCATCTTCTTTCTGTCGGCGGATGACCGCCCTATCAGGCCGCTGATTTCCCCCTCGGTCTTGCCGGGTTTTCCGTAAATGAGCGCAACGTAGAGTTTATTTACTTCCCGCTCCCGGAACTGCTCGGCAAGTCTGTAGTATGCCCGGTTATTTTTTGCCACTACTATGAGACCGGATGTGTCCTTGTCCAGACGGTGGACCACGCCCGGCCTAATGGGGGCTCCCACTGTTGCGAGAGATTTGCAGTGCCGCGCAAGGCCGTTAAGCAGAGTTCCGTTCCAGTTGCCTGCAGCAGGATGAACCACCATCCCCGGCGGTTTGTTCACGACAATGATATGATCGTCTTCCCACACTATGTCCAGATCGATCTGCTCCGGGATGAGAATCTCTTCGTCCTCTTCCTGCACAATCAGGGTGACCATATCTCCCTTTCTGAGCCTGTATCCCGGCTTGACTTTTCGGCTGTTTACAGTGGCAAGGCCGAACTTGATCGATTTGCGTATCTGTGAGCGTGTCATTCCGCTTTTTTCCGCAAGGAAAGTGTCGAACCTCTCCCCGGAAAATGAGGCCGAGACCCTGTACTCCGAACTGTTGTCTGTTTGATTATCCATATACTGATATATTAGTTTTCATGTAGTAAAATATTAAGTCAATATTAAGTGGAAAAGCGAGAAGGGCGAGAATAGCGGGAAAGGATGAATATTGTTATGGAACAGTATCTTTCTGTTATTATAGCGATTGCGGCATTTTTGGCAGTAAAGTTTTTCCTGTTTCGTGACCTGTCCGGGGCTAGAGCCAGAGAACTTATCGATTCGGGTGCGGTGATTATCGATGTCCGGACCGGTGGGGAATATCGACATTCGCATGTGGAGTCCTCCATCAACGTTCCGCTGCATGATATCCGGAACCGGATCGGGGAGGTCGTCAGAGACAAGAATACGGTGATCCTGCTTTATTGCAGAAGCGGGAATCGCTCATTCACGGCAAAGAGGATTCTGAAAAAACTTGGATATAAAAATGTCTATAATCTGGGTTCACTGGGACGTGCCAAAGGCCTGGCCGCATAAAGCATGGCGGGACAGACTACTTGCAAGAACTGCAGGTCGATTTGCTGCATGTGCCGCACCCTGAACCGGCAGAGGTGACCGGCTTTTCGACACCACTCATCCCGAAGAGAGAAAACTTCTTTTTTACTTCAAAAGAGCCGCATGAAGGACATTTCACTTCGCTGTTGCCGGAGACCAGCTCCTCGAACTCTTCCGAACAGGCAGTACATGTATATTCGTAAATCGGCATACCTTAATATAAATTATTGATCTTCAAAATTCCAATCCGTATTATTCCGAATCAGCTTCCTTTGACTTACCTCATAACACTTACTGATTACGACCTGCTACACGCCACAGCTCCTCCGGTTTGTGAATTTTCCGGGCATGCCTCTACGATAAATCTGGCCGGTTCATCGCCTCGTCGATCAGTTCAACGATATGAATTATTCTTTTATCCATTCCCATTGCTTTTCCGGTTGCCTCCATCTGCATTATGCAGCCCGGGCACGAGGTAACCACGGTGGATGCGCCGGTGGACATTACGTCCTGCATCTTGCTTTCGCTTATCGAGGCGGCCAGAGACTTGAAGTGCAGGCTGAAGAGGCCCGCGAATCCGCAGCACTGTTGAGGATGACGCATCTCTTTCAGTTGCACGCCTTTTATATGCCGGAGGATGACTCTCGGTTTTTCCCTGATTCCGAGGCCGAAGTTCAGGTGGCATGGGTCGTGGTAGGTCACAACCTGATCCGGAACCTCGAGGCCATCGGGGAGGATGTCTTCTGACAGAAACTCGCTCAAGTCCATGATGTTGCCTATGGTGCCACCGGCGATCATTGGATAGTGATCGCGGATCACCATAGTACATGTCGGGCACAGGCTTATAAGGAATTCGGCTCTTACTCTGTTGAAGTGTTCGATGTTGCGCTTTGCCATGTCTGCTGCCTCGTCTTCGAGGCCGAGAGAGCGCAGCGGCGCTCCACAGCAGAGTTCCCCCTTGAACACCACCACCTCGTAACCGAGGCCGAGCAGCACCCTGGACAGCGCCTCGCCGAGCTCGGGATAAAAATAGTTGACGTTACAGCCGGCAAAGATCGCAGCTCTGCCTGACTTACGCTCCAGCTTATAAACCTGGGTTCGGCGTTTGAAAGGTCGTGACGTAATATCGGGCAATTCTCTCCAATGGAACAGTGGTTTCAGGGGATTGTAAACACTCTTCTTCAGAAGCCTCGCAAAAGGAGAGATCATATCCATTCTCTTCAGTGAAAAAGACAGCGCCCTGCGAATGAGTCTGCCCCTGCGGTAGGGTTTTTTAAGGAGCGCTCTTCCGCTGTATATCATTTCCGGAATATCGATCCCGACTGGACAAATCCCCCTGCATGCCTCACACAGGGCGCAACTGTAAATCTTGTCGGCCAATCCTCGTGTAGGACTCAGTTCATCCCGGACCAGTGCGCCAAGCATTGCTACTCTGCCACGGGCCCCCATCGCTTCGTTGTGTGTGAAAAGGTAAGTAGGGCAGAGTGTTTTGCATGTGCCGCAGCGTGTGCATCTGTTCAGTTCTTCTCTGAAGAGTTCGGCTTTCAGCGCTGCTACCTCCTGTCATCTTTCAGGTATTCATTGGCGCTTCCACTCCTGAACCCCAGCAGATCGAGAGTGACATGTCTGAATCCCAGGGAGCGAAGATGAGACGCGACCTTGATGGCCGTATCAGAGTTGGTGATGTTCCGGAAGTCCTCCATCGGTAACTCAATGCGCGCGATATCACCATGGGACCTGACCCGGAACTCCCTGAAGCCGCATTGTCTTAGAAAGCGTTCAGCTTCATTCACTCTTGAAAGAGCTCTGGCCGATATTCGAACTCCGTACGGGAAGCGTGATGACAGGCAGGGTGTTGCAGGCTTGTTCCATGTGGGCAGTCCGAGCTTTCTTGAGAGAATGCGAATTTCCTCTTTGCCGATACCGGCATCCAGCAACGGGCTTCTGACACCTTCTTCCGCTGCCGCTTTCATGCCGGGACGCCAGTCAGAGGCGTCGTCCGCGTTGGTGCCGTCCAGAATATTCGGTATAGAATTCTCTTCGGCTATACCGCGGAGCTTTCTGAAGAGTTCCTTCTTGCAGTAATAGCACCTGTCAGGGGGATTGTCACTGTAGCGGGAATCGCTAAGCTCCCGGGTCCGGATGATAAGGTGTCTGATGCCGAGCGAAGCCGCAAATTCTTGCGTAAATTCAATCTCCTCACGGGGTATACTCTCGGAGTCGCCCGTGACGGCAAGCACGGTCCCGGCACCGGACTCTGATGCAGCCTTCAGCAGGAATGTACTGTCCACTCCTCCGGAGAAGGCAACAATCATACTGCTCATGGACTTCAGGCTTGCGAGAAGACGCCTGTATTTATCATCAATATTTTCTGACATGAGCCTGGTTCTTGAAATGAATCCCCACTTGTCGGATTACAAGGCAGAGACTCAGAGGGTCACTACTTCGTAGTATTCCTGGTGAAAGGTCTGATCCGCCTTTACGATGATCTTGAATGCATTCTGCTTCTCTATCTCCTCTATGCTCTCCCTTTCGTCTTCGTACAGAAAGTTTGCTACGCTGGGATGCGCCGAGAGCATTATTTTGCAATTTTTCTGTGTCAGCCCTATCTTTCTGAGTTCCATCAGGATTTCATAGGCAACTGTGGTTGGTGACTTAATGAAACCCTTCCCGTCACAATATGAACAGGCCTCGCAGAGAGTACGCTCAAGGCTCTCTCTGACTCTCTTTCTCGTCATCTGTATCAGGCCGAGCTCGGATACCTCCAGAATTGTACATTTGGCGCGGTCTTTGTTCATCTCCTCCTGAAATACCTGGAAGAGCTTGAGCCGGTTCTCCTCCTTTTCCATGTCTATAAAATCTATGATAATGATGCCTCCGAGGTTTCGCAGTCTGATCTGATATGCGATCTCCTTCAGCGCTTCCATGTTAGTCTTGAATATCGTATCCTCAAGAGAAGCCTTCCCGACGTATTTGCCCGTATTTACGTCTATTGCCGTAAGTGCCTCGGTCTGGTCGATCACGATATATCCACCTGACTTGAGCCATACCCTCTTGCCAAGCGCCTTGGGTATCTCCAGTTCGATCCCGTAGGCATCGAATATGGGCTCGGGGCTGTCATGGAATTTTATCTTGGGCTCAAGTTTAGGGAAATAAGTATTTACGAAATCTATCAAGGCGTTGTACTCCTCGCGGGAGTCGATTATAAGGGTATCAATATCCTGACTGAGGAGGTCCCGGACACTCCTGTAAGCAAGATTCAGATCACTGTACAGAAGGTGAGGGGCATGAAGTTTTTCCTTCTTTTTCTGAATATTTTTCCATAGGAGCATCAGATAATCTATATCGCTTTTCAGCTCCTGTTCAGTGCATCCTTCGCTTGCGGTTCTTATAATGAAGCCGAAGTTTTTGGGTTTCAGCTCGTTCACGAGGTCCTTAAGGCGGTTTCTCTCGTCTTCATCTATGATCTTTCGGGATACGCCTATATGTTCTACTCCCGGCATGAGCACGAGGTAACGTCCGGGCAGGGTTATGTATGAAGTTACACGGGCGCCTTTGGTCCCGATTGAGTCCTTGGAGACCTGAACGAAGACCTCTTCGCCTTCCTGCAGGAGATCTTCTATCGGGAGGTCTATGGGCACTGATTCATCTATATCTTCTCCGAATATGGAGTAGTCAAATCCCGACAGAACATCCGCTGCATGAAGGAACGCGGCCTTTTCCAGCCCTATATCGACGAATGCTGACTGCATACCCGGCAGGATCTTTACGACCCGTCCCTTATATACGTTGCCCACGAGGCTGGCGTCCTTTTTCCGCTCTATGTACAGCTCACAAAGCTGGGAGTTCGTGTCAAGCAGCGCTACCCGTGTCTGTTCAGGTGTTATGTTTATTATTATCTTTCCTGCCATGATTTCCTCTCCTGCAATGTCTCGATCAGGGTCGCTTTATTATAACCATAGAGGCCCGTTCTTCTCACGTCCAGCTTGGAGACCGCATCTGGTTCGATATTCAGCATGGCCGCTAATGTCTCGGGGACCCTCGGTTTTATGCCATTCCTGTCCTGAAGAATGATACTTAACCTGTCCCCCTCAACGAGACAGGAATGAACAGTCTTTCTTATATCTACAGACTTGCCTTTTCGCTCCACCTCACAGGACTCAAGGCCCATGAATTTATCAATTGAGCCACTGGATGCAGGATCGATTGTTAATACATATTCATAATAGGAAATCAACTTTTCCAGTGACGGCTCCTTTCTTGACAATGGCTTTGCATCGCTGAGCCTGATTCCGTCAGGCAGTACAGAGTTTACCGATGCAATAAAAACCCCGCAATCGAAGATGCAGGCAAGTTCAACATCGAAATATTCGTTTAGACCCTCGATTCCGACCGGTAATGCAGGTCCGAATGAAATCCTGGGGTGGGGATGAAATCCTGCAGAGTAGGCAATCGGGATACGGGCCCTCCGCATGGCACGCACGACAGCTGTTATCATCTCTCTGTGCGAGAGATAGCGCAGAATGCCCGTTCTGGAAAACCTCACCCTGATGCCGGAACGGGGGGTATTGCGCATGATCACGGGCGAGAAAGCAGCCTTCTCTCTGCCTGCATCAGAAGCCTTGTCACTTTTGTCCCCGGACGGAAGAGCACATTTAAGACCGCAGCCCGTACATTTCATACGGCAGTCGACGGTGATCTTGCCTGCCATCGCCTCCCCGTATTCCTGTCGCAGATAGTCGACGGTAACGCCGTTGTCTATCATGTCCCATGGCAGAGGCTCGTCTATCTTGAATTCTCTGCGGGCAGCGGCATGGAGATCGATCCCGCTTCTGTCGGCAGCGGCCAGCCACTTTTCGAAATCGAACATCTCCGACCATCCGTCGAACCTGCATCCTTCACGCCATGCATTCTCCAGCAGGCCGGCACATTCATTGCCGCCCCTTGCAAACACCGCCTCGAGGAGACTAACCTCGACATGCTGCCCCTTGAAGGCGATGTTGCGCCTGTGGAATGCCTTTTTGATATGATCCTGTTTTTCCCTAAGCAGATCCATGGCCTCCTGTCCCACCCACTGAAACGGCGTATGCGGGCGGGGGACAAAGGGTGAGATACCCACATTCACACGTACTCCCTTGCCGGTTACCTTTCCTCCGAGACGGGCTGCAAATACCGCCATATCGATGAGCCCGTCAATGTCTGCCTGTGTCTCGGTCGGAAGTCCTATCATGAAATAGAGCTTGATCTGTCTCCATCCTTCCGAAAAGAGCATCCGCAGAGATGACTCATATTCCTGCATGGTGAAATCCTTGTTTATGACGGCACGGAGTCTGTCGGTGCCTGCCTCGGGCGCAATAGTGAAGCCGGTCTTTCTTTCGCTTTTTATTTCGCGGAGTATTTCACGGCTTATCGCTCCCACCCTGAGCGACGGAAGCGATACGGAAACATGGGCGTCACGACAAAGGAAATTAAATTTGCGGATGAGAGTCAAAAGCTCGCTGTAGTCACCGGAGCTCAGCGATGTAAACGATATCTCCTCATATCCTGTATTAAGGAGCGAACGGCTTGCGATCGAAAGTATATTTTCGACCGACCTCTCTCTCAGTGGCCTGTATGTCATGCCGGCCTGGCAAAACCGGCAGCCCCGGGTGCAACCGCGTGATATCTCAATCGCTGCACGGTCATGAACAGTCTGCATGTAAGGTACGACCGGAGCATCCGGATAGGGCGCATTGTCGAGGTTGTCGATAAATCGTCTCTTCACTGTGGTTCCCGGTTTCCTGTGAACTGAAGGGACATAGATGCCATCTGTCTCCGCAAGCGACCGCAGGATATCGCTCTTTTTTCTCTCTGCCGAGCCTTCTGTTATATCGAGGATTTCATTTATCAACTCTTCTCCATCGCCGATCACAAATGCATCCATAAAGGGTTCAAGCGGCAGAGGGTTTACAGCACAGGGGCCGCCTGCTATCACGAGCGGCATGTCATCGTCTCTCCGGGCGGCATGCAGAGGTATATCGGCGAGGTCCAGCATGTTCAGGATGTTGGTATAGGAGAGCTCATACTGCAGAGTGAAACCAAGTATGTCGAACTCGGACAGTGGCCGGCCGCTTTCAAGCGAACAAAGAGGCTGCTTGGCGGCCCTCAAATATTTCTCGAGATCTGTCCATGGAGCGAACACCCTCTCGGCTGATGCCCCGGGCCTGGAATTGATTATAGAATATAGAATTTTCAGGCCGATATGTGACATGCCGATCTCGTAAGTGTCCGGAAAACAGAGAGCCACCCGGACTTTTCCGGCGCGTTTTACGGAATTGACCTCGCTGTCTATATAACGGCTCGGTTTTCTGAAAAATCCATAATTCATAAGCAGTTTCCATTATCTCACACGATATGAATCAAAAGCAATTGAGTATAATTTATCACAAACTATTTCTAACCCGGATAAATCATAA
>CAZZGC010000078.1:0-11182 GCA_964653915.1 uncultured Thermodesulfovibrio sp.
AAGTATTCTGAAGGAATATAGGTTCCAGGCATACAGTTGTTTTTATACACCAAATAAACTGTGATGTCAACAAACTGCATCCCTCCCACTTCCCTCTTTCAAAACAGTAAAACTTAACTTATAATACCAGTCGGACATGAAAAACCTGCTCAGGCATGCCGAGAAGTCCATTGCTGCGAAACTGATCATAACGATCGGCCTGCTGATTATAGTTGTCAGTTTCGTTTTCTGGTACGCGATCCTGAAAAAACAGGAAAACGACGTCATGTCCATTGCATTGAAGTACGGAAACTCCTTCGTGGACTTCGCCAAAAACAGCGTAAAGCCAGGCTTCATGGCAAACAATAAAGAAGAAACGCAGCAGGTGCTGGAGCACCTGGGCACCCCGGAGGGCGTGCAGCAGGTCTCCCTGTACAGGCATGACGGAACAATTACATTTTCTTCTGAGCGTGCAAAGGTCGGGCAGAGCATCAATATCAATACGATAGCCTGCCGGGGCTGCCACCCTTCACCCGACAAGTCGCCTGAGCAGCTTGCCGTGACGAGAAACTGGACCGTTTACAGTACACCTGAAGGCACGACTGCGCTGAAAGTGATATCTACGATACCGAATGAGAAGTCCTGCTACACCGCTAAATGCCATGCCCACTCGAAGGACGAAACGATCCTCGGCTTCATTGAGGCCGACCTCTCTCTCTCTCTGCTCGATGAGGCGCTTCTGAAGCAGGGTCTCGCCCTGACGGCCTATGTGATACTGTTCGTGCTCGCCGTTGCGGTTTCCCTCGGGGTTATTCTGTACAAGATCGTCTCAAAGCCGGTTCACGAACTTGTCGTCGGAATGGAGAAAGTGGCGTCCGGTGATCTCGATTATTCGGTACAAATAAACTCGACCGATGAGATGGGTATGCTTGCAAGCACCTTCAACGCCATGACACGTGATCTCAAGGCTGCCCGTGACCAGCGGGAAAAATGGACGCTGATGCTCGAGGAAGAAGTCGCCAAAAAGACCGAGGAAATACAGAAGACACACGAAAACCTGATGCAGACCGAAAAACTCGCCTCCCTCGGGAGAATGGCTGCAGGTGTGGCGCATGAGATAAACAACCCTCTGACCGGTGTCGTGACATTCGCCCATCTGCTGAAACAGCGTTTCCCGGAAGACAGCTCCGAAGCGGAAGACCTGAATGTCATAATCGAGCAGGCCGAAAGATGTTCGAAAATCATCAAGAACCTCCTTACATTCGCACGCGCCACCCCCTCGGAAAAAGGAAAGGTAAACATCAACGACATCCTGAACAGAACGATCTTCATGGTCAAGAACCAGGCAAAGTTTCACCATATAAAGTTCAACATCAATCTGGATAAAAGGCCGTTCATAGTCGTTGGAGATGCCTCGCAGTTTCAGCAGATATTCCTGAACATGTTCATAAACGCCGCGGACGCAATGAACGGCCGGGGCAATATAACCGTTGCCACCCGTGAGGTGAGCCATGAAGAGATGCCGTTTGTCGAGATAGAGTTCACGGATGAAGGCTGCGGCATATCGGAACAGAACATGCCGAAGCTCTTCGAGCCCTTCTTCACGACCAAGCCGGTCGGCAAGGGAACCGGCCTCGGCCTTTCCGTAAGTCACGGCATCGTGAAGCACCTTGGAGGCCATATAAAGGTGAAAAGCGCCGTTGGTAAAGGCACAAGTTTTTTTGTTAGACTACCCCTGACAAAGGAGTCGCCCGATGAATAAGATTCTTGTCGTCGATGATGAAGAGATCGTCCGGATGAGTTGTGAGAGAACACTGAGCCCTGCGGGATATGAGGTGAGTGTGGCGGCAGGAGGCAGAGAAGGTATAGAGCTTCTCGAAAAAAACACCTATGGGCTTGTGCTTTTAGATCTCAAAATGCCGGACATGGACGGCATAGAGGTACTTAACAGAATCCAGAAGTCATGGCCCGCAACAAAGGTGGTCATGATAACCGGTTACAGCACGGTCGATACGGCTGTGCAGGCGCTGAGACTCGGCGCAGTCAATTTTATAGAAAAGCCGTTCACGCCGGATACACTGCTGAAGGCTGTTGACGAGGTGCTCGGCAGGGGCTCCGGAAAGGCTGAAGCGTCCGGGGGATGAAAAGGGGGGCAGGCCATGACTCTTGACGAGATCGCTGAGATACTGGAGGCAGATATTATAGTCAATTCTGCTGCAGATGATCTGAACATAGAAAGTGCCTGCAGCTCTGATATGCTCAGCTCCATCCTGTATTATCATACCCCCAACTCCCTTCTGATCACCGGTCTGACCCAGCCTCAGGTCATCAAGACTGCCGAGATAGCCGGAATCAGAATAATAGCCTTTGTATTGAACAAGAAACCCTCCCAATCCTCGATAGAAATGGCGAAGCAGAAGAACATCCCGATCATCAGCACCCCGCTTTGCATGTACACTGCATCGGGGAGACTGTTCAGGGCGGGACTTCCGGGCTGCCTCAGCAAATAAAATATGCCTATCGAGTTGAAAGAAAATATAGAAGGCAGCTTTCAGCTGATAGGAGGCAATTTTGCCAATGCCGGCGAAGCTCCATCCATGCTCAAGACCATACTGTCAAGGCTCGGGGTGAATGAAGTGATAATCCGGAGAGTCGCTATTGCCGCATTCGAAGCAGAGATGAATGTAATCATATATGCTTCCGCCGGATGGCTTCGATACAATATCTCCCGTCATAACATTCGGATCAGGGTTGAAGACATGGGCCCCGGCATCGAGGATATCGAGCTTGCCATGCAGGAGGGATACTCAACAGCTCCGGACTGGGTCCGGGAGATGGGCTGGGGCGCCGGGATGGGTCTGCCGAACATGAAGAAGAATTCAGATGAATTCAGGATTGAGTCGGTCGTCGGGGAAGGCACGACCGTCGAGATGGTTATTAACTTTGACTGACCGGGAAAGAGAGGATTCAGGGCATGAAACTCGATGAGATAGTCAATCAGCTCGGCCTTGAGGTGCTTTCATGCAGGGACAGCCTTGACAGGGAAGCAGGCGGCGTGTATGTCAGCGACCTGCTGTCCGACGTAATGGCAAACAGCCGGGAAGGCGACATCTGGATAACCCTTCAGACTCATATGAATATCGTGGCTGTTGCGGGAATGAAGAATCTCTCCTGCATCATCATCGTCGGGGGAAGAAAGCCCCAGGAAGACGTAATCAGCAAAGCCGAATCAGAAGGGGTCATGATCGCCCTTAGCAAGCTGCCCGCATTCGAGGCGGCCGGCAGGCTTTATATCATGTTCAACCCGGCAGGATGACTATTCAAGTCAACGGGACGAATCCCTTGATGAAACAATGCGTGAAATCAAAGCCGATCTGCATATTCATACATGTCTCTCTCCATGCGCTGACATAGATATGTCGCCGAGGACGATCATCCGATATGCCCTCTCAGCCGGACTTGACATGATCGCCGTAACCGACCACAATTCAGCCGAAAACGCAGAGGCAACCGTAAGGGCATCTGACGGGACCGGTATAAGTGTGCTGTGCGGGATGGAGGTCACCTCGGCCGAAGAGGCGCATATACTGGCCCTGTTTGACCGGCCGGAAGATGCGGTTGCCCTTCAGGAGGTTGTCTACAGCAGACTGATGCCGGGAGAAAACGACACGTCGAGGTTCGGGGAACAGGTCATAGCCGATGAAAACGATGAAGTCACCGGTTTCAATAAAAGGCTTCTGATAGGCGCCACGACGTTGCAGGCCGGTGAGATCATCAGGACGATACACTCTCTCAATGGGCTTGCGATCGCATCCCATATCGACAGAGAAGCATTCAGCATCATTTCCCAGGCCGGCTTCATCAGCGCGGACATGGATTTCGATGCCCTTGAGATATCGGCATCAAAAAGCCGCGAAGAAGCTATGGCGGCATTCGGCATGTATTCCGACCGGCCATGGGTCAGCTTTTCGGATGCCCACAGAAGGGCCGACATCGGCAAACGGGTCACGGCTTTTCAGGTGATGGAACCTACTGTAGCTGAAATAGCCATGGCGCTGTCCGGCAACGGCGGCAGAAAATTTAAATGGAGCTGACACAGTGCAGGATATATCCCTTCATATACTGGATATAGTGGAAAACTCGCTGACGGCAGGCGCAAAGAGAGTCGCTGTCAGTATTACCGAGGACAGGAGAGCCAACCGTTTCGTACTGGAGGTCCGTGACGACGGGAAGGGGATAGACGAAGAAATTCTCAAGTGTGTCAAGGATCCCTTTTATACAACAAAGTCCAAGAACTTCGGGCTCGGCATCCCCCTCCTCGCGCAGTCCGTACAGCAATGCGGAGGCGACTTATTCATCGAATCCGAACCCGGCCGTGGAACCGTAATCAGGGCAGAATGCGAATATGACCACATAGACCGCAAACCGCTCGGAGACATAGCAAGCACAATGATCGTTCTCATCTCCTCACACCCTGATATCGACTTTACTCTGAGGCATACAAGAGACGACGAAATCTACAAAGTTTCGACGGAAGATATAAAAAAAGACCTCGATGATGTTCCCGTTAATTCTCCTGCTGTGCTGGAAATTATCAGGGACGATATAAACAGATGGTTGAATAAAGAAAATAATATGATAAAATAGCGGTGACGTTCTTAACCTGAATACCTGAAAGGGAAGGGATGGAAAAGGGAAGAATACTGGTCCTTGACGACGATCCCGTCGTCACACTGAGCTGCAAGAGGATACTCGGGGCGGAAGGCTACAGCATCGCAACGGTTGAAAAGGGAGAAGACGCCCTCAACAGGCTGTCGAAGGAAGATTTCGACCTCTTCATATCCGATGTCCGGCTTCCCGATATAAGCGGCATAGAGGTGCTGAAAGAGGCCCGTGTAATAAAACCCAATACAGACGTCGTCATAATAACCGGCTACCCGACCCTTGAAGATGCAAAAGAGTCCACCAAGCTGGGAGCCTTTGAATATATCGAAAAGCCCTTTACGCCCGATTTCATGCTCAATGTGGCCAAAAAGGTTTTCGACAAGAGGGGCTGGATTCTCAGAAAGGCGTTTATCGATGAATTCAGAGACTCTGTGGTGTCGATAAGGGACCAGGAAAACCCTGTCATCTTCTACAAGGAAGGTACTTGGGCCCGCCCGATCAAGGGTGGGCTATGGGAGATAGGATGCGACCTCCGGTACTGGCTCCTGACCGGGAACCTCACCTATGTGGAATTCGATAAGAACATCGAGAGGGTCGAAGCAGGACAGTCCTTTGGAAAGATATACACCAGCGGGGGCCAGGGCAGCGACCTGCTATCTCCCATGAGCGCCGAGATAAGGGAACTGAACACGAAGGCAAATGACGTGATGTGCGCCCTGCTGAAGGAGCACCTCTCCGAAGGCTGGCTGTTGTGGCTTGCCAGGGTGCTTCCCCTGTCTGCCGAGCAATGATGATATCCTCACCGCCGGGTGAGAATCATCGTTTCATGTACTGATCAGTGCTTCCGGCCTGATCCGGACAAAAAGATATGCTGATTGAAGGAGAAGTCATGACAGATAACGTCAAGATACTGGTAGTTGATGATGAGCCGATCGTTATCAGAAGCTGTGAGGCTGTGCTGAAATCCGCCGGCTATGACATAGAGGGCATCCTCAGCGGAAAAGAGGCCATCCTCCGGATGGAAAAGGAAAACTTCGATCTTGTAATTACGGACCTGATGATGCCGGAGGTTGACGGCATAACCCTCATTAAATGGATCAGACAGAACAGGCCCGATACCGGCGTAGTCATTATTACAGGCTATCCCTCCCAGGAAACGATAAAAGATGCAATCGACATAGGAATTATCGATTATGTGCCCAAGCCGTTTACCCCTGCGGTGCTCCTTGATGTCACGCAGAGGGCGATCGAGTGGATAAAGGAAAAGGCACCGGCAGGCAGAGAAGCCGAAAAAGAGACTGCTGAGGAACTGCCCCCTTCCATGATAGAGGAGATAGACAGGGTAATCCGCGAATACAGGAATAAACCGGGCAGTTCCATCCCTGTTCTTCAACGATGCCAGCAGATAGTGGGTTATCTTCCTCCCGAGGTGCAGAAGCGGATAGCCAGAGGTCTGAACATGTCACCTGCACAGATACACAGCATCGTATCTTTCTATTCATTCTTTACGATGAAGCCCAGGGGCGATCACAACATCCGTATATGCCTTGGCACCGCCTGTTATGTCAAGAGGGTGGAAGACGTTCTGGCGAAGCTGAAAGACGAACTGAAGATAGATGTCGGAGAAGTAACAGAGGACAGGAAGTTCTCACTCGAGACGGTAAGGTGTCTCGGGGCGTGCGGACTCGCCCCTGTCCTGATGATAGACGAGGAGACCTTCGGCGCGATGTCGCCAAAGAAGGTGCCCGAAGTGCTGAAGGAGTTTTCATGAGAAGGGAGAAGCCATGGGCAAACTCACGATAGAAGACCTGAAAAAGATAAAAGAAAAACAGAAGGAAGCCCTCAACCTGCGTGAGGGGGGGTACAGGGCCAAGGTCACGGTCCATATGGGGACATGCGGGATAGCGGCAGGCGCCCGCGAGATCATGACCGCCCTGCTGGATGAGATTGCCAGGTCAAATATCAAGGATGTCATTGCTACCACATCGGGATGCGCAGGCCTTTGCGCCAGAGAACCTATGGCAACAGTGGAGATCGCGGACAGCGCCCCCGTCAAGTATGTGGACCTTACGGCTGACAAGATCAGAGAGATATTCAAAGAACATGTAATGCAGGGAAAACCGGTTGAGAAATACGCCTTCGTTATGGGGAGCGAGACGACATACTGAATCAGGATGAAAGGGATGGAAGAGGTCGGATAATGGAAAAGTATCGTGCGAATCTTTTGATATGCGCCGGAACCGGCTGCGTTGCCAGTGGCACCCCCAAAGTCAGGGCAGCGCTGCAGGAGGAGCTGGAAAAAAAGGGGCTCACCGGCGAGATCAAGATAGTCCTCACCGGATGCAACGGCTTCTGCGCTGAAGGACCGGTCATGCTCGTATATCCGGAGGGAATATTCTACCAGAGGCTTACGGTCGACGAGGTGCCTAAACTCGTAGAGGAGCATTTCCTGAAGGGCAGGCCCTATGAAAAACTGATGTTCAAGGAGCCCGAGAAGAGAACCGCCATTCCGTCCATGAACGAGATACCATTTTTCAAGCATCAGGTGCTCAGGGTGCTTCGCAACAAGGGGCTCATCGATCCGGAAAGTATCGAGGAATATATTGGCAGAGACGGATATATGGCGGCGGCAAAGGCCCTGACCGAAATGACCCCGGAAGATGTTATAAAGGTCATCAAGGATTCGGGGCTCAGGGGACGCGGCGGTGCAGGCTTCCCGACAGGTCTCAAATGGGAGTTCGCATCGAAGTCTGTGGCGGATGTCAAATACATGCTGTGTAACGGTGACGAGGGAGACCCCGGAGCATTCATGGACCGGTCCGTCATGGAGGCCGATCCGCATTCGGTCATAGAGGGGATGATTATTGGGGCCAGAGCTATCGGCGCCAGCAAGGGAGTGATTTATGTCCGCGCCGAATATCCGCTTGCCGTCGCAAGGCTGCAGAAAGCAATAGACATATGTTATGAGCAGGGACTGCTTGGAAAGGACATTCTCGGCAGTGGCATGGACTTCGACCTCGAAATATATCTCGGCGCCGGAGCCTTTGTATGCGGAGAGGAGACTGCTCTCATGAGATCCATCGAAGGGCAGCGCGGGATGCCCCGCCCAAGGCCGCCATTCCCTGCCCACAAGGGACTCTGGGACAAACCGTCGGTACTGAACAACGTCGAGACGCTTGCTCAGGTCTCCCCGATTATCCTCAACGGGGCTGACTGGTACAGGGCGCTGGGAACTGAAAAGAGCGCGGGCACAAAGGTGTTCGCCCTTACAGGAGACATAAGAAACGTGGGTCTCGTAGAGGTACCTATGGGTATCCCGCTCAGGACGATCATATATGATATCGGCGGCGGCATGAAGAACAGGAAAAAGAAGTTCAAAGCGGTACAGCTTGGGGGGCCTTCAGGCGGCTGTATCCCTGAACACCTCATAGACATTCCGGTGACCTATGAAGACATCGTGGAAACCGGCGCCATCATGGGATCAGGCGGCATGGTCGTTATGGATGAAGATACATGCATGGTCAGCACCGCCAAGTTCTTCCTTGAGTTCACGGCTGATGAATCCTGCGGCAAATGCACACCCTGCCGGGTGGGGACCCGTGTAATGCTCGACATGCTGACCGATATAACCGAAGGCAAAGGAAAAGAAGGCGACATAGAAACCCTGGAAGACCTGAGCAGGGATATCATAGCAACATCTCTGTGCGGCCTCGGCCAGACCGCACCTAATCCTGTACTGACAACAATCAGGTACTTCAGGGACGAATATGAATCCCATATAAAAGATCATTGGTGCAAGGCCGGCATATGTTCTGACCTGTGCTCCTTCCGTATCGTGGAAGACCTGTGCAAGGGTTGCGGTGCATGTCTCAGGGCCTGCCCCCAGAAAGCGATCGTGGGGGAGAAGAAGCAGCCCCACCGGATCATTCAGGAGCTGTGCATACAGTGCAGGACATGCTATGACACATGCAAGTTCCGCTCTATCGAGATCGGGCCGGCGCTACCGAAAAAGGAGCCTGAGCCTGCTGCTTCGGAACGGGAGGGCGACAGATGATCACACTTACGATAAACGGAAAAAAGGCCGAGGCGCACAAAGGCGATACCATCCTTGATGCGGCGCTGGCCAACAATATATACATACCAAATCTATGCTATGACAAGAGGCTCCGGCCATATGGAGGCTGCAGACTGTGTCTCGTGGAAGTCGAAGGGCAAAGGAGACTGCTTGCGGCCTGTTCATCTCCGGCCGAAGACGGCATGGTTGTTCATACTGATACGCCCAAACTGAAAAAACTCAGACAGACCGTGATAGAACTCCTGCTTGTACACCATCCGCTTGACTGTCCTGAATGCGACAAGGCCGGAGAGTGTGATCTTCAGGATCTGGCCTATCAGTACGGAAAACCGGAGGCAAGGTTCCTCAGACACAGGAAAGAAGCGCCTGCAGACGTCAGAGGACCTCTGATCGAGCTGACATCCAGACGCTGCATCCTCTGCGGAAAGTGCGTCAGGATATGCGAGGAGCATCAGGGCAGAGCCGCCATCGGCCTCATCGGCCGGGGATTTCCTACGGTTGTACAGCCCGCTTTTGGCGAGATACTCGAATGTGACTACTGCGGCCAATGTCTCGATGTGTGTCCCACAGGCGCGATCCTGAGCAAACCGTACAAATTCACTGCCCGCTCATGGTTTCTTGAAGAAAAAGACATGATCTGCCCGTTCTGCGGTATTGGCTGTACACTGACCCTCGGCATAAGGGAAGGAAAGATTCTGCGATCAAGGGGCAAAGAAGGCAACGGTCTTAACAAAGGCAACCTTTGCGGCAGAGGCAGATTCGGCATAGACTACATATACAGTGAAAACAGACTGAAAACACCGCTCGTAAGAGAAGGTGATGAATTCAGTGCCATCTCATGGGAAGATGCCCTTTCATACATTGCAGAGCATTTGGGGGCGCTCATCAGTAAATACGGTCCGGATTCTGTCGGGGCAATAGGCTCGCCAAGATGTACTAACGAAGACAACTATACCCTCAGGAAGTTCATCAAGGAGACGATCGGCTCTGGAAATCTCGACTCATCCGCGGCCTTTGGATATGCTGGTGTACAGGCCGCCTGGGAGCGGGCGTTCGGCCTTAAGGAGCATCCTGTCGATATAGAAGCCCCTATCGGCAAGGAAGTCATATTGATCATCGAGTCCGACCTGAGCGTGACACATCCTGTCCTCGGCCTTAATATACTGCAGGCCCGCAGGGAGGGAACATCGCTGATCGTCGCAGATTCCCGCGAAACCAAGCTCACAAGACACAGTTCCCTCTGGCTGAGGATCCATGACGGTACGAGCGTTGCCTTCCTCAATGGACTTGCAAACATTATCCTCGAAAAGGGCCTGTGCGATGAACAGGCGGCACGGGCGATACCCGGATATGAAGAATTGCGCAAGACCGTTTCTGAATACACGCCTGCCGCTGTATCGGATATAACCGGCATACCCGAAGACGCATTAATCTCGACGGCAAAGACTCTGGCTTCGGCTGGCAAGCGGCTTCTCGGTCTTTCGGTAAGGGCATCGGAAAACACAAAAGGCACCGATACTGTGTATGCCGCAGCCAATCTGATAAACATCCTCGGTGACAGCCCGGATTCCCTGATGATCCCTGCGGAGTTTTCGAACACCTTCGGAATGTACGAGATGGGCGCCACCCCGGAGGTTCCTCACGGCAGCGGGGTCAGGGAGATGCTGTATAAAGAGACATCGTCTTTAAGGTCCCTCTATATCATGGGCGAAGACCCTGTAACATCATTCCCGGACGGAGTAAGGATAACGGAGAGACTGAGGGCTCTCGATTTTCTCATCGTTCAGGATATATTCATGACCGAAACGGCAAAGCTCGCCAATGTAGTCCTGCCCGCTTCGAGCTGGGGTGAAAAGGAAGGCACATTCACTAACATGAGCGGTATAGACCAGAAGGTCTTCAGACTTGTTGATCCGGCAGGGCAGTCAATGCCGGACTGGATGATCATAAAAAATCTGTCTCTGACCATGGAAAAGGAACTTGGAGTGCGAAACCTCACCGATATCCAGAGAGAGATTGCGGAAATGAGAAGTGCAAAAGACCACGGAGAGCTGAAGAGGGAGTTCATCCCGGTCAGGCATGAGACGGGCGAGCAGCCCGACGGGGAGTATCCGTTCAGGCTGGTCATAAGGGATGTGCTTCAGCACTCCGGAATCATGTCCACCAAATCGAAGTCCCTCGATCTTGTCATATCCGAGGCCCTGCTTGAAATCAACCCCACAGATGCAGAAAAGAGCGGTATCAGGGAGAACACCCATGTAAAGGTAACGTCCCGGCAGGGGAGTGTGTTCCTGAAGGCAAAGATGTCGGAGGAAGTGCCGGAGGGAACCGTCTTTGTGCCGGCCCATTTCCCCTTTGCAAAGATAAACACCCTTACACGTCTGGCATCCAACGGGGAGCAGCCGATAAGCGCCGTAAAAATCGAACCGGCGCTTTAGAGTATGGAGTCTGGAGTTTAGAGTT
>CAZZGC010000079.1:0-11066 GCA_964653915.1 uncultured Thermodesulfovibrio sp.
GAGACGCCTTATAGCCGCATCAGCTTCAAGAATCATATCATCAGTATTTTCAGGGAAGTCCATGATATGCGGGCTTACGCCCCAGAACAGACACATCCTGCGCCGTACCGCTTCGGTTGTTGTAAAGCCTATGACCGGAGTGTGCGGCCGGTTCTTTGACACCATAAGCGCCGTAAACCCGCTTCTGGTAAAGGCAACTATCGAGCGTGCTCCTGTATGATCGGCGGCATGACAGGCCGCATCCCCGAGAGCCTGTGCAAAACCTGCTCCGTCTGTAGAGATGAACATGTCCCGTCTCTTCATCTTCTGCTCTGCAGTCCCTATGATTCTGTCCATCATCTCCACTGCCTTTACAGGATATTTTCCCACGGATGTTTCCGCAGATAGCATAAGGGCATCAGTGCCGTCAATTACCGCATTGGCAACATCAGCGGCCTCCGCCCGTGTAGGACGCATATGCCCCGTCATGGATTCGAGCATCTGCGTAGCCGTAATTACCGGTATCAGGGCCATATTGCATTTCGAGATCAGTTCTTTCTGAAGAAAGGGAACTTCCTCGGGAGGCATCTCGACGCCAAGGTCTCCGCGGGCGATCATTATTCCGTCCGCTTCATGGATTATCTCATCGATATTGCCGATCGCCTCCCTGTTTTCGATCTTGGCTATGAGCGGCATAGACGACCCCAGCCTCTTCAGAAATCTCCTGACCCTCCTTATGTCGAGACTTGAACGGACAAACGAAATCGCCACATAATCGAACTCTTTGCGAACAGCAAATTCGAGTGCAGCTTTGTCCTCTGCAGTAAACGTGGGAGCGGAAATCCGTACGCCGGGGAAGTTGACGCCTTTATGTGACTTGATTATCCCGCCTTCCAGGACGCGGGATTCGATACCTTTTTCAACCTGACGAAGCGCCTCCAGCTCGATCAATCCGTCATCGATAAGAACCCTGTCCCCCTTTCGAATATCCCTGCGAAGGCCTGCATAAAGTACAGGAATGATGCCTTCGTCTCCTGTCAGCTTCCTGCTTGTAATCAGAACCCTGCTTCCACGCTTCAGTTGAACACTACCGCCTTTAATCTCGCCAAGTCTGATCTTCAGCCCCTTCATGTCCATCATCAGGGCCACAGGACGGCCAAGTTTCCGCGACACCAGTCTGACAGCTGCCGCCGCCCTTCCGTGCTCCCTGTGAGTACCGTGTGAAAAGTTGAAGCGGGCCACATTCATACCGGCCTTTATCATCTTTGCCAGGACTTCAGGAGAACTGCTCGACGGCCCGATTGTGCAGACTATCTTCGCCTTTCGTATTGCGTTCATTTCACTTTACAGCCATATAACTGTCTCTTATTTCATAAAAGTCAGTGATAAGGGATAAGTGGTATGTGATAAGTTAGTGGAAGAATATTTATTAAAATCATCTCCCTTTAACCTACCACTTACTACTTACCACAAATTTCTTATTGCCATCCCTCTCGGGAAAAACCAATTACGTGAATTATGCAGGTTACTCGTTGCCAGCGTTTTCGTTAATCTGATAGTGGTCTCCGTTACGTAACATTACGAATCAGTCTCCCCAGTGCGGAGCCTGATCCTTTGAACACCGGACATGGGCCTGCCAGTTTTCCCCCCTGTCCTTGAAGTCGGACCGGTAATGAGCGCCCACACTGCCTTTTCTGAAGAGAGCAGATGCGGCTATCAGTGTCGCGACTGTATGCATATTCATATGCTCGAAGTGTCTCCTCGCTGCCACTGAATTACTTAGTTTGTGATCGTCCAGCCATTTCATGGCAACCGTGAGAGACTCATTGCACCGAATTATGCCGACCCTCTCCCACATCATTCGTCTCAGGGAAGTCCTCATCTTTTCTTCTTCGAGCAAGGCCAAGGAGTCCGGCTCTGATGGTTCGGGACAATGAATATCACTCTCCCTCCATTGCCCATGCCCATTCTGCTCCGCAAATTCAGCGGCCTTCTTGCCCGTTCTTGCACCGAATACGATCCCCTCCAGCAGACTGTTGGATGCAAGCCTGTTAGCTCCATGTACCCCTGTACAGGCCACTTCGCCCGCTGCAAAGAGTCCATCGATGCT
Organism: uncultured Thermodesulfovibrio sp.; assembly: GCA_964653915.1. Taxonomy (GTDB): domain Bacteria; phylum Nitrospirota; class Thermodesulfovibrionia; order UBA6902; family UBA6902; genus CAZZGC01. Next base: position 2,090 of record CAZZGC010000079.1, read on the forward strand.
GGTCTCTCCATCAAGGCCGGTCTTGACTCCGCCCATGAAATAGTGAGCAGCGGGACAGACAGGCACCTTGTCCTCAGTGATGTCTATCTGGTACTGAAGGCAAGTGGAATATATCTGAGGGAACCGCTTCATGACGAAATCCCTGTCTAAATGCGTCATATCGAGATAGACATGCGACGAGCCTGTCTTCACCATCTCGGAAACAATTGCCCTCGTGACCACATCGCGGGGTGCGAGCTCCGCCAGCTCGTGATATCCGGGCATGAACCTTTCACCATGAATATTTCTTAGTTCAGCGCCCTCGCCGCGCATAGCCTCACTGAGCAGAAACTGGGGCGCCCCGGGAGCAAAGAGGGTGGTGGGGTGAAACTGCACAAACTCCATATCCTCCAGCATCGCCCCCGCCCTGTACGCAATAGCGATTCCGTCGCCTGTAGCTATGACAGGATTTGTCGTCCTGCCATAGACCTGACCAGCCCCGCCCGTGGCGAGCACAACCGCCTTCGCCCGGACAATGATGATCCTGTTCTTTCTCAGCACTACCGCCCCCACGCAGCGTCCGTCCTGAATCAGGAGGTCTATCGTAAACGCAAAATCATATCTCTTGATACTGGGAAAAGAGCGTGCCCTTGCAATGAGAGTACGCTCCATCTCCCTGCCTGTCGAGTCTCCATGGGCATGAAGTATCCTCTTTCTGGAATGTGCAGCTTCGCGGGTAAATGCGAGACGGCTGCCCTCACGGTCGAAGGCCGCCCCCCAGGAAATCAATTCGAGAATGTATCCGGGCCCCTCCTCTACAAGAACCGAGACCGCATCCTCTCTGCAGAGACCGTCTCCCGCCCTTATGGTATCGTCATAGTGGATACAGACCTCATCCTCGTCGCTAAGGGCCACTGCAACACCGCCCTGAGCATATTCAGTGCTGCTTTCGGTCGATTTGTCCTTGGTCAGGATCAGGACATCTCCCCGTGGTGCAAGTTCGATCGCTGCCCTCAGTCCTGCCACGCCACCGCCGATGATGAGAAAATCGACGGTCTCAACGGAAGGTTTCATGATTCTGAAAATATTAAATCATCTCAATAGTTAAGTCAATTATGCGAATCATCACAATTTCTTCATATTCATAAGATATAAATACTTGACAGCCATGACCGGCGGTTACTGCTGCTTGCGTTTTATATGTTGTTTAATGTATAGTGGAAGGCTGTTTTATATTTTTTTTAAATGGGAAACCCTTTGAAATGATAGAGAAATCAGACTGCAGGGGAATAAGCAGAATATTAGTCGTCGTTATGCTGCCATTTCTGCTGCTCGTGGCGGCATACCTGACATATAACCTATTCATAGTACCCGAGCCGGAAATAAAGGGAATTGAAGAGTTTGCCGCCCTGCCTGCGAGAAAGACCATCACTCTTCAGGGCGTGAACGTAAAGACAATCCGTATCACCATGATTCAGGGGGATACGCAAGCCGTGCTTCTGGATGATTCTCCCAAACTCTCGGAGGCGTCATACAAGCTAAAAGTTGAACCTGCGGAATCCGGCTTCAAAGACGGTCAGGCCCTTGTGCTTATTGAGGCACGGTCAGGCTTCATGAAGAAGACCCGTCAGAAGATAAGCGCGGTCATAGACACACATCCACCCATCCTGACTGTACTGAAGGCTCCTTCAGTGCTGACTGAAGGCAGCACAGGGCTGGCGGCCCTGCGGGTGAAAGATGCCGACTCCGTTTATATAAGTCTTGGTGAAAGAATTTTCACCGCCTTCAGAATGGAGCCTCAGGGTGTTCCAAAGGATTCAGAAACACTTCCTGACGGGCGGGTAATCAAGAAACGCAAATCAGCATCAACAGTCCTGTCTTTCTTCCCGGCTCCGTACGGAGTCACCGACACAGATATCTTCTATGCAGTTGCGGAAGACAAAGCCGGCAACAAAACCATCAAGACACTGCCAACGCGGATAAGAAAAAGCAAATTCCGGAAATCTTCGATATCAATCAGCGATGGATTCATCAAACGGGTCGTTCTGCCCCTGCTGAACAGACCTGACATAGAAGATCCTGTTGAAGCATTCAAAATAGTTAATGAACAATGGCGACAGAAGAGCCACAGGGATCTGCTGACTATATGTTCCATGAGCGGCTCAAGAATTCTCTGGAATGGCCGTTTCTTACAATTGAGGAACAGCAAGGTCATGGCAACTTATGGCGATGAACGTACATATATTTATAATGGTGATGAAATAAGCAGCAGCGTCCACTTGGGTTATGACCTGGCATCTCATGCAAATGCCCCGGTAAGGGCGGCAAACTCCGGGATCGTGCGCTTTGCAGGAGATCTTGGTATATATGGCAACACAATAATCATTGACCATGGCCTGGGTGTAATGAGTCTCTACGGGCATATGTCAGTGCTGGACGCCAAAGAGGGTGAAAAGGTAAATAAAGGTGATGTCATCGGGAGAACCGGCTCCACCGGCCTTGCCGGCGGAGACCATCTCCATTTTGGAATCCTGATTCATGGATATGAAGTTTCCCCTATTTACTGGTGGGATCCGAAATGGATCAAGGTCAACATAACCGAGTATCTGGAGTCTGCTAAGTGATTGATAACATTATACATAATAAGGAAACGAGGTAAGACATATGATGGATCGACAGGTTTCAAAACACGAGGTACCGTCTTACGACATAGTTGAAGAAAAGATTAGAGAGATCGACGGATCAATAATCATTTTCAGAATATTCTATCTGTTCATGCAGATCGCCTATAAGTTTCAACTCATAAAAAACGACAGGCTCTGCACTATTGAGATACCACGCAACCTCCTGGAGGGGATAAGGTCCGGCAACGAAGCCCTTGAGCAGGAACTCTATGATCTGCTCGACAGGAGCATTCAGGAAGCCGACTGCTGGAACAAAGTCGCTTGATAGGGCTGTGTAGCCTTCTCAGTCCCTGAATCTCAGACTAATGTTGCCCCCCCGTGTCTTTGCGCGGGCGAGAGCCTCTTCAGTCTGGCTGATGAGATCATCAGTGCTCGTCTCTTCCAGCGAATACGTATAGGTGGATGTAACCCCTATGCTGAGGGTTGGTGATAGCACTTCACCGGAAAGCCCGTTAATGAATCCGGAAATCCTGGACTGGAAATTCTTTCTAATCCTCTCTGCCACAATGTGGGCCATAGTCATATCTGTCTCCGGCAGCACCACTACAAACTCTTCACCTCCATACCTGAAAGCGCGGTCGAACTTGCGGGTATTTTCCTTTATGACCTTCCCTGTAAAAGCAAGCATCCTGTCGCCTGTCTGCTGACCCAGTTTCAGGTTGACCGTCCTGAAGTCGTCGATATCTATCATCATTACGGCGAGAGGATGGCCGTATCTCTGTGAACGGGCGATCTCATCTTCGAGCAGTGTGGCAAGGTGCCCCCTGTTGTAAAGTCGCGTCAGGGAATCCCTGATCATGATCTCCTGAACCTCTCTGCTCTTTCTCTCGACCTGTTCAATCAGGGACTCCATACTGCGCGTGAGATGTTCGATCTTGTTTTCGTTGCCACCCGCGGCAAGATCGCGCAGGCAGGGAATGATCTCCCCCCTTATCTGCTCAATTATTTGAGAGAAATCTTCTATCTGTCTATCTTCCTTTTCTTCACGCATTATTTTCAGGGCCTCGGCATCCCCCAGCTGACGATCCGGTTTGGAACTGAATCCCTGCAAACCAGAATATTTCAGTATACATTTTCGGCAAAACTTCTTCAAAAATTTAACCGGTACAATTAGGAAGGCAAGTTCATGTTAGTGACTAACACATATGATTAATATCATACAAGCATGGCGCTATCGTGCTGTATAGTTTAAAATATATATAAGAGAGGATCGATATGTTCAAAAACGAATGCCCCGGAAGTAAAGATATAAAACAGCCCAAACCCGAAGATATCACCTGCAAACACTGCGGCGCCAAAGTAGAGATCTGGAGTGATGAAACAGAGGCGAGGTGCGATAAATGCGGAGAAGTCACGAGCAGACTTATCGGCCCTACCTGTCTGGACTGGTGCGCATTTGCAAAGGAATGCGTGGGTGAGGACAAGTACCGTAAGATAAAGTCAGGTTCCGGAGGAAAAAACTAACCCCCGGCTTCATTACCATCGCCCTCTTTCTTTTTATCTTTCTTCCTGTCAAGAATCCTTGAGGCTATTATCCCGGCCTCATAAAGTATGATGATCGGCACCGCCATGAGTGTCTGGTTGAATGCATCAGGAGTCGGAGTCAGCACCGCCGCTATTACGAAGGCGATAAGTATCGCATACTTCCTGTTCTTTGAAAGGAACTCCGGAGTCACTATTCCCATCTTCGTCAAAAATACCGTTACCACCGGAAGCTCGAATATAGCCCCAAAGGCAAGTATGAACTTAAGACAAAAGTCAACATACTTGCCCACCGAGATCATCGGCTGAAGATTCTCGGTCTTGTAAGTCAGCAGAAAGTTCATCGCAAATGGCAGAATAACTATGAAGCAGAAAAGCGCCCCTATAAGAAACAGGAATGTAGTTGTTATAACAAAAGGCATGGCGTATCTCTTTTCATTTTCGAGCAGACCCGGAGAGATGAACTTCCATGTCTCATAAAAAATTACGGGTGAACATACGATTATTGCGCTGATGAAGGATATCTTTATATGCATCCATATAGCCTCAGCCGGAGCCAGAAAGACAAGATTCAGATCCTTGTTTTTGTTAGGTTCGATAGTGATGTACGGATTGTGAAATGAAAACTTGATTGTATTGTGAATAGGTGACGTCAGAATCCTGAAGATATCCTCAGAAAAATAAAAACAGAACCCGAAGGCGATGGCTACTGCGACCAGCGATACGAGAATCCTGGTCCTCAGTTCCCCAAGGTGTTCCGTAAGTGGGGCCTTATCCATCTTCTCCTTTGTCACGCTTATCTACGTCTTCTCTCTCCTCTTCGGCATCGGCTCCTTTTTCCTGCCCTTGTTCCTTGAGATCATCTCTGGCAGAATCGGCGGCTTCATTTTCTTTATCAATACGGTCTTTCAGAGTTGATTCGAATCCCTTATACAGCGCATCCTCCATATCAGACTTGACCACTTTAACCTCATCGGTTATTTCTTCTCCTGCTTCCTCTATCGACTCCCTTACACCGCGCATCGCCGCCTTAAGCTCACGAATCCCCTTGCCGAGCGCCCTTCCGAGCTCAGGAAGCTTTCTCGGCCCAAAGACTAAAAAGGCGACAAGGAATATTACTATGAGTTCCTGGGTTCCAAGATCAAACATACGATTGACAATATCAGAAACTCTTTACAGGTGTCAATTTAAGCGGCCGGAGGTTGACCTAATCGGCCGTTTGCCATAAACTTTATACTTCAAACGGGATGCCGGAGGGCATTATCCCGCATGGACATGAGAAAAACGATGATCAGGAAGCGGTCCGGCAGCTTACCGGGCTGCAATATATTTGCAGGAGGATAATATGTTTAAAGGATCGATAGTAGCGATAGTTACACCATTCAGGGACAACAAACTGGATGAAAAGGCCCTGACAGGTCTGATCGAATGGCACATCGCAGAGGGAACCAACGCGATAGTTCCATGTGGTACTACCGGGGAATCGGCCACCCTGACCTATGAAGAACATTACAGAGTCATAGAGCTGACCGTTCAGGTCGTTGACAAAAGGGTACCGGTTATAGCCGGAACAGGCGCCAACGCCACTGAAGAGACCATAATGATGACGCGTGAGGCGAAAAAGGTCGGTGCCGACGGCGCGCTTCTTGTCGTCCCCTACTACAACAAGCCCACCCAGGAGGGTCTGTACCGTCATTACAGAACTGTGGCTGAGGCAGTTGATTTACCTATAGTGCTGTACAATGTGCCCGGCAGGACCGCACTTAATATGACCCCTCAGACCGTGGCCAGGCTGGCCGAGATAGATAATATAGTGGCTATAAAGGAGGCAAGCGGCAACCTGGCTCAGGTGAGCGAACTCATCAGACTCTGCGGTGACAGGATTACCGTCCTCTCCGGAGACGACTTCACCACATTTCCGCTCATGACCCTCGGAGGCAAAGGGACTATCTCTGTAGCTGCAAACATTGCCCCCCGGGATGTGGCCGACATGTGCAGGCATCTGCTTGAAGGAAGATACGATGAAGCGAGAGAGCTCCATTTCAGACTCGAACCTCTTAATAAGGGAATGTTTCTTGAGACCAACCCGATCCCTGTGAAGACGGCTCTTGCCATGATGGGCAGGATTGAAGAGGAGATGAGGCTGCCCCTCTGCCCGATGAGCGAAGATAACAGAAGCAAACTTAAGAAAATTCTTGATGGTTATGGACTGACGAAGTAGATTTACACAATTATTTTTCTTAAAAAACAGCAGCTTGATTAATGAGTGAGTTTTCTGTTATAAAATAGAAAAAAGGGAGGCGTGCCTGCCTTGTACGTGATAGGAAACGAAACTTATTCCGACACCAAAAATCAGGGAGCCGGAGCAGAAAAAGTGTTGAGCGCCCCGCAAGGGGATTTGCCTGATCTTTTCTGCAAGGCGCCCACCTGTTCATACAGGGATTTAGGTTAGTTTCTACACGGCAAGGTGGGTCTCATTCCCCCCGCTGCAGCGGGAACCGGCGAAACTGAAGCTTCGACAGCATAGATTTAAAGGGCATGGAGACACTTTACAGACATATCAGCACATGTGGAAGACCGACAAATGACTGTACATCATATTTTTCAGAAATCCCCTGGATTACAAGGGATTTCTTTGAGATAGACCGCCCCGGGGGCGTCAGGCATGACACTCTGAATCTTTTCCCCCATAAATCTCTCCTGTCATAAGCCGGTCCGGTTTCCTTTAACTGCATCGCGGGGACCGGGAATGACCTGGCAACATGGACCTGTTCAGCACGGACAGACGGGCACCCCTTGCGTGGAGAATGCAGCCCCGCAATCTGGATGAGTTTGCAGGGCAGTCTCATATTCTCGGAAAGGGAAAGCCTCTGAGGGAGGCGATCGAACGGGACACCATCGTGTCTCTGATCCTGTACGGCCCCCCAGGAACAGGCAAGACAGCCCTCGCCCATATAATAGCCCGGATGACTCAGGCGCTCTTTATATCGCTGAACGCCGTGACATCCGGAATCGGGGAGATAAAAGAAGCCCTGAAAGACGCAAGGGCCGCCGGACGTGCCATACTTTTTGTTGACGAGATTCACAGGTTCAACAAGCTGCAGCAGGACGCCCTCCTTCCGGATGTGGAAAACGGCACGGTAACGCTGATTGGAGCATCTACACAGAACCCGTTTTTTGCCATTATTCCGGCTCTCGCATCCAGGTCGATGATATTTCAGTTTAGGCCGCTCGGGAATGAAGATATAAAGGAATTGCTCGAAAGAGCGCTGAGAGACTGCGAAAATGGAATAGGAAATATGAATATAGAACTGGACAGCAATGCCGCAGACTTCATAGCCCGCTCATCGGAAGGTGATGCAAGAAAAGCTTTTAATGCCCTCGAAATGGGCGCATTCATACTGAACAGCACGGGGAAGAAGTGTTTTGATGCTCAGCTTGCAATGGAGGTCCTTCAGAAAAAGTCGCTCTATTACAGTGAGGATGAACATTATGACACCATTTCGGCATTCATAAAGAGCATGAGAGGCAGTGACCCTGATGCCGCTCTGTACTGGCTTGCAAAGATGATTGAATCAGGGGAAGATCCTCTTTATATTGGTCGCAGAATCGTTATCTGCGCAGCCGAGGATGTGGGGAACGCCGACCCGAGGGCGCTCGAGCTTGCTGTAGCGGCCTATCATGCGGTCGAGTCCATCGGCATGCCCGAGGGCCGCATACCTCTTGCGCAGGCTGTCGTCTACATATCGATGGCACCGAAAAGTAATTCATCATATATGGCAATCAACAGGGCCATGGATGAGATCAGGCAGCAGAGGCTTTCGCCGGTACCCGATCATCTGAAAAGTACCGGTTATTACGGAGCGGAACGGCTCGGAGCCGGTCGCGGATACATTTACCCCCATGACTTCAAAGATCACTATGTGGATCAGCAGTATATGAAAAAAAGGAAGATCTTCTTTGTACCATCCGATCAGGGATATGAAAAGATATACAAGAGGAGGCTAACGAAAAGGAGGAGCAGACAATGATCAGCACAGTATATCTCTATGTTGCTTTAGCTGCGGGTCTCGGAGCAGGTTTTGTGCTTTCCCTTCTGTACCATAAATCGAGTGCTGGCAGAAAACTCAAGGACATCGAGCAGGAATCTTCAAGGATAATCGAAAATGCCCGGAAAGAGGCTCACACGATAGTAAAAGAAGCTGAGCTTGAGGCTAAGGATGCAAATCTCAGACTCAAGACAGAGACTGAGAATGAACTAAGGGAGAGGCGTGCGGAACTGAATCAGCTCGACAAGCGGCTCAGGCACCGGGAAGAGATGTTCGACAGAAAACTCGAGCAGCTCGACAGAAAGGAAAATACCTTCAACCGCAGGGAAAAGGATCTTAACAGACGTGAAAAGATACTTCAGCAGAAAGAGCGGGAAACAGAAGAACTATACACCCGACAGAAAGATATGCTGGAGAAGATATCGAACCTGACATCTGAAGAGGCAAGAAACGAACTCATGAAACGGGTAGAGGAGGAATCCAGATTCGAAGCAGCCAAACTTGCCAAGCGCATTGAGGAAGAGACCCTTGATAGGGCCGACAGAAAATCCAAGGAGATTATCAGTCTTGCCATACAACGGTATGCAAGCGAGTATGTAAGCGATCATACCATCTCCACAGTGAGCCTTCCCAGTGACGAGATGAAGGGAAGGATTATCGGCAGAGAGGGAAGAAACATCAGAGCACTGGAGGCCGCCACCGGCGTCGAGTATATCATCGACGACACCCCGGAGACGGTGCTGCTTTCATGTTTCGATCCCGTAAGAAGGGAGATAGGACGGA
>CAZZGC010000080.1:0-11026 GCA_964653915.1 uncultured Thermodesulfovibrio sp.
TTTTTGCAACATTCAGCTTTCTTCTGTTACCATTAGTGGATATGACAAAAAAGATAGCGGTTCTGCTTGTTCCGGTACTCCTGATTATCTACGGATGCGCTCATGCGCCGGGCAAGCCCCTTATATCCACAGGGGATGACATATACGAAAGGGTTCTGTCCAACGGTCTGAAGGTTATTATCGTCAGGGATACATCTTCGCCGCTGGCCGTGTTTCAGATATGGTACGATGCCGGCTCCATCAACGAACCGCTGGGCAAGTCGGGCATGAGTCATTTGCTTGAGCATATGATGTTCAAGGGAACCCCGAGATTCGGGCCCAAGACGTTTTCAAAGATTATTAAAAGGGCGGGGGGAGTTGATAATGCCGCCACAAGCCGGGACTTTGCTTACTATTATCAGAAACTTGCTCCGGACAGACTGCACTTGTCTGTCGAACTCGAATCCGACCGGATGAGAAATCTACTTTTAGATGCTGATGAATTTAAGAGTGAAAAAAAGGTTGTGATGGAAGAGCGCAGGATGCGTTATGAAGACGATCCCCAAAGCCTTGTATTTGAGGAGGTGCTGGCAGCGGCCTTCAAGAATCATCCCTACCGGCGCCCCGTGATAGGTTGGATGGAAGACCTGGAAACGATCATTCTTGATGATCTGAAGCGGTATTACAGCGAGCGGTACTCGCCCGGTAATGCCTTTGTTGTGGTGGCTGGAGATGTGGAGCCAGAAGGTATCCTTGCTTTGATTCAGGAGTACTTCGGGAAAATACCGCCTGGACCGAAGTTAAGACCGGTCGATATCCGTGAGCCGGTGCAGAGAGGTCAGCGAAGGGTATTTGTCAGGAAGGAAGCACAACTGCCCTACGTGTTCAGTGCGTATAAGGTGCCGAACCTTTTTCATGAGGACAGTTATGCTCTTGAAGTCCTGGCATCCATCCTGTCTGAAGGCAGGAGTGCAAGGATATACAGGAGCCTTGTGGATGAGAAACGCATTGCTTTGTCTGCTGGTGCGGGGTATGGTAATTTCTATAGATTTCCGTTCCTCTTCTATTTGTACGGAACCGCTATGCCGGGTGTCAGGATTGAAGATGTTGAAAAGGCGCTCTATGCCGAAATAGACAGGATAAAAGAGCAGCCTCCATCAGAGAAAGAGGTTCAGAAGGCGAAAAATCAGGTCGAAGCCGGGTTCATAATGGATCAGGATTCAATATTTTACAGGGCTATGATGATTGCCGAATTCGAGATGCTGGGGGGATGGAAAAAGATGCATGAATATCTTGAAGGCATCCGTAAAGTGACCCCGGAGGATGTCCGGAGGGTGGCACGCAAGTACTTTGTTGAGGATTTCAGAACGGTCGGCATTCTTATCCCTGACAGTAAAGGTGAAAAAGTAAGCGGTATGGAGTAATCAGCAGGCAGATAGGCAGAGGCACTGAACGGAGGACATGAGTCAGCCGACTTTGGTCTTTGAGACTTTGAACTTCTGAACCTTGACGGATGGTTATTACAGTGATCTATGTAACTGCAAGATGAGAACAGGATGAAACATTTGAGATTTTTTCAGATAGTGGCTTTAGTGATCGCAATATTGTTTTCGGCGATTTCCGCTTCAGCGCTTGATGTCCGGAGGAAAGTCCTTGACAATGGTCTCGTTCTGCTGGTTGCCGAGAGACATAATCTGCCGATAGTCAAGGTAGCGATAGGGTTGAATGCGGGCAGTATGCAGGAACCTGCAGAGAAGGCCGGACTTTCCAATCTTGTGTCGGGTCTGCTGACTGCCGGGACTGCTGAACGATCCGCCCATGAAATTGAGGAGGCGATAGAATTTGTAGGGGGGGATGTATCTGCCTCGGGAGGAAGAGATTATTCAACTGTGCGCCTGTCGGTGCTTAAAAAGGATGTTGATCTCGGGTTTGACCTGCTGTCGGATATCATAATGAATCCGGTGTTCCCTGATAATGAAATCAACAAAAAGAAGGAGAGGATCAAGGGCGGACTCAAGGCCAGTGAAGACGATCCTTCTTTTGTTGCATCAAGGGAGTTCCGCAAGGCACTTTTCGGAGCTCATCCTTACGGAAGGCTTGTGACGGGGACAGCGGAAACGTTAGACAATATCACAAGAGACGATATAGTCCGGTTTCATAGGAAGTTTTTTGTGCCGGACAATGCGGTTATGGCCGTTGCAGGAGATTTGACCTTTGAAGAGGTTCTGGGTCTGCTTGACAGGTATTTTGCCGGCTGGGAAAAAAGCAGGGGACTGCGTTTATCGGAAGAAAGAGCCTTGCCTTCAGCCGATAGAAAGACGATAACTGTTAACCGGGATCTAACACAGGCAACGATAATACTGGGGCATGGAGGTGTAGCCAGAGACGATCCAGACTATTATGCGCTTTCTGTCATGAACTATATCCTCGGCAGCGGGGGATTCGCTTCCAGACTTATGCAGAACATCAGAGAGGAAAAGGGCCTGGTTTATGATATTTACAGTTTTTTCTCTGCTAACCGATATGGCGGAGGTTTCCAGGTCTCACTGCAGACAAAGAATGAATCGGCCGGAGAAGCTATTCGTGAAGTCCTGAAGGAGATTCGCAGGATCAGAAGCGAGCCGGTTGATCAGGTGGAACTGTCGGATGCCAAGTCTTTCCTTATAGGAAGTTTCCCGATGCGGATAGAGACAGACGCAAGAATCGCTTCCTTTCTCGTCGCGGTGGAGTTTTACGGTCTGGGGGTGGAATATATAAATAACTATCCCCGTTTCATCGAATCGGTCACGCGGCAGGACATCCTCAGGGTGGCAAAGAAACACCTCGATCCGGACAGATATATTCTTGTTGTGGTTGGCAATCAGGAAAAGATAAAAGCTCAGTAGTAAGGGGTTGCGTTTCAGGGAAAACTGTGTAAAATGTTTGTATGCATGCATCACGGTCGCCCCTGGCTTGTGCTGTTATCCTCTTTATCATTCTTTTTGTATCTTCGGCAGCGGCTGATGAGCCGGGTGAACCGGATGCAGAAGTCAATCCGCACTTTTCCGGCAAATATTGCAACGTCTGTCATGAAGGGGAGAGCCCGGAGTCGATCGAATCTCAACTCCGGTTTGGCGGGGACTATGTCGAGTTATGCAGATGTCACGGTTATACAGGCAGCTCCTATATACACCCTGTATTCATAGAACCTTCGGAAAAGAAGAAAAAGAGAATACCCGATGACTTCCCGCTGCAGGATGGAAAGCTTTCCTGCATTACTTGCCATGAAATCAGGAGACAGTGTGAAGACAACCCTGCCATGCGCCAGATCAAACATGCGGACAGGAGGCTTTACAGGGACGAACTTATGTTCCTGAGAGGCGGACCTTCGCGAAAGAGGACCGATATCTGTTTTAACTGTCATGATGAAAAAAAATACAGAAAGCTTGACCCTCACGATCAGGTGATGGATGATGGAAAAATAGATTACGAAAAGTGCCTTTACTGTCATGTAGAGCGGCCGGATGTAAACAGGGCCACTTTCGAGTCGGTAGAGCTTATCGGAGATCTGAAGACCGTATGTCAGAGGTGTCATGGGAAGATGGTGCGCCATCCTGCCGGCGTCAATCATTTCAGGAAACCTTCGGGCAGCATCTTCCAGAGACTCAAGAAGCTTGAAAAGGACTACGGTGTTATTCTGCCTCTTGATGACAGAGGCATGCTGACTTGCGTTACCTGTCACAATCCGCATGAACGGGGAGTAATCCCTGAAGACAGACCGGGGTCCAAGGGTGCCAGTGAGGCATATCGTCACCGTATCCCTGGAAAGATGTGCAGAGTCTGCCACGGGTTCTGAAGTTAGAGAGCTGTAATTTCTCCCTCCACATTTGGTATAATTATTCGTTTTTTTGATTGACCATGATCATGCAACTGGTGAGTTTCATCATTAGTTTATAAGGGAGAAGGAAGAGTTGGTAAGCAAGATAAGACGAACATTTACATCCGTGCTCCCGGTATCAGACCGGAGGCGGGGAACATGCATTCACTGCGGTGAATGTTGCAAACTGCCTTTTAAATGCCCGATGCTCATCGAAAAGCCGGATGGCGGTCACTACTGTTCGATTTATTCCGTGAGATTCCTGAACTGCAGGAAGTATCCGCGGTCCGAATCCGAATTCATTACCCGGAGGACCTGCGGTTACAGATTTGTAGAGAGCGATTGACTGGCTTTAATCTACATCATCTGCTGTAACCAGTGTGCCGGTCTTTGAGCCGTACCTGAATACGGTTATGCCCTTGCAGCCTTTTTCATATGCAAGGACGAAGGCATTTGCAACATCCCGGCGTGTTGCCCGCTGACTGAGATTGATGGTCTTTGAGACCGCATTATCCGTATATTTCTGGAATGCAGCCTGCATCTCGATGTGGTCTTCCGGTGATATTTCATGGGCAGTGACGAACAAACTTTTTACCCTGCGGGGAACTTCCTTCATGCCGGTTAAGTTTCCCCGTGCCTGGATTTTTTGCATGAGCCCACTGTTGTAAAAACCCTCCTGCCGGGCTGTCTCGATAAACAGCGGATTGATTTCAGACAGTTCTGTTTCAAGTACGAGTCTCTTGAAGGCAAGGGCAAACAGAGGTTCGATCCCGCTTGAGCAACCGACTATGATAGAAAGTGTGCCGGTCGGCGCAATGGTGGTGGTCGTTGCATTGCGAAACCCCGAAGGGTATTTTTTGCGAAATGCTGAAGAATCGTAAATAGAGCCTTTGAAGTTTGGAAATGGGCCACGTCTTTCAGCAAGCTCCGCCGATGCCTTGCGAGCCGCGTCTCTTATAAAACGCATGACTCTTCCCGCAAGTTTGAATGCCTCAGGTGCATTATATGGAATGCCGAGTTTTATCAGCATGTCCGCCCAGCCCATTACACCGAGACCGATCTTCCGGTTACCTTTGTGCATCTTTTCGACTTCCGGGATAGGATACCTGTTTGCGTCGATTGCATCGTCGAGAAAATGCACTCCGAGATGCACTAACTCCTCTATCATCTCCCAGTCAACCCCTGCCCTCTGAACTCTGCCTCCTGATCCCTGCAGTTTAATACACCTGGAAAGATTGATAGAGCCAAGCACGCATGCCTCAAATGGAAGAAGGGGCTGCTCTCCGCAGGGATTTGTACTTTCGATCGCTCCTAAGTGAGGAGTGGGATTGTCCCTGTTTATCCTGTCTATGAAAATGAGGCCGGGATCGCCCGTCTCCCATGAGCTTCGCACAATCTCGTCAAAGACGTCGGCAGCCTTGATCCGGCCTGCAACCGCCCCGCTTCTTGGGTTAAGCAATGAGTATCGGGTCCCTTTTTTCAGGGCTGTCATGAATGCATCAGTTACCGCTATAGATATATTAAAGTTCTGAAGCTCTTCAGCATGTCTCTTTATCCTGATGAATTCCATTATGTCGGGATGATCTATTCGCAGTATGCCCATATTTGCGCCCCGCCGCGCTCCCCCCTGTTTTATGACTTCGGTGGCGGTATTGTAAATTCTCATGAACGACACAGGGCCGCTGGCGATTCCGCCCGTGGACTTCACGATGTCCGATCTCGGTCTCAGGTGTGAGAATGAAAACCCTGTTCCCCCGCCGCTCTGCAGTATCAGAGCGGCATTTTTCAGTGTATCGAATATGCTTTTCATGGAATCATCAACAGGAAGAACAAAACAGGCGGCGAGCTGTCCCAGCTCTTTTCCCGCATTGATGAGGGCCGGGGTATTGGGCAGGAAGAGAAGGTTGCTCATCGCTTCATAGAACTTTTCTTCCCAGTATGCCGGGTCGCCGTTATACAGAGTTTCGGTGGATGCCACTGTGCGGGCTACCCTGCGGAACATCTGCTCCGGGGTCTCGACAATCTTTCCGTTTTCGTCCCGGAGCAGATAGCGGGCCTTCAGGACTGTAAGAGCGTTTCCGCTGAGTTCCATAGAAGAATTATATCAGGAAGGGCGGGAAAAGCGGAGGTTGGAGTCTGGAGTTTAGAGTTAAGGGAGGGGCGAGGTATGGCGTGCCATGCCTTGAAGCGGGAAATGCGGGAAATGCGGGAAGAGGTTAGTGGCGGTAAGCAGGAGTTAAGAGGAGATTGGATTTTATGATGAATTCAAGTTTCAAAGACTATCAATAAGATTGCGCATCGTAAAACCCTTCAGGGTGGGTGTCCCCTTCCCCTTATACTGAATCATGACCTGGTGGGATGCCCCCATTCCCTGCGGAAAAATGAGCCCTTTTATTTTCGATACTTCGGAAAGATAGTCCGGCGCATCTCCGTAAAGTTCGGTAATCATTTCGTCTATTCCGAGAGAGATCAGATATGTCCCCTGCGGACAGTAACCAAGAGTCCTGAACCCGGCGTCTTCCCCCCATCTCATCAAGTGAGTGAAGTTTACATGCGCAGTTATGTCCTGATTACCTATGTGATCAAGGGGGTTTTCATTGTATTGATGATTCCGGTAGCAGATGAGGGTGCCCCTTGAATGCTCTTCGCTGAAATATTCCCGTTCGGTATAACCATAATCTATTGTGAGCAAATAGCCGTGGCTAAGCGCATCGGAGCATTGCTTGAGCCACTTCCCGGCTTCGAGGTTTATCTCTGTCCTGAACTTCCCTGCAGGCAACTTCAGCGTATTCAGTACGTCTTTAAGTTCACCGGAACTCAGACGGCCTTTCTGCTCATGGAATATCTGTCCGTCATGGTTGATGTAGATTTCGAACGCTTCCTGCTCGATCTCGACAAGATGAACCGGGAAAGAATCTAAAAGTTCATTTGAGAAGATGCAGCCGGTCACCTGTTCAAGTTCATTCAGGGAATCTGTCCATTTTACAAGGCTGCTCTGTCCCTCAAGTGTCTTTTGCTGACGCAATCGGTATGCTGGGAACGGTTCAACGATGACGTAATGAAGGGAGTCTCTGAAAGAAAGAGCGAGTAGTTCCGTATGTTGCAGTATATCCTTGCAGAGGTGGCCCTCCCCGGCACCCTGTTCAACAGCATAGAAATGGGATGGACGGTCCAGAAGTTCCCATATCTCCTGGAGCTGAAGGGCTATCATGGCACCAAAGATGGGGTGCAGATGAGGTGATGTGTAGAAATCACCGGAACAGCCTATAGCCCTGCCGGATGAGTAATATCCGAGCTCCGGGTAATATAGGGCCATCTCCATGAATGTCTTGAAGGTGAGAGGGCCATGAGCCCTGATCTTTTCTATTATCGCCTGCTCAAGCGGACTCACATGCTTATTTATCCCGCGATTCCCGCTTTAAACAACTTCAAGCATCCTGTCGAGGGCGCGTTTTGCCGGGACTCTGATCTCCTCGGGTACCTTTATCACATTAGTTTCAGTTTTCAGAGAATGCAGAACGCTTGCAAGCGAGGTCTTTTTCATGTTGGGGCAGACCATGTCCTTTCTGAGAGGATAGAACTTCTTGTCCGGACATATCTTTTTCAGTCCGTACATGAGTCCGGTTTCAGTACCGATAATGAACTCCTGTGCATCCGAGGATGCAGCGAATCGGAGCATGCCCGATGTACTCGTAACGTGGTCAGCCTTATCGAGTACCTCCATCCTGCACTCCGGATGGGCAAGGACGAGGGCGTTGGGATGTTCCCGGCGCGCATTGTCAACATCTTCAGCCGTAACGCGGTCATGCACATGGCAGAATCCGTCCCAGGCAATGACCTCTTTTTCTGTATTCCGGGCTATCCAGGCGGAGAGATTTCTGTCAGGCACGCATATTACTTTGTCGGCATCGAGTGACTCCACGATCTTTACCCCGTTTGCAGAAGTACAACAGATATCGCTTTCGGCCTTGACGTCGGCGGTTGTGTTGACATAAGTGACGACGGGGGCGCCGGGATGAAGCTTCTTTATATCGCTCAGGGTAAAGTCTGCCGGATAACGGTAGCCGTCCCTGTATTCGAATCCAGGGAATGATGTCCTCAGTTCCCTCTTTGTTGAGGTGGTAACCATATCGGCCATAGGACAGCAGGCGGATATCTCGGGCAAAAGAACGGTCTTATCAGGCGACAGAATCGAGGCGCTTTCGGCCATGAAGTTGACGCCGCAGAAGACGATCACATCACAGTCGATGCCGGCAGCGATCCGTGACAGCTCGAGCGAGTCGCCGGTATGGTCCGCTATATCCTGTACCTCTTCCCTCTGGTAGTTGTGGGCCAGGATGATAGCGTTTTTTTTCTGTTTTAACTCGAGGATTTTCTCCCGGAGTTCGGATCTTTCGGTCATAAGCTTCTATTTTAGTTATTTCCCCAAAAATTTTAAAGGGAGGGGGAAGCAGTAGGCGGTAGGCAGTAGACAGTAGACAGTAAGCAGTAGGCGGTAGGTAGTAGGCAGTAGGCAGTTGGCGGTAAGCGGTAAGCAGTAGGCAGAAGACCCTTGGGACCTTGTGAAAAATAGAGAAACGGTAGTTTAAAGATAGTGGAAATGTGTCTGTAGTGTCATTCCGAATCCCCTGCAGGGGGTGAGGAATCTTGCAGTGGGACGGTCGAAAGGTAGTTTAATAGTTATGGAAAGGTGGTTAAAGGGTAGAGTTTGGAGTTTAGCGGGAAAGGCGGGATTACTTCTGGTATCCAGGAATGTTTGTATAAAGTATTGTACCGTCCTCGTAAACGATCCTGTATATCCTGGCAGGTTTGCTTTGAGCTTTTGTCTTGTCCTTGAGGACATTTCTTATATATCGTTTTGTTTCGGCGTATGACGGGACCCCGCCGTATTCCTCTACCACTGAAGGGCCTGCGTTATAAGCGGCTACCGCAAGCTTTGCGTCACCGTTGAATTTCTTCAGGAGCATTTTGAAATATCTGATCCCGGCATCTATGTTCTCTTCCGGATCGAACGGATTGGACAGTCCGAGGTCTATAGCGGTGCCGGGCATAATCTGCATCAGACCCATTGCGCCCTTTGGAGATATGGCATTGGGGTCCCAACCCGATTCAGCCTCGATGATGGCGTTAATAATTGAGGGATCGACATTGTACAGGGATGCTTTTTCCCTGACGATACTCTCATATGAACGGCTCACCGGCCGATCTGATTCACTCATGACTTTTTCGTATCCAGTGCCGTAATCGACATTCGTGAAATGAACGACTCCGTTGCTGTCCACAAACTTGTAAATATCCGCATGGGAGAAGGTAATGAAGCAAAGTGACAGAACAATGACGAAGCATAATGAACGGCCCATTGTCCGACTATACCATGAGGGATGGAAACGGTCAAATGCACGTTGCAGTTCAGTGATGTTGTCCATGATTAACTTATCGGAACGATTGGGTTTGGATCTGAGGAGGGGAAGGGCCCGGCCTGCTCAATCAGCAGTCAATCGTCAATCGCCAATTTACTGTGATATAATGAAAATTCCTGATTCGCAAAGGGATAAGCTAATGAGAAAATCCGTAGTGGCGATAGTCGGCAGGCCGAATGTGGGCAAATCCACCCTCTTCAACAGGATGCTGAAGAAGAGGAGGGCGGTGGTGGATGACCTGCCCGGAGTTACCCGCGACCGGCTCTATGGTGAGGCGGAATGGGAGGACAGAGCCTATATTGTTGTTGATACAGGCGGCTTTGTGGGCGAATCTGACGATCCTTTTTCAGAAGAAATAAGGAAGCAGGTCATGTATGCGGTTGAGGAGGCCGATATAATAGTCTTTGTAATGGACGCGGAAGAGGGTCTGATGCCTGCCGATGTGGAGCTGACCGACATGCTGCGCAAGCGCCACAAGGATGTATTTTATATTGTAAACAAAATAGACGGCCCGAAGAAGGAAAAGACCCTGTTGAGTGACTTTTACGCCCTTGGTGTGGATATAATGCCTGTTTCGGCAGCCAACGGCTACGGATATGATGTTTTAATGGCCGGTCTTGTGTCGAAGATTCCCATGGTTGAGAAGGCCGAAGAGTCCCATCCGAGGATCTCCATAATAGGCAGGCCGAATGTGGGCAAATCCACTCTTGTTAACGCCCTCCTGAGCAAGGATCGCATGATCGTGAGCCCCGTTGCGGGCACCACGCGGGATGCCGTGGATTCTGTATGCACATACTACGGGAAAAAATATGTTCTTGTGGACACTGCCGGCATAAGGCGCAAAGGCAGAATGGCGGGCACTATAGAACATTATTCATTTCTCAGGACTATCAGGAATGTTGAGGATGCCGATGTGGCGGTCATCGTGATGGATGCCTCGGAGGGTATAGTTGAACTGGATCAGAAGATCGCAGGCATTGCCGACGAGCTGAGAAAGCCCGCTGTCATACTGGTAAACAAGTGGGACCTGATAGACAAAGATGAAAAGTCTGTACGCCGATTTCAGGAGCAGGTCGATGATAAGCTCTGGTTTATTAAACATGCGCCGATGATTACGATTTCGGCCCTCAATAAGAAGAGGGTTACCAGACTCTTCCCGGTAGTGGATGATCTTATAGAGAGGAACTCGAAACGAATCGGCACTCATGAGCTTAACGAGTTTCTCCGCAGAACGGTCTCAGCCCAGGAGCCTCCCATTTTCCGGGGCAGGCGGGTAAAGATTTTTTATATGACACAGGTAAGGACCAACCCCCCCGGATTCGTTCTTTTTACAAACCGAAAGGAGGGGGTCAAGAGGCAGTATCTGCGTTATATCGAGCGTCGGCTGCGTGAAGAATACTCCTTTGATGGTATCCCTCTGGATCTGTTTGTCAGGCAACGGAAGCAGCAGTCGCCGTCCCGCGCTGCCAAACAATATAATAAAGGCTCATAGTGAAAGAGAGCAGGTGGGATCAGTTGCTCCGGGCCTGAGTGAAGCGGGAAAAGTCAATAGGCGGTAAGGAGTAAGCAGTAGGCAGAAGACCCTTAGGGCCTTGTGAGAAATAGAGAAACGGTAGTTTAAAGATAGTGAAAATGTGGCTGTGGTGTCATGCCGAATCCCCCGCAGGGGGTGAGGAATCTTAAGGCCATGGATTGGTGTGAAATTTCTCTCCCGCGGGTCGGGATCGAAATGACAAGAGGCCGGCTTCCGGGCAGACAGGAGCGGGAGCTG
>CAZZGC010000081.1:0-3959 GCA_964653915.1 uncultured Thermodesulfovibrio sp.
AGTCATAGCCATACCGACCCTTGATGCAGAGATTACCCTGATTAACCGGAGCGTCATAAGCCGAGGTGACACGCACTACCTTACCGTCCTTGACGTTAAGGTCGAAGTTGCAACCCGTGCCGCAATAGCTGCAGGTAGTCCTTACCTTTTTGACCTCGAAAGACCTGCCCTTTCCATGTGCCCTTTTGTCGGTCAGCGCACCGGTCGGACATGCGGAAACGCACTGGCCGCAGAACTCGCAGTTCTCGAGAGTGCGGGGCTTGCCAAAGGCGGTATCAGGTACGGTATCGAAGCCGCGGCCGGAAAGTTCGATCGTGCCGGCCATGACTACCTCATTGCAAATGCGTGTGCACCTACCACAGAGAACACATTTTCTGGGATCGAATGATATGAACGGGTTGTCATCTCTTACCGGCAGCTCACAGCGCTCACCGGCAAAGCGTGATCCGTCAACACCGTATTCGTAAGAGAGATCCTGCAGAGTGCAGTCTCCGGTAGCTTCACACTTCATGCAATCATTTGGGTGGTTGGAAAGCAGCAGCTCTATTATATTCGCCCTGATCTTTCTTATGCTCTCCGTTTCGGTCGTTACTTCCATCCTGTCCGCAACAGGTGTGGTGCAGGCCGGAAGCGGCCTCGGCACTCCCTTGACATGCACTATACAGAGCCTGCATCCGCCGTAAGGCTCGAGTCTGTCGTCATGACATAGGGTGGGGATATCTATGCCGGTTCTTTTCGCCACGGCAAGGATCGTCTCGCCCTCTGAGCAAGCCGCCTCGATGCCGTTTATCTTTATGGTAAGTGATCTCTCAGACAATGCTACCTCCCTGCTGATGGATTACTCCCAGAGGTAATCCACCATGTTTATGAATTTGTCATTCATATTACGAAGTATATGGCTGATCTCTATGGCTAAGGCACGTACTACTTTGTACGCGGTTTTGGGGTTCTTTTCCAGGAACTTGTCCATATCCGCCTTTCGTATCACGAACATGCTGCATTTCTGCATGGCCTCAGCCGATGCCGAATGGGAACGCCCATCCAGAAGAGAAAGTTCGCCGAAGAACTGATTCCTCTTCAGTACCGCAAGTACCTGCTTCCCACCTTCCTTGGTCTTTCGTGTGATACGGACCTTCCCCCTGTCGATGATATGAAGACCCTGCTCTGTGGAGCCTTCCTCCCAGATCATGCTTCCCTTTTTGAAGGTGGTCTCCTTGATGATCTTCGAAAGTTTCTTCAGATCATCGTTTGTCAGATCGCTGAACAATGGTATCTTTTTTAATCTGGCCAATGTCGCCATAACGCCTCCCTGTAACGATCAAAAATTAAAGATAAAAAATCAAAATTCCGGAATCAGTTTATTCACATAAAACCTTCCTTAATTTTTCTCTTTGATTTCTGATCTTTAATTTTCCATTTTACAATATAGCTCCAAACGGGCATGCCTCATAGCAGGCACCGCACTTTACGCACTTTTTCTTGTCTATAACCGCAGGCTGTTTCTTCTCCCAGGAGATCGCCTCTGAGGGGCAGACCCTGAAGCATCTTCCGCACATCTTGCAAAGCTCCTCACTTACAATATACTGCCTGAGCGCCTTGCACACCTTTGCCGGGCATACCCCGTCGTTTATATGAGCCTCATATTCGTCACGGAAAAAGTTTATCGTTGACAGCACCGGGTTGGGAGCCGACTGGCCCAGGCCGCAGAGGGATGCCTGCTTTATATTAGTACCAAGCTCAACAAGGAGATCGATATCACCTTTTCTGCCCCTCCCATCCGTTATTCTGGTCAGAATCTCGAGCATACGCTTCGTACCTATCCTGCAGGGGACGCATTTACCGCACGACTCGTTCTGGGTGAAAGAAAGGAAAAACTTTGCCATATCAACCATACAGGTTGTATCGTCCATGACAACCATTCCGCCCGAGCCCATCATGGAGCCGATCTGTATCAGCGATTCATAATCCACAGGCATGTCTATGTGAGAGGCCGGAATACATCCACCGGAGGGGCCGCCAGTCTGAACCGCCTTGAGGGTACGGTTCTTCTTCTCCATGCCGCCGCCTATGTCATAAATGATCTCCCTGAGGGATATCCCCATCGGAACCTCTATCAGTCCGGTATTCTTTATCTTGCCGGTCAGTGCAAAAACCTTCGTCCCCTTGCTCTTCTTTGTCCCGACTGAGGCAAACCAGTTGGCGCCCTTTGTCAGGATCGTCGGAAGATTTGCCAGCGTCTCCACATTATTGATAACGGTTGGTTTCCCCCATAATCCCTTCACCACAGGAAAAGGAGGCTTGGAACGAGGAAGTCCGCGCTGTCCCTCGATCGAGGCTATAAGGGCTGTCTCTTCGCCGCAGATGAAGGCTCCTGCCCCTTCCTTTATCTTGATGTCGAAGCCGAATTTACGGCCGAAGATATTCTTCCCAAGGAATTTCTTTTTTCTTGCCTCATCAAGGGCCTTCCTGAGCCGCTGAATTGCGAGGGGATATTCGGCCCGTATGTAAATGTATCCATATCCGGCGCCGATTGCGTGGGCAGCAATGATCATTCCTTCGATAACGGAATGCGGATTACCCTCAATGATGGATCTGTCCATAAATGCGCCGGGGTCGCCCTCGTCAGCATTACAGATTATATACTTCGTATCTGACCGGGCCCTGTAGCAGAACTCCCACTTGAGTCCGGTCAGAAATCCAGCGCCTCCCCTGCCCCTCAATCCGGAATTCCGGACCTCTTCAATCACCTCGACAGGATCGAGAGATAGCGCCTTCTTTGCCCCCCTGTAACCGCCTATTCCAATGTACGCATTTATATCCTCGGGATCTATCTGGCCGCACTGTTTCAGCAGTATCTTGGTCTGTTTGTCATGAAAGGCATGATAGTCAGGACCGACGAGCCATTCCTCAACAGGCTCGCCATTTATAATATGTTCTTCGACAATCCTTTCAACCCTGTCGGGAGTAATTAGTTGATAGGTCTCTGATTTGCCGTTCCGTATGACGTCCACGAGAACATCCTTTGCACAAAATCCCCTGCAGCCGGTCCTGTTTACACATTTCTTCGCAATGGATGCCTTAACCTTTCTTTTTCCAAGCTGCCGGCCGAACTCATCTATCACTTCCTGACTGCCCGCAGCGAGGCCTCCCGTTCCGACGCACACCCTTATGGCCAGGTCCTTCAGTTTCTCTGCAGTGCCTTTAGCTGACATCTTCATCCCTCAATCCTTGTCGACCTCCTCGATCATCTCACGGGCTTTCTCCTGCGTCATCTTACCATATACCTTCTTGTTGGCGATGAAGACAGGTGCGATGCTGCATGCACCGACACAGGCTACACTCTCGAGGGTGAACTTCCCGTCCCTGCTCGTGTCCTCTCCATCGGGAATCCTGAGATCCTTTCTCAGCTGCTCTATGATCACGGCAGAACCTTTCACGTGGCATGCCGTACCACAGCAGGCGGTGACTACATTCTTGCCCCTGGGCTTCAGGTAGAACTGGGCGTAGAATGTCGCAACACCATAAAAGCTGCTTGCCGGAATGTTCAGCCTGTCCGAAAACCAATTGACCGCATCCTCCCGGATATAGCCGAATCTTTCCTGCATATCCTGAAGGAGAGAGATGACGCTGCCGCCTTCGGTATGATATTTTTCGAGGATCGCAAGACAATCTTTTTCGATCATGTTCCAGTCACCTTTTCAGTCAAACTGTCAGAAATTATTAGTTATCTGTTGAATTGTCTGGTTTAGTCAGTTTGAACGTGGAACAGTATTTTAGCCCATCACAGGTCTCAAATCAATCGGATATAGATTGATAAGATATTTTAATAGCACTGGTTGTAAGTGATACGAGATAAGTGGTAAGTTGTATATATCGGATTGTAATAAGTTTTATTGGGATAAGTTGTAAGAGGTAAGCGAAAGGTAATTATTGGTATAACTGCCATTAACTTATCCCTT
>CAZZGC010000081.1:4059-11003 GCA_964653915.1 uncultured Thermodesulfovibrio sp.
TTATGGAGGCGTCATGAAATATCAGACAGGAAGGGCCGGAAGAATCATCGTAGCAAAATTCGGGGACGATGACGATATACTCGTCGGCCTCCGGGAAATAGCTGCAAAAGAAGATATCCGCGCCGCACTGTTTCACCTCGTAGGTGGGATCAGAGAGGGGAGGCTTGTGGTCGGACCGGAGACCGACGAACTGCCGCCGAAGCCGGTATGGAAGGAACTTGGAGAAAGCCATGAGCTGCTCGCCACGGGAACGATCTTCTGGCAGGGGGATGAGCCGAAGATTCATCTGCACGGCGCCTTCGGCAAACATGACCGGATGAAGATCGGCTGCCTCCGTGAAGACGCACGCTCTTTCATAGTGATCGAGGCGGTTATAATAGAGATCGAGGGGATTGAGGCCTGCCGGGAGATTGATCCTGCCGTCGGCATGCCACTGCTGAATCTCGGATGATCCATAAACGGGTTTATCAGCAGATGGCATGGCTCAGCTCATGGATAAAGAAGCAAGAATGAGGGATGTGGGAGAAAGAATATGAATAAAGCTGGATAAAGCATGCATGCCACAAGTGGAAATGTGACGGTGAAACATATCGTAAAACAGCTTTCAGCATCAACGGCACTTATAGTATCTTTCATCCTCATGCTGACAGTCAGCGCAACAGCGGGCAACAGGCTGAAGGTAGCTGCCAGCATATATCCTCTCGCCCATTTCGCTGAAAAGGCAGGCGGCAACCTCGTGGATGTGAAGCTTATAATGTCACCGGGTGATGAACCTCATACTTTCGAGCCGGGGCCTTCTGATCTGAGGGCCGTATTCGGCGCAGACGTATTCATCTTCCATGGTGCAGGACTCGATTCATGGGCGGAGCGTATCGAAAAGGATCTTTTAAAACAAGGAATTATCACGGTAGAAATCAGCCGGATACTACAAGTTGATTCGTCCCTTTCATCAAGAGATCCGCATGACTGGCTTGACCCCGTTCTTGCTGTAAGAGAGGTGGAAATAATACGGGATGCCCTTGCGAAGGCCGATCCACCCAACGCGAATACCTACTGGAAGAACACATCTTCATACTCGGCAGCCCTGCGTAATCTTGATGAGGAGTTCAGGTCCTCACTGCAAAAATGTCGAAAGAGAGACATAATAGTCACTCATAATGCCTTCGGCTATCTTGCTGCTCGCTATGATATCAGGATACATGCGATAATGGGATTGACTACCGAGGAGGAACCATCTGCCCGGCGTCTCGCCGAAATTATAAGGCTTGCAAAGCGGCTCGGCATAAAATTCATCTTCTATGAAAAACTCGTCAGCCCAAGATATGCCAGAATGGTGGCTGAGGAGACCGGCGGCCGTCTGATCGAGCTTGACCCTGCCGGGGCACTCACTAAAGAAGAGATGGCAGGCAATGTTTCATATATTTCAATAATGCGAAAGAATCTCGATGCCCTGAAAACTGCTATGGAGTGCCGATGACCGAAACACAGAAAGTGATAGAACTTGATGATATCAGTTATTCAAATAAAGACAATGTCGTGCTTGAAGGAATAACATTCAGCATAGACCGGGGGGAATATCTTGGAATCATCGGTCCGAACGGCGGAGGAAAGACGACCCTTGTAAGGATCATGCTGGGGCTGGTAGAACCAGACTCGGGCGAGGTCCTTATATACGGACAGCCTGTAAAGGAGTTCCGCGCACGCAGCACGCTCGGTTATGTCCCGCAGAGGGCCGCTCACGAAGAATTCTATTTCCCGGCAACTGTCGAAGAAGTGGTACGCAGCGGCAGAACCGCCAGGGTGGGCATGCTGAAGCGGTTGGGCCGGGATGACCGGAAAGCGATAGAGATGGCCATAGAAACTGCAGATATAGGGCACCTTCGCAGCAGGCTGATAGGCGATCTCTCCGGAGGCGAGAGGCAGAGGGTGTTCATTGCCCGCGCCCTTGTGGGAGAACCGGACATCCTCATACTCGATGAGCCCGTTGTCGGAGTAGACATCGCGTCAAAAGACAGTTTCTATGCTTTCCTGAAACACCTGAACCAGGACAATAATATAACGATAGTATTTGTCTCTCACGATGTGGGGGTTATCGCGCAGGAGGTTAGCACTATAATGTGCCTGAATCGCTCCCTGATCTGTCACGGGTCTCCAAAGCAGTTTATCAAGGAAGAGTTCCTGCAGCAGGTCTACGGGAAAAAGGTGTCGTCTATCCTGCACGAGCATTGATTATGTTTGAATTCAGTTTCATGATAAGAGCCATGGAGGCAGGTATCCTCGTCGGCATAATCTGCCCCGTCATGGGAACATTTCTTGTTATCAGAAGGTACTCGAGGCTGCCGGATACGCTTGCCCACATTTCACTCGCAGGCGTTGCTATAGGCATACTGACAAAAAGTGACCCTGTTCTGACCACCATGGCGGTATCGGTCATAACGGCACTGGGAGTGGAAAAGATGAGAGCTACACGCCACATCTTCGGGGAGTCGGTGCTGGCACTCTTCCACTGGACCGGGATGGCCATTGCCGTAGTACTAATAAGCCTGGCAAAGGGATTCAATACAGGGCTCTTCGGTTTCCTCTTCGGAAGCATTACTACAGTCTCGTCATCCGAACTGTCTCTGCTCGTTGTGGTGGCGACCGTCATAATTCTCTTCGTCTTACTGTTTTACAAAGAGCTCTTCTTCGTGTCGTTTGATGAAGAGCTGGCAAAGGTCAGTGGTATCAGTGCCGGAATATTCAACCTTGCCATGGTAATCTTTGCAGCCGTCACTGTCGCACTTGCCATGAGGATAGTCGGTATATTGCTGATAGGTGCGCTCATGGTCATCCCCGTCATAACGGCAATGCTCATAAGCAGAAGTTTCAGGCAGACGTTGATGCTCTCGGTACTGCTGTCACTAGTGTCGGTAGTTACGGGCCTGATACTTTCTTACTATTTCGACCTCGCCAGCGGCGGTACGATCGTTCTGACGACGGTGATACTCTTTCTGTCCGTATGGGGAGCCAGGGTCAGAACTTGATCTTCAGTTTACGTATCTTACTGCGCAGGGTGTTGCGGTTTATGCCAAGGAGTCTCGCGGCCTTTACCTGGTTACCGTTCGTCTCCTGAAGAACCATCATTATAAGTGACTTCTCGACCTCAGGAATGACCATATCATAGAGGTCGAATTCTTCAAAGCGGGTAATCTTCTTGACGTAGCTTCTCAGGCGGGTCTCCACGAACTTCCCTACCGATCTTGCCTGCCTGAGCTTTATGTCAAAGTCTTCAAGATGCAAAATCGAATCATCTGAAAGGATACATGCCCTCTTGACCGCAAGCTCGAGGTCGCGGTCTCTATCCTGCCACTTGTGCGAAATGAGAAAATCCATGGCCTCGTCCGTGATCTCTTTCCGGCCGGTGCCAAGCTGTCCAGCGGCTTCAAGTATAAACTTTGCCACTTTTTCACGGATCTCATCCGCCATTCCCTGTCTTACCTTTGCGTCAGGTTTCCCGGAAGTTTCGTCACTCATAGCATTTCAAACTGTTATATTGCTTGCTGGAAAACAACTAAGCAGGCGTTTCAAGAATCATATTGTCGATCAGCCTGGTCTCTCCAAAATACACCGCAAGACATGCCACCGCTTTTCCTGATACGGCGGCCACTGGCTGGAGTGTCTCAGGATCGACAACCGCAACATAATCTATTCCTGCAAGAGGCTCACCCGAGATCATCTCCTCCATCTCTCTAACAAGTCTCGATGCCTCGGTCACCCCCTCTTCAGAGACAAGCCTTAATGCATGACCAAGAGACCTGTAAAGAACAGTAGCAGCAATCCTCTGCTTATCACTGAGGTAGAGGTTGCGTGAGCTCATCGCAAGTCCATCCGGCTCACGTACTATGGGACAGATCACTATATCAACCGGTATATTGAGGTCTGCGACAAGCCGTTTTATTATAACAGACTGCTGGAAGTCCTTCTGTCCGAAATATGCCTTCGATGGCATAACAATATTAAAGAGCTTGGTCACCACTGTCGCCACTCCATCAAAATGCCCCGGTCTCGATGCCCCGCACAGTACAGTGCCGAGCCTCCCGGCAGAGACCGAAACCACAGACTCTTCGCCATACATTTCCCCGGATGAGGGAAAAAAGAGGCAGTCGACTCCAACCGACTCAAGTTTCCTTCTGTCACCTTCGAGGTCTCGCGGATACCTTTCGAAATCCTCACCGGGGCCGAACTGGGTGGGATTTACAAAGACACTGACGACAGTAACATCGTTTTCTGATATCGACCTGCGGACGAGGTTCAGATGCCCTTCATGCAGCGCACCCATTGTGGGAACAAAGCCGAGGCTATTGTTAGCGTACCGCAACTTCCGGCTAAAATTCCGCATTTCATCTATTGCTCTGAAAATCTGCATATCTCAGATACAGTGGCTGCCGTCTTTCATGCGTCATCCTTCGCCATTTTCCTTATCTCTCTCATAAGTGCCCCGTAAAGCTCTTTCTCCTTCATGGTCCGGACGATCTTTCCATGTTTGAACAGGATACCCATGCCCTTCCCACCGGCTATGCCTACGTCTGCCTCTCTCGCCTCGCCGGGGCCGTTGACAGCGCATCCCATCACGGCCACCTTGATGTTCTTCTTTATACCGGTGAGCCCCTTCTCTACCTTGCCTGCGATTCCCCGAATGTCTACCTGGCACCTGCCGCAGGTCGGGCACGAGACGAGCTCTGGACCTGCCTCCCTTAGATGGAGGCTCTTAAGTATCTCGAAGGCCACTCTCACTTCCTCTACCGGATCAGCGGTAAGAGAAACCCGCATCGTATCTCCGATACCACCCGCAAGCAGTATACCCAACCCCACTGCGCTCTTCACGGTTCCGGCAAATGCAGGACCGGCCTCGGATATGCCTATATGAAGAGGATATCTGAACTTCTCCGAAAACAGTCTGTATGCTTCAACCGTCTTCATCACATCCGATGCTTTTAATGACACCTTTATGTCTCTGAACCTGAGGTTCTCCAGTATCTTGATATGACGCGCCGCGCTCTCTACCAGTGCCCTGGGTGTGGGATGTCTGAATCTCCGGAGAAGGTCCTTCTCAAGTGAACCGGCATTGACGCCGATACGGATCGGAACGCCCCTGTCCTTCGCCGCAGCCACCACCTCGCGCACCTTGTCCCTGCTTCCTATATTTCCAGGATTTATCCTGAGACCGTCGGCTCCGTTTTCCAAACACGAAATGGCAAGCCTGTAATCAAAATGGATATCGACTATAAGCGGAATGGCTATTCTCTTTTTGATTAGCTTCACCGCGTCCGCCGCCTCCGCATTCAGCACAGCCACTCTGACTGCCTCGCATCCGGCCTTCTGCAGCCCCCTGATCTGCGCCACAGTTGCCCGCACATCACGGGTGTCAGTCTTGGTCATGGACTGCACCGAAACAGGCGCGCCGCCGCCTATCTCAAGACTTCCCAGCCTTATCCTTCTTGTTCGCTTTCTCTTCACGCTTCTTTCTCTTGTCCCTTCCGTTCAGTTGATAATTGATCACCGCTTCCCAGTGTTCCTTGTTCGTCCTCGAAAAATGGTGCCTTCCGTTATTCTTTGCAACAAAGTAGAGATAGTCGACATCCGCCGGATACAGGGCGGCCCTGATGGATTTGATTCCAGGCGAAGCGATCGGCCCCGGAGGTAACCCTTTTATTACATACGTATTATAGGGCGTCTTTCGCTTCAGGTCCCTGTATCGGATCCTGATCCATCTCTTCTTTCTATCAATCCCATAAAGCACCGTGGGATCCGCCTGAAGCCGCATGTTCTCTTTCAGTCTGTTGTGAAATACAGCCGAGATGAGCGGTCTTTCAGAATCATAAATAACCTCTTTCTCTATGATGGAGGCCAGAGTCAGAACTTCGTTTTCATTCATGCCCAGTTCCTCTGCACGCTCCCTCAGTTCATCGTTGAAGTACTCCCGCATCCTCTGCACCATCATCCTGAATATTGTGCGAGGTTCCGTGCCCTTCGGGAAATTGTACGTATCCGGATAGAGATATCCCTCAAGGCTCGGCGCGTCGATGTCGAGCGATGCAAGAAACTCCGGGTCTGTGGTGAGTTTCCATGACTCTTCATCCACAAGGCCAGTCGAGAATAATTTTCTCTTTATATCCTCCAGGTCTGCTCCCTCCGGAATCGTGATGGTATACTGAATCGTCCTGCCTTCGATCAGGTCCTTGAATATCTCTACCGGGCTCATCGAGGGGCTGAGGAAATAGTAGCCGGCCTTGAGAGCGCGATCATTTCCCGTTATCCTGCTCATCACCAGAAAGGGGAAAGGACTCGTTATTATGCCGTGTTCTTCGAGTATGTGCAGCCCCTGGGTAAAACTTGCGCCCTCGGGTATGAGAACCTCCTGCCATTTCTCATCCGATGATACGGGCATGAGGATTACGGCTGTGAATAAAATAATTATTATGATGAGGACCGAGACTGACAAGGCAAATGTCTCGGGCCATCGCCACGACCTGAATCTCATGGTTGCCTGCTGTCGAGATAGTTCTGTAGTATGAGAACAGCAGCCAGCTTGTCCCTGACCGCCTTTCTTTTTTTTCTGGATGTATCGGCCAGCAGAAGGGTCCGCTCGGCGCTCACTGTACTGAGCCGTTCATCCCAGAACTCCACCGGAATATCGTACTGCTCCCTGATCTCATCAGCAAAACAGCGGACCTTTTCTCCCTGTATCCCGACCGTTCCGTTCATCATTCTGGGAAGACCGACTACAATAGTGCTGACTTCATATTCATCGATTATCTCTCTGAGCGCATCTTTCCATTGATCCCGATCAACGGTGTCGATACCCTGCGCGGTAATGCCGAGCCCGTCGCTTACCGCAACGCCGATACGCCGCTCACCAACATCGAGACCCATTATGCGCATAGAAATAGCTTGCCAGAATGGAG
>CAZZGC010000082.1:0-10543 GCA_964653915.1 uncultured Thermodesulfovibrio sp.
TTGTTTATGTATGTGAAAAGATGTAGGAAAAACCTAAATGCTGCGAAGTGCAGGTTTATGCAACCGAAAGATAAACTTTAGAGAGGAGATGTCCTGATAATGAACAAGGCTCTGAAAGTGGTTATCTTATGCGGCGGTCTTGGTACGAGACTGCGGGAAGAGACGGAGTACCGGCCTAAGCCACTCGTGGAGATAGGCGGATTCCCCATTTTATGGCATATCATGAAGATTTATTCCCATTATGGATTTAACGAGTTTGTACTGCCGCTTGGTTATAAGGGGAGCATGATCAAGGACTATTTCGTCAATTACGAATGGATGAGTAATGACTTCACTTTGAAAACAAGATCACGGGACAGGATTTATCATTACTCGGACACTCTTGAGGACTGGACAATTACTTTTGCTGAGACCGGTGCTGATACAAATACCGGCGGCAGAATAAAAAAGATTGAAAAATATATAACTGAGGATATTTTTATGGCGACCTATGGTGATGGAGTTGCCGACGTGGATCTGGCCAGCCTGCTGGAGTATCATCAATCTCATAATTGCATTGCTACTCTTACCGCCGTCCATCCTATGTCTTTTTACGGGGTGCTGGAAATCGATGGCAACGATATTGTGAAGGGGTTCCGGGAAAAGCCCCGACTGGACGGCTGGATCAACAGCGGATTTTTTGTGTTTGACAGAAAGATATTCGACTACCTTGGAGATAACGAGGTGCTGGAGGAAGAACCACTACAGCGTCTTGCCGCTGAAGGCCAACTGGCAGTATACCGGCATACTGGATTCTGGAAATCCATGGATACGTATAAGGATGCTAGGTTGCTTAATAAGTTATGGATGGATGGAAATCCACCCTGGAAGATATGGGGGTGATGATGACAGACAAACGATACTGGAAGGATAAAAATGTTTTTGTGACAGGAGCGACGGGACTTCTTGGCTCATGGCTTGTGCGTAGGCTGGTTGAAGAAGGTGCAAACGTCATCATTCTCCTCAGGGATTGGGTTCCACAGTCAAATATTGTTCTGATGGATTTGATGAACCGCATAAAGATTGTTCATGGTCAGTTAGAGGATTACTTTGTTCTGGCACGGGCGTTGAATGAATATGAGATTGATACATGTTTTCATGTTGGTGCCCAGACGATTGTCGGAACGGCTAACAGATCTCCGATGTCTACATTTGAATCAAACATAAAGGGAACGTGGAATTTGCTTGAAGCCGCCCGGAATTCATCCCTGGTAAGAAGAGTAGTTGTTGCATCAAGTGACAAGGCCTACGGCGAACAGGAGAAATTGCCGTACAGTGAAGATATGGAGCTCAGGGCCAGATATCCTTATGACGTTTCAAAGGCATGTTCAGACATCCTTGCTCTTTCATATTTTCATACATATCGTCTTCCTGTTGCGATTACGCGTTGCGGCAATTTTTACGGAGGCGGGGACCTGAATTTCAACAGGATAGTACCTGGGACAATACGCTCTTTAATTAATGATGAGTCTCCGGTTATAAGGAGCGACGGCAATTTTCTCAGAGATTATATATATATTGAGGATGCTGTGGATGCCTATATTACTCTGGCGGAGGCACTTGACCGTTCAGATGTGAGAGGAGAGGCGTTTAATTTTGGCAATGAAGATCCCTTGAGGGTCATTGATATTGTTAATAAAATCATAGAGATATCCGGGAAGGACATTGTGCCTACCATTCATAATGAAGCGGTGAATGAAATCAGAGAGCAGTATCTTTCCGTTCAGAAGGCACGGGATATCCTGGGATGGAAATCAAAACACTCCATTGAAGAGGGGCTGAGGAAAACTTATTTATGGTACGAACATTTCCTCTCCTCATCTATGTGATTGCCTGATGCGAATACCCTTACTCCGGAATAATGAATTTTGAATCCTTGTTGAAAAACGAAAAAGTTCTGGTCTCCGGCGCGAACGGATTCATTGGCTATCACCTGGTCAGGCGTCTTATACACGAAGGGGCCGAGGTCAATGCCTTGATACATGAAAACGATCACCGAATAAGATATTTAAGCGATGATTGTTCGATATTAAGGGTTGATATCAGGGATATTGAAAAGCTCTCGATCTATGTAAAAAGGCTGAAACCGAGATTTGTATTTCATCTTGCCGCGTTCGTTGATGTATCAAGATCATCTGAACTGATCGGGAGAATGATGGACATAAACTTCGGCGGCACAGTTAATATGCTTCAGGCAGCGGTTGAGGCAGGATGCGAATGTTTTATCAACAGCGGGACATGCGAGGAGTACGGTGATAATCAGGCCCCGTTTAAGGAGGAGCAGTGCCCCAAGCCTGTCTCGCCATATTCGGTATCAAAGGCCTCAGCGACAATGTACTGTTCAATGCTGGCAAAGACAAAAGCCTGTCCTGTAGTGACGGTCAGACCCTTTTTGACGTATGGTCCGTTTCAGACTTCAGACATGTTGATCCCTTCGGTTATTATGAGGGCTCTGAAGAAAGAAAAGATAGAAATGACGGGTGGAGAACAGACCAGGGAATTTAACTATATTGACGATATAGTTGACGGTTACATTAGAGCCGCATTGACGCCTGCTGCTAGAGGTCAGATTGTCAATATAGGTAATGGAACCGAATATGCGGTCAAGGAAGTTGTGACAATGATCTTGGATCTTCTTGGCAATCCTGTTAAGCCACTAATAGGGGCTATACCATATCGCGAGGGGGAGACATGGCATTTTTATTGTGACAACACCAGAGCGAAAGAGGTTCTGGGCTGGCGTCCTGTTACTGAGCTGAGAGAAGGGCTGAAGATGACTATAAAATGGTTTAGTGAAAACCAGGAGATCTGGAGAAGATAAATGGATGGAGTTGAGATACGGGAGCTGGATGTGTTTGAGGATGAGCGTGGCTCCCTGGTTAAGATCCTTAAGAAAGAATATCTTGGCGGAGCAGAGATTGGAGAAATATACATGACTATGAGTGCGCCGGGAGTCACAAGGGGTAATCATTATCATAAGAAGACTACGGAATGGTTTTGCGTGATAAAGGGTGAGGCATGTTTGTACCTTTCTGATATTGTGTCTGGAGAGAAACGAGAGATCAAGATTGATAAGGGCGTGATGGTTCTGGTAAAAGTGCCTGCCGGTGTTGCTCATGCCGTCAGGAATACGGGCGCTGGTTGGATGTCTATGATCGCCATTGCTGACAGGGCATATCAGGAATATGATCCGGACACTTTCCCTTATGCGGCATTGCCATGACTTTCGATAATAAAATAATATTGTCGGTCATTATTATCCTGGCTGCTTCCCTCAGGCTTTATGGAATTAACTTTGAAATTCCCCATCCAGACGATTATATTACTGTCCAGGCCGCCATGCATTTCGGCCCGGCAGGGGTGGAGCTTCGTGGATACGGGATATATGGTCTTTACGTTTGGCCGGCGGTTCCAATGGTATATTTAAATATTGTCCTGTTCTCCGCCTACTTTCTGGCAGGAAAACTTATTGGTTTTTTCCCTGATATGCATTCATTCGGAATAGCATTTCTTCGGGACCCGTCAGCTTTCTATCTGATTGCCAGAATCGCGGCTGTAGCATTTTCGATAGGTACTATTTTCCTGCTGTATAAAATTGCGGAAAGACTTTACAACAGGAATATCGCTCTGACAGCGGCTCTGTTTCTTTCAGTGAGTTTTATCCATAGCTTGCATTCACAGTTTATAAGACCGGACATCCCGTCCCTGCTTGTCACCCTGATGGTGTTTATGGCATGCTTTGCTATTCTTGAAACGGGTCGTACCAGATATTATATTCTTGCCGGGATTCTTGCCGGGCTTGCTGTCGGCATAAAGTTTACTTCAGGTATTGTAGTTTTTGTAATCATCGCCGCTCACTTGTTCAGGATATTTGAGAATCGTGATCTGCGTCAAAGGGCACCTGCAGCGGGGCATATCTCGAACCTGATTATTTTGTTTGGAATAATGCTGGTGCTTTCTGGCATTCTGATGAGACTGGACGTTTTTGTCAAAATCAGCGATTTTAGTTTCTCGGACGATGGATTTTTCAACAGCAGAATAATTGAGGCTATATACAGCATCCTGACCCTTGCGATAATTTCAGGGGTTTTGCTTATTGTTTGGGGAGTCGCAGTTAAATATGTCAGCCCCTTAACTGAGCTTGTTTATAGCTTTTTTGAAGACAGAAAAATCATTTTCACCGCTATCGCTACTTTCGTATCGTTTGCTGTCTTTGATCCCGTCTTTTTCCTGGATATTAAAAATCAAATCAGAATATTCCTCACAGACGCCAACTATTTCGGAAGAGCAGAGGACAGTTGGTTTGTCGGCGTGGGGAGTCTTGGCTTTTGGGGTAATCTTTGGTGGTATATTAGTGGTCCAGTTTTCTGGGGGGCGGGGGGAGTTATCGCTTTGCTGGCTGTTCCGGGGATAATAAAGGGTGTAGTAAGAAGAAAAAAGGAAGAATATTTATTCTTCCTTTATTTTCTGCTCTATACCATTCTAATATCTTTCGGGAGGATGCGGTGGGAGAGGTATGCCGTTACATTGATGCCGTTTGTCGCACTTTACGCCGCTCTGTTTGCAGACACATTAATTACATG
This sequence comes from uncultured Thermodesulfovibrio sp., assembly GCA_964653915.1. Classification (GTDB taxonomy): domain Bacteria; phylum Nitrospirota; class Thermodesulfovibrionia; order UBA6902; family UBA6902; genus CAZZGC01. The sequence goes on from CAZZGC010000082.1 coordinate 4,623, forward strand.
GACAGTGAAGAGGAATCTCGAAAGGCGGCGTATTTTTGTAACTGGAATTTTTCTGGCAATAATAGTGTTGCCTAATATCTATGATATTCTGCGATATGACTATCTTCTTACTCAGAAGGACACAAGAACAGTTGCGTCGGAATGGGTTGTCGGAAACATACCGTCAGGTGCAAGGATAGGTCAGGATGCGTATACCGGGAAACTGCCTCCGGAACGTTATGTAATTACTTCGAAATTTTCCTTAGGGGATAAATCGCTAGAATATTATATTAGAAGTGGTTTTGATTATCTGATTGTCAGTGATATTCAGTATATGAGATATATCAGAGAGGCCGGCAAACTACCGGTTTATTCTGAGTTTTATAAAAATCTGTTCTCTTACGGAATATTGGTGCAAGAGATAAAACCGGATGGAGGTCTCTGGCCTCCACCAGAGGAGAGGTTTACAAAGTATCATATACATGTTTCCCCGACGATCAGGATATACAAAATAAGCCCAAAAGTGAGGAGAATGTCATGAAGTGTGTTTTAGCAATGCCGTCATGGAGTCTTGCCGACTCCCATACAAAAGCCATGCGCAGTACGGTTGCCGGAGTCTGGCCTCCGCCAGGCTTGATGTCGATAGCGGCTGTTTTGAGAGAGGCCGGTCATGAAGTAACGATTCTTGATGGAACCCTGCTTTCTCATGAGGAAATTCTAAGCGGGATAGATGAGATAGGGCCGGGTTTTCTCGGAATATCATGTGTTTCACTTCTCTGGCCACGAGCAATGAAACTTGCCGGCGATGTGAAGAAAAGACATCCTGACATTCATATAGCTGTCGGTGGTCCTGGGCCGTCATATTTTCGTGAGAAGTGCTTTGAAGAGTCTGGCGACATCGATACGGTATGTTTAAGGGAAGGGGAATATACTGTACGTGAAATTGTTGAAAGATTGGAGAAAGGCGCGGGACTTGACGGTTGTCAGGGCACTATCATAAGAACAACCGACGGTATTCAGCATAATCCTGAAAGACCGCTGATAGAAAATCTTGATGAATTGCCCCCATATGCACTTGACCTTGTTGACATGCACAAATACGAGCCGCCGGTAGGTCACTTCAGCAGACTTCCGATAGCCCAGATGATGAGCGCCCGCGGTTGTCATCTCAAGTGCATTTATTGTTACCGGGTTAACGGCAAATCAATCAGGCTTAAGTCTGCTGAAAACGTAGTGGATGAGATGGAATACTATATCAGGAGATTCGGAGTGCGGGAAATTAAGTTCTGGGATGACCTCTTTACATTCAGCAAGAAGAGGGTTCTTGAGATATGTGATGAGATCAGAAAACGAAAACTTGATGTAACCTGGTTCTGTGCTTCGCGAGTCGATACTATTGATGAGGAAATGATCAGGAATATGGCGGAAGCCGGCTGCTGGTGCATTCTTTACGGGATAGAAACCGGCGTACCAAAAAACCAGAAGACTATCAGAAAAAATCTCGATCTGTCCAGAGTGGAGCAGACTATAAAACTCACTCACAAGCATGGGATCAAGAGTTTTGCTACATTTATACTTGGCATACCGGGGGAGACCTATGAGGAAGGGCTTCAGACAATTGAGTTTGCAAAAAAAATAAACGCCTTCTATACTGAGTTTTTTACATTTACCCCTTTCCCTGGTTCGCCTGTATATGAGGATATAGGTAAACACGGCACTATAAGCTCCCGGCTGGAAGATATAGGAATGCACAGGATGGGCTTTGTGCCGTATTCCATGACGAAAGAACAGTTGTCTAACCTCTGTTCACGGGCTTACAGAAGCGTTTACATGAGGCCTCAATATGTTATTAAACTTTTTTTGAGTATAAGATCCTGGATGGATGTGAAGAATATACTCAGAGGGGCCATCGGCATATCCAATATGCTCCTTGGCAGACATACTGCTGAATAGTTAATGCATACAGGCATGTCAGGTAATATACCTAAAGTATCGATCATAATTGCATGCAGATCTATCAATGAGGATACGTTGAAATGCATAGATGACTGCATGAAGCTTGACTATCCCGATTTCGAAATACTCGTGCTTCCGGACGTAGATGAGAAAACTGGACATGAGAAAGTAACGGTTTCCGCTACGGGACCTGTGAAGCCTTCCTTGAAAAGAAATCTGGGGATGAAGAAAGCTGCCGGCGATATTTTTGCTTTTATAGATTCCGATGCTTACCCGCGTAAAGACTGGCTTCGCAACGGCGTGAAGTATTTTCTGGCCGACAGGAATATCGGGGCTGTGACCGGGCCAAACATTACCCCGCCAGAGGATAACTTCTATCAAAAGGCAGGAGGCGATATTCTTAACTCTTATATCGGATTGGGAAAGTTCAGCAGACGGTATAAGATTACAAAATCCGAGTATGAAACATCCGACATAATGTCATGCAACTTTCTTATGGACAAAGATACAGCCGTGAATCTTGACGGTTTTGATGAAACACTTCTTACAGGAGAGGATTACAAGCTTGGGCTGGAAATAATAGGCCTCGGCAAGAAAATAATTTACTCGCCGGGAGTATGCGTATATCATCACCGGAGACCTGTCTTTATTCCCCATCTTAAACAGATGTGGAATTACGGTCGGGATAAGGGTATTCTAATGAGGGAATTTTTCTCTATCGACAAATTGATATATTTTCTTCCAACGCTATTCATCTGCTGGCTAGTGGCGGGCTTTCCGCTATCGGTTGTTGCTGATGCGAGATTCAGAGACATTTATTTATTATCCGTTTCAGGATATTTTGCTTCTGTATTGTTATCCAGCATACTGATTGATGACAAAAGACGGTCGATATTTGTTTTTGGTGGCATATTTCTTACCCACATTGCGTACGGGATAGCATTTCTGAAAGGCCTGCTGTCAGTAGAAAAGTGAATAACCGCATGACCTTACAGAAGAGTTTGACAGGGCATGATTCATCGGATGGTACGCCGTTTTTGTCACTGGTAATTCCGGCTTACAATGAGGAGAAGAGGCTGAAGCGAAGTCTCGTTGAGATCAGGAAATACCTGGATTTAAAAAAGTATGACAGCGAAATCATTATTGTGGATGACGGCAGCAAAGACAGGACCGTTGAAGTGGCTTCGGAATGCCTCGATGGCAATGATAAGCACAGAATATTGCGTCTTGATAGAAACAGAGGCAAGGGGCATGCTGTTAAAAAAGGTATGCTTGAGGCTAAAGGGTGCTATGCAGTTTTCATGGATGCAGATCTGTCGACTCCGATTGAAGAACTCGATAAATTGATGGCGGCCTTCGATGACGGAATTGATGTTGTTATCGGTACACGAAAAAATAAATGTGCGAATGTGCAGAAACGTCAGCCATATTTCAGAGAATTGTTAGGTAAGGGTTTTACACTGCTTTCCAATATGTTGGTAGTCGGCGGTATTTCCGATTTTACATGTGGTTTTAAAGGATTCAGGAATGCGGCTGGAAGGGCGATTTTCAAACGCCAGTCTATCGACAACTGGAGTTTCGATGCCGAAATTCTGTTCCTTGCTAGAAAACTGGGTTATGGGATAAAAGAGGTTCCTGTTACGTGGTATGACGCAGAAGGAACCAAGGTAAGACTGTACCGGGATATTGTTGGCTCTTTGAAGGGCATGTTTCAGATAAGGATTAATTATTTGTTGGGTGTCTATCGAATTGAGAAGGATTCCGCAGCGAGGGAGTGAGTTGATGGGATCAGCCATAATAAAGTGGAGATGACCAAGGAGTAGGGTTATGACTGAACTGAAAAGGAATATTTATTGTACGAATAATGATGCAGAAATTGAGTTGTCCGTTGTGATGCCTTGTCTGAATGAGGAAAAGACTATAGGCGAATGCATCAGGAAAGCAAAAACTACCATAGATCGGCTTGCTATCAGTGGAGAGATTGTGATCGCAGACAATGGCTCGACAGACAGATCAGTGGAAATAGCTCAATCGATGGGTGCCCGTGTTGTCCATCAGCCCGAGAAGGGCTATGGCAATGCATATATAAAAGGTTTTACCGAGGCGAGGGGCAAATATATCATTATGGCTGACTCTGACAATACATATGATTTGGCCGATCTTGAAAGATTTATTATTCCTCTGAAAAACGGTTATGACATGGTTATGGGTTCAAGAATGAAAGGGGAAATTATGCCGGGCGCAATGCCCTTTTCACATCGGTATATCGGGAATCCAGTTCTCACGGGAATTCTAAATGTATTTTTTAGGACCGGGATATCCGATGCTCACTGCGGGATGAGGTCTTTCACAAAAGAGGCTTTTGAGAAGATGGATTTACAGAGCGGGGGCATGGAATTTGCGTCTGAGATGGTTATTCATGCTTCAAAGTGTAATCTCCGAATTGCCGAAATTCCGATAAAATTGTATGCCAATCCTGACAGGATTCCACATCTCAAAACATTTCGAGACGGATGGCGGCACCTGAAGTTCATGCTTCTTTATTGTCCCGAATATTTATTTATGATTCCTGGGGTTGTCATGATCTTTCTCGGAATTGTGTCGATGATTCTCATGGCGAGCAGGGACGTGTATGTCTATGGAATGAAGCTCGGGCCCAATACAATGACTCTTGGCGCTTTCGCCGCAATAGTAGGGCTCCAGATGGTGATATTCAGTTTAATGGCAAAAGTTTATTATGCGAAGGTAAATTCATTGTTTGAACTAAGGGGCTTTACGAAGAAAATATTTGAGAAATTTACGTTGGAAAGAGGTATTGTAGCCGGACTTGTGCTTCTGGGGCTGGGGATACTGGTTAATTTGAAAGTGGTTTTTAATTGGTACATGAAGGGCTTTGGTGAACTCACCTTCTTTGAAGTAAAAATAGCTCTTGTTGCCTTTACTCTTATGACTGTCGGAGTTGAGTTGATTTTTTCATCTTTCTTGCTGAGCATCATTTCAAGAAAGTAGCTTTATTGTTCTATGTCACTATAACGTGCTTGATATGTTTATGAGATCGGATAATACAATTCTGGTTACAGGTGCCGGGGGATTTATAGGAAAGGATATAGTACGCTGTTTACTGGAAAACAAATTTAGAGTCAGGGCCATGATCCGGGGTCCGGCAAACTTCCCATTTATCAGAAACCCTAATCTTGAAGTTGCTTACGGTGATATGTGTGATCTTGAATCTCTCAGGATAGCAACCCGTGGTGTTTCTGCAGTAATTCACCTTGCTGCAGCAAAGTCGGACGAAATATACAGTTACGCAGTTAATGTAAAAGGGACGGAAAACCTCATCGAGGCATGCTTGGCGAGTGGATGTGAAAGAATTATCAACATGAGTACCCAATCTGTGAAGATAAAAATAAAAGGTAAGTACGCAAGTACCAAGAAAGAAGCTGAGGATGTATTGCATGGATCTGGGCTTCAGGTTACAAGCCTTCGGCCGAGCATTGTTTATGGAGAAGAACAGCTCGGAGTTTTCGGCACCGTTCTGAAGTATATTCTCAGCTTGCCTTTTGTTCCTGTCCTTGGTGACGGGAAGTGGATCACAGCGCCTGTTTATATTCAGGATGTTTCTGAGGCTGTTATTGCTTGCATTCGGAATAACATAACGGTCGGCAGAATATATGACATAGGTGGGCCAGATTTGATGAATTTTGATGATTTCATCGACAAGATATGTTTTGAGTTGGATCTCAGAAGGGCGAAAGTGCATATTCCATTTAGGATGTCGTTGACGATTGCACGACTGGCGGCAAAGATCATGAAGGCTCCTCCGTTGACTGTTAGCAATGTTTTGGGATCTAACCAGGATACAGACATAGATATAGAGCCGGCAAAAAGAGATTTTGGATTTTCCCCCCGTGGTATTGATAGCGAGCTTAAAAAAGTGGTAGCCAGCATCAAGAGACAAAAAAATCCAGTAGCTATTACGTTTAAAA
>CAZZGC010000083.1:0-1459 GCA_964653915.1 uncultured Thermodesulfovibrio sp.
ACCTGTTACCCATGTACTTAGAATAAAGTGTTACCTATGTACCTGGATCGTACCAGTAGAGCACATAACCAGACACTGAAGTGAATGCGAACCAGCGGACCCTTTTTTGACTTTAAATGGTTTGAGGTTTGCAAATCATCTTTTATGCACTTTGTCGTGCTTCATGGTTCACATCACTTAGTTTCACGTTGAATCTGTAGAAAAAGTCCGAAAAGGCTTATAATAATCGCCATATAGTTGGAAGGAGACAAACCTGAAACCACTTAGGAGGGCTCATGGCGATATATAAGGAATACGACTATACTCAGGGGAAATTCATACCGATCCATTTTGACAAGCAGATACTGCCGGGGACATTTGAATACAGAGGGAGATAGGGGACAGGCCTTGAAATTGTCCCGCCACGCACAGGGAGAGCGCAGGGGGTTGCCCTGGTTTGTCTTGAGAGCAGGAAGCTTGGGTGGGAAATATCTAAGCTTGAAAGAACGCCGGATAATTTCAACAGGCTGATGAAAAACTGCAGTCTTTTTATCATTCCGAGGAACCGGAGGTGACGAGGAATCTTAACACTGTTTGTTTCCTATAAATATTAAGATTTCTCTCCCGACAGGTCTGGATCGAAATGACAGCCAGGATGACTTTTTCAACAGGCCTGTCCAGGTTTGCCCCCTACGACCCCTTACCCCTTAACTCTAAACTCCAAACTCTAAACTCTAAACTCTAATATCCCTCCCCGGAATTGATGAATTCTTAAACCCCATCACCGGTCGTGCCGATTACATAGTCAGCAGTCGGATGAACAATGATGCCGGGCACCGGGTATTGTGATATGATTCACATTTTCATCACCCCGCTTCATGTCACTATAGATATATGAAGATTGCCGAGATGAAAAGCGAAGGGCACGAACTGGGACAGAAAATAGCAGCGATGGCTGACAAGACCGCCAGACAGAAATATTTTGTTTCCAAGGAGTTGCGCATATCGATCGCTCTGATTATTCTCTGGACCCTTCTGGTGACCGCCTTTTTTACTTATATCACCAGGGAAATAGGCGGCAGGATAGGCCACGGCACGCCTCTGTTCATAATTACGATGTTTGGATACGCCGGCATAGTTGCAGGCCTGACGATGCTTTTCTCTCACAGGCTTATCGGCCCTTTTCAGAGGCTTAAGACCGAGATCCGTCTCATTCTGGATGGTGACTACAGACGGCGCCTCAATGTGCGGCAGAATGATGACATATATATCAGGTCATTTATAGCGCATGTCAACAAGATACTTGATGAGATAGAGGATGTCCGGAATTGCCAGAACGATATGATAAGGCATTTCGATTCAGAGCTGCTGAATCTGATCGCGGTCATCGAGGAGAAGGATCAGTCACGGGAGAGATTAAGAGAGGCAGTTCTTACTCTCCACAGAAAACTGCGGGCGCTTCAGCGGGTCAGGGGGAGGC
>CAZZGC010000083.1:1559-10458 GCA_964653915.1 uncultured Thermodesulfovibrio sp.
GTAGGCAGTAGGGTTCTCTACCTTATATAAGCTTCAGTAACATATCTTCGCATCATACGGTGACTGTTGAAGTAGTAGGCATTTTTGCCGATGGCGTTCTGCATCATCCTGATCCATGTCTTTCTGTCGTTGTAGAAGGCAGGGATGATTATATTCTCGAGTTTGTTGTACAGGTCATCGGCATCGACCTGGTTCATGTTATTGTCAGGCTTTATCTCCCTGGGGGCCGGCCCGATGGCCCATCCGGTAAAACCTTCTATATGGCCCTCTATCCACCATCCGTCGAGGACACTGAAGTTCATTACCCCGTTGTGAGTGGCCTTCATCCCGCTTGTCCCTGAAGCCTCCAGCGGCCTCAGAGGTGTGTTCAGCCAGATATCTACCCCTGATACGAGTTTCAGCGCTATCTCCATATTGTAGTTTTGTATGAATGTGATATTGACCTTGCCCCTGAGGCGGCGGCTGTATTCAACTATCCTTGCGATCAGCTCTTTGCCTTTTTCGTCTCTGGGGTGGGCCTTGCCCGCATAAATCACCTGAATCTTTCCTGAACCGATTTTTTCGAGGCGTTCAATGTCCGAAAAGAGCAGGTCCGCTCTCTTGTATGCGGTGGCCCTGCGGGCGAAACCTATAGTCAGAGTATCGTAGTTCATACCGGCGCTGTTCTGAGCGTTGACGTAATCAATGAGATCCTTTTTGGCTTCCATATGAGCGGCCCAAAGTTCTTCGTCGGGAATCACTCCGATCCTGACGAATATCTCCGGTTCATTGGCCCATCCCGGAAGATACTTGTCATAGAGTTTTCTGAAACTCTCACATGTCCAGGTGTAGGAATGGACACCGTTGGTTATGGCGTTTATCCTGTAGCCGGGGAACATATTCTGGGAGACCTCCATATGTTTCTTTGCCACGCCGTTTACGAAGTTGCTCAGATTAAAACCGAGAAGGGTCATGTTCAGTTTTTCCTCGCCGGCAAGGGTTTTCAGTATGTTTTCAGGAAAGTAATCTCCGAAGACCTGCTTGTAAAGTTCATAGGAGAATTTGTCGTGTCCCGCCTCCACAGGTGTATGGGTTGTAAATACACAGAGGTCCTTGACCGCGTCGGTATCCCAGATGTGAGATTCGTCCCAGACCGATTCTATATCCTTCTTATGTTCGTGCAACAGTTCCAGGGTCAGGAAGGCCGCATGCCCCTCGTTCATATGGTACTTTTTTATCCTGAAGCCGAGCTGCCTCAGCATCCTTACGCCGCCGATGCCGAGAATCATCTCCTGTTTGATTCTGTAAAGATCGTCACCACCGTAAAGGTGGTCGGTCAGCTTCCGGTCTTCGGGGTCATTCTCCGAAAGGTCCGAGTCGAGATATATTACAGGCACACTGCCGCCTCTGGGGCTTTCCACGTAATAGATCCATGCCTGAATATGGACTGTTCTGTTTTCGATCGTCAGGGAGACTCTTTCCTTCGGGTTGTCCATGAGGGCTGAGGGATTCCACTGAGCGGGAAGTTCCTTCTGAATGCCATTTTCATCTATCTCCTGCCGGAAATATCCCTTTCTGCTTACGAGCGTTACAGCGACAAAGGGGAGGTTCAGGTCGGCGGATGACTTGACCGTATCTCCGGCAAGCACTCCAAGTCCGCCTGAATATGTGGGAATATCATCTCTAAGGCCTATTTCCATAGAGAAGTAGGCTATCTTTGGCTCATTAAGATGCTGCAGTAATTTTGTCATAGCATGATATTATACCAGATTGGCCGGCCTGTAAATACCGCCCGATGAAATAAAGAAATTTGTGCTAAAATAACACGTTGCGTTTGCAAGGTGAGCGCTGATATCAACTTATTCCGGAGGATTCCAATGGATTTTGCATCGTACGTTATGAAGAAGGCGAAAGAGGCTTCCGTGGCTGCAAGGGAAATTGGGAAGGCTTCTTCAGCTCAGAAGAACGAGACCCTTGTGAAGATGGCCGGGGCGTTGAAGAAGAGGTCGAAGGAGCTTCAGAGGGAAAATAGAAAAGACCTTTCCGCCGCAAAGGAAAAGGGACTGACCAGGGCCATGATAGACAGGCTCACATTGACTCCGAAAAGAATAGAGGAGATGGCACAGGGACTGATGGACATAGCGTCGCTGCCTGACCCGGTTGGTGAGGTAACGAAGATGTGGCAGAGGCCCAACGGAATGACTATCGGCAAGATGAGGGTGCCGATCGGAGTGATAGGCATCATATACGAATCCAGACCGAACGTGACGGCTGATGCTACGGGTCTGTGCCTGAAATCCGGCAATGCAGTGATCCTGCGGGGCGGCTCCGAGGCGTTTCATTCCAACCGGGCAATAGTAAAGATACTGAGAGATGTGGCCGGAAGGACCGGGATAGACAGGGCTGTGGTCACATTCATAGACAGGACTGAGCGCGAGGCAGTGATGGAGATGCTCAGGCTCGAGGGTATTATTGACCTTATCATCCCTCGCGGCGGGGAGGGCCTGATAAGGGCTGTTACCGAAAACTCCCGCATCCCTGTTCTCAAACACTATAAGGGCGTATGTCATGTATTCGTTGACCGTGACGCGGATCTGAAGATGGCCGAGGAAATATGCTTCAACGCCAAGGTTCAGCGTCCGGGCACATGCAATGCGATGGAGACGATGCTTGTGGATTCCTGGATAGCGCGCAAGTTCCTGCCTGACATGATCCGCAGGTTCAAAAGGGCCGGAGTGAAGATGAAGGGATGTCCTGCTACAAGAAGGATAGACCGTTCCGTCACTCCCGCGTCGGACGAGGATTTTCATACTGAATACGTGGACAGGATTCTCAATATCAGGGTGGTAAAGGACATCGATGAGGCGATGGATCATATTGCCGAGTACAGTTCTTCCCATACGGAATCGATCGTGACCGAAAACTACGGCAAGGCGATGAGGTTTCTCAGAGAGGTCGATTCATCTTCCGTCTTCGTCAATCTCTCGACACGATTCAGCGATGGCTTTCAGTTCGGCCTCGGCGCCGAGATGGGAATATCGACGGACAAGATACACGCCCGCGGCCCCATGGGACTTGAGGAACTGACCTGCACCAAATTCATCGGGCTTGGCAACGGCCAGCTCAGGACATGACACATCTGATTTGAAGAAGGAAAAGATAGGTATATACGGGGGGGCCTTTAACCCGGTGCACTTCGGGCATCTCAGGACTGCGCTCGAAGTAGCGGAGAGGTTGAGTTTTCATCGCGTCATATTTATTCCCGCCGGCAGAACCCCTTTTGACAAACCCGAGCTCGCATCGGCCCATGACCGTTTCGAAATGGTGCGGAAGGCGATCCAGGGCAACAGTCTGTTTTCCATATCGGATATAGAACTGAACTCGCCGGGACGTTCTTATACGATCGATACCGTGCTGAAACTGAAGTCTGCTCATGCCGATGCCGAATTCTCACTCATAATCGGTGCGGATGCCTTCATCGACCTGCCGTCATGGAAGTCCCCTGATGAACTTCTCAGGCATGTCAGCGTGGTGGTTATATCGAGGCCCGGCTATCCCTTTTCCGCTCTTTACGGAATCTCCTGTCTGCAGGGCGTGAAAAAGAAGGAGCTTCAGGCTCTTGACGCAGGGGAACAGTCCATGGCACGGCTGGAACTGTCCGGAGGACGCCGTATAATACTCTGCAGAGTGACCGGTATAGATGTATCTTCTACAACTATACGCTGTATGGTCAGGGAGCGGAAGGACATCAGGTATCTCTTGCCTGATTCGGTTAAATCCTATATAATTTCACATAAACTTTATGTGTGAGACGGATTTTGCAGTATGCCCTATGAATTCGGCGCGCCGGCCCTTAGAGAAAGGAGAGAGTACTTCATAGAGAAGATCGAATCAAGAGCTGTCAGGATGGCAAAGCTTGCCATGGAGAAAAAGGCGGGCAATACTGTTGTGCTGGACCTCCGAAAGCTGTCGACCATAGCGGACTTCTTCGTCATATGTTCAGGTGACAACCCGGCGCAGATAAGGGCTATAGCCGATTCTATCGATGAGTACTGTTCCAGAGAGAAGATTCATCCGAGAGGCAGGGAGGGTCTTGAATTTGCGCGATGGGTGCTTATGGACTACGGAGATATCGTTGTTCATATTTTCGACAGAGAGGCAAGGGAATATTATGATCTCGAAAGATTCTGGATTGATGCCCCGAGGGTCCCTGTTGAAGATGAAGAATAAGGATTTCCCGAGATGTTCCGTTAAGAATATGAAAACAAAGGAATGGAAGGTAATTCATGGGTAAACTTACATTTTTATTCGTTGTGATCTTTCTTTTCATACTCGGGGTGCTTGCCTTTTTCAACAAGGGAACGGTTGAATTGACCCTCTGGCAGGGCATGGCCTATGAGATACCTGTCATTGCACTGATCGTAATGTCGGCGGGTTTTGGATTTCTGTCTGTAGCCTTCATCGTGGCGATTCGTGATATCCGCAGGTATCTGGATAGCTGGCAGGTTCAGCGGAAGCTCAAGAGGGAACAGAAGATAAGCGATTCGTTTTCGAAAGGGCTTGATGCATGCTTTGCTTCCCGGTTTGAGGAGTCCAAGGAGCTCTTCAACCGCGTCATAGAGGATGACCCGTCTCATATCGGTTCCCTCACAAAGCTTGGTGATATTGCTTTTCATGAGGGCGATCTTGACGCAGCAAGGGATTACTATCTGAGAGCGCGGGAGCTGAAACCGCGAAGCGTAGAGGTACTGCTCGCCCTTGAGAGGGTATCGGCTGCACGCGAACAATGGGAGGATGCCCTGAACTATGTAGATGAGCTCCTTGAGATTGATGGCGAAAACAGAAGTCTTCTTGTCAAAAAGAGAGAGATATTCGAGAAACTCGGCCGATGGGATGACATACTCGATCTTCAGCACAAGATACTGAAGACCAAACTTGACGAGGAGCAGGAGCAAGAGGAAAACAGAAACCTCATCTGCTACAAATATGAATCGGCCCGTGACCTTATAGAGAAGGGAGAGACGGACAGGGCACTCAAGGTGCTGAAGGGTGTACTGAAGGCGGAACCTTCCTTCATACCGGCTTACATGGCATCAGCTGACGCGCATGAAAAGAGCGGCAGCCTGAAGGACGTAGAAGACATTCTCAGAAAGGGTTACGAGGAGACTTCCTCCCCGGTCTTTCTGGCTCGCCTTGAGACATACTACATTTCCAGAGGAGAGCCGGGCACAATCATAGATATATATCAGAAGGCGGTTCAGGGCAGCAACAGGGACTGGGGCCTTCAGTTCATGCTTGCAAAGCTGTATTACAGGCTCGAAATGATCGACTACGCGTACGAAGCCGTCAATGCCATAGACCAGAGCTATGACAATCCGGGGATACATGTGCTGAGGGCCGGTATATATGAACGGAGGGCGCAGCATGAGCTGGCCGTGGAAGAACTGAAGGCGGCTATCAATGAAGAAGAAGCGCTGCTTGTTCCGTACAGATGCTCATCCTGCGGATACGAACAGAATGAATATACCGGCAGATGCCCGAACTGCTCAAGCTGGAATACTTTTGAACTTCACCTGAATGAAAGCATCTCGAAGGAAGACAGACAGAGTAGTTCTTGACACGAGCCTTTTCGTCAATCCCGAGGTCAGAGACGACTTCGGAGACTCGCCGACCGAGGCCATCAAAAGCTTTATTAAGATTGCGGAAGAGATTCCGGTACTGGAATTCTACATGCCTTCTTCGATCTTCGAAGAACTGATGAACTTCGTTGACAGGCGGAAGGTGCCAGGCAGGATGCTTGCCGTCATCCATCAGAAATCCCCGAACAAGTATGAAATGACATGCCCCGCCATATTCCTCTATGAGCTGATCGAGGATATCAGGGACAGGGTGAATAAGGGATTACGGATAGCTGAAAAGACGGTCCGGGGCGCTGGTAAGGCTGATGAGAGGGAACTCATACAGGGAATGCGCAAGAACTACAGGGAGGCATTGCGTGAGGGTATCATCGACAGCAAGGAGGATGTTGATCTAATATTGCTTGCGAAGGAACTCGATGCGCTTCTTGTAACAGCAGACCGTGGTGCGATCACATGGGCGGAGAAGCTGGGAGTGAGGTGGCTGCTGCCTGAGAGGTTTAAGGATTATCTGCTGAGTTTTATCGATAAGTGATGAAGCAGGTTGCCGGTAGTTGGTTAAGGGGGCAATCGTCAATGAAACGGACATGCAAATAAATCAAAAAAAACTATTGATAAATTATTTGAAATAGTGCAAATTATTAATGCATGTTTATTGTGCCTTAAAAAATAAAAAAGGAGGGAAGGAATGGCAAAGAAAAAAACCGCCAAAAAGGCCGCTGCAAAGAAGGGCACAAAGAAGAAGGCTGCCGTGAAGAAGACAGCGAAGAAAAAGACCGCTAAAAAGAAAACGGCAAAGAAAAAGGTAGCCAAGAAGAAGACTGCCAAAAAGAAAGTGGTCAAGAAGAAGACGGCGAAGAAAAAGACCGCTAAAAAGAAAACGAAGAGGAAACCCAATCCCGCCTTCATGAAACCGCTGAACATCAGTGAAGCGCTGGCCGCCATAGTCGGCAGCAAGCCTCTGCCGAGGACCGAGGTCACAAAGAGGCTCTGGGCTTACATCAAGAAGAACAAGCTCCAGGACTCGGTCAACAAGAGGATGATCAATGCTGATGCCAAGCTCAAGGCCGTGCTCGGGAAGATGAAGGTCTCGATGTTCGAGATGACAAAGCTCGTCAGCAAGCACCTGAGCGACTAAGAGTTACGAGATTACAAAAAGAGAGGGGCGAAGCCTTTGATGGCCCGCCCCTTTTTGTTTGTGGAAATGGTGCCGAAGGGGGGATTCGAACCCCCACAGGATTGCTCCCACCAGACCCTGAACCTGGCGCGTCTGCCAGTTCCGCCACTTCGGCTGCCCGTTGTCAGATCAAAAATTCAGCGCAGGTAACCTGAAGGGATTGCCTCCCTCCGTCCTGATTAATTTTAATGTATCCTTGCGAAAAACTAAAGTGGCAAGGCCCCTGTTCTGAATATCCCTGCCGTCCACGACCCATGCACTTTTCCAGTTCAGCACCACCATTATCTCATCGCCTTCGATCTTTACCAGACGGGGTGTCGAGAAAGAGATGTCCGCCTTACTGAATCTCATCTGGCGGCTTATCAGGTCATAGAGGTCACCCCCGATCATTCCCTGCAGGGCAACAGTATCTCTGTTCTCATAGGCTTTTTCGATTTTTGCAACCATTTCCATCGCATTGTCGGCAAGAATCGAGTCCTCCGAGGGTTTTATCTTGTCCTTGCCGCTGCATCCGCCGATTAATACCGCCCCAGCAAGCAGGATGATAACAAACACTGCACTGGCTGATCTGCATCTGATGTTTTGCCGGTAATCAAGCATGCAGGAGATTTTACATTTTTTTGCGGTGCTTTTTCAAATGGGAAGATGGGAGAAAAGCGAGAAAAGCGAGAAAGGATAGTAGGAAGTAGGCAGTAAGCAGTAGGCAATAGGGAGTCTCGCGACTTGTTGGTGCTTTGTCCAGGGGAAGTGAAAAGGTGGTTCAAAAGTAGAGTCTGAAGTTTTGGCTTTAGCGGGAAGAGCGGGAAAAGGGGTGGCAGAGTTTAGAGTTTGGAGTTTAGCGGTATGTCATTCCGAATCCCCCGCAGGGGGTGAGGAATCTGAGGTGACGAGGAATCTTAAAACTGTTTGATTTCTGTAATGTTAAGATTTCTCTCCCGACAGGTCGGGAGAGAAATGACAAAAAGATCGGCTTTGTTAATCGGTTTCCCCCGCCCGGGAACTCCCCAGGCGGGGGGTGAATGCATTCATTCTCCTACAGGTTCAGGGCGAGGAATAGGTTCCTGCCTTCCACTGATCCGTCAGGGTAGCATTGACCGTATTGCCACCACTGACCGAGGAAGATATTCCCGATGCGCTGTTTCTGAAACCACCGCTGACTGACGACTTTTCGCCGGAGGCGGTATTATAAAATCCTCCACTGACCACGGAATCCTGTCCCAAATAATGATTCGTTCCCGTACAGATGATCTTGTTCAGGTTAACATCATAAGCACAACTGCCGGCGCCTGTCTGGTTTTCTCGTCCACCGAGAATGGCCGAGTAGTCGGCAAAAGCGGCATTATATACTCCTCCACTGACCGAGGCGGACATGCCGCTGGCATCGTTTAAATACCCTCCGCTGACTGAGGCGGTATTGCCGCTGGCGGTGTTGAAATACCCTCCGCTCACCGAGGAGTCGTACGCGATAGCGGTGTTGTTAACCCCCCCGCTGACCGAGGAGTTGTCCCCGCTGGCTATATTGACACTCCCTCCGCTGACCGAGGAGTAATAGCCACTGGCGGTGTTGTTCCATCCTCCGCTGACCGAGGAGTGGGTCCCACTGGCGTCGCTGAAATACCCTCCGCTGACTGAGGCGGAATCTCCGCTGGCGGTGTTGCCGGTTCCCGCAGAAACGGATGAGTAATTACCGCTGGCGGCATTGCCGATCCCTCCGCTTACTGTCGACTGCTGCCCGATGGAGTGGTCGGAGCCGCCTGTGCAGACTATCCGCCCTACCACGGAGTCGTAGGTACAAGTACCGTCTCCGGCGAGGTTGTTCAGGCCGCCCAGGATGGCCGAGTAATCGGCAAAGGCGATATTGCCGTCATACGGGTGTTGCCCGCCTCCACCGGTCACGGACGAAGAGTCCCCGCTGGCTATGTTCGATGCCCCGCCGCTGACCGAGGAGTAATAGCCACTGGCGTTGTTGGAATGTCCCCCGCTGACCGAAGAGTTAGCGCCGTCGGCGACGTTGGCATATCCGCCGCTGACCGAAGAGTTAGAGCCGCTGGCGGCGTTGGAATATCCCCCACTGACCGCAGAAGAATAGCCGCTGGCGATGTTGTAC
>CAZZGC010000084.1:0-10388 GCA_964653915.1 uncultured Thermodesulfovibrio sp.
CGTCTTGTCCATCTTGTCGCTTACAACCATACCTGTATATGTCTTCTTGGGCATAAGATCCTTCCCTTACTGCTTTGACTGCTCCCTCAGCTTTTCATTAATCACCGTCAGAACCCTGGCTATTTCCTTTCTTACCTGACGTATCCTGAGGGGATTTTCTATCTCTCCCGTTACCTGCTGAAAGCGCAGGTTGAACATCTCCTTGCGCAGGCTGCTTTCCTCCTGCCTCAGTTCCTCAATGGTCATTGTTCTCAATTCCGATGCTTTTTTCATCTATCTCTTAACGAATTTTGTAGCTATCGACAGTTTGTGCGAAGCCAGTCTCAGCGCCTCTTTTGCCACACTTTCATCGACTCCCGCAACCTCATAAAGTATCCGGCCGGGCTTTACGACCGCTACCCATGACTCGGGCGAGCCTTTACCCTTTCCCATTCTGGTCTCAGCAGGCTTCTTTGTCAGAGGCTTGTCCGGGAATATTCTTATCCAGACCTTGCATCCCCTCTTTGCATGCCTTGTGATCGCAACCCTCGCTGCCTCGATCTGCCGGTTGCTCACCCAGCCCGGCTCCAGAGCCTTCAGAGCATACTCACCGAAAGATATGGTCGAACCCCTGTAGGCCTTCCCGTTCATACGGCCCTTCTGCATCTTTCTGAATTTGACTTTCTTCGGCATTAACATGATCTAATTCCTCCGGGCTCAGACCCTGGATTCACTCCCTCCGGAACCCGATTCCGTCAGTATATCTCCCCTGTATATCCATACCTTGACGCCTATCCGTCCGTAAGTGGTCTTGGCCTCTGCAAGACCATAGTCAATATCCGACCTGAATGTGTGCAGGGGCACGCGCCCTTCCCTGTACCACTCGGAACGGGCAATTTCAGCTCCGGCCAGTCTTCCGGCGCATGCTACCTTGATACCTAATGCTCCGAAACGCAGGGCCGAGGCTACCGCCTTTTTCATAGCTCTTCTGAAAGCGATCCTTTTTTCAAGCTGCAACGCTATATTTTCCGCCACGAGCTGAGCATCCAGTTCAGGCTTTCTGATTTCCTTAATATCAATCGACATTTCCTTGCCGGTCAGAGATTCCAGTTCCTTCTTCAGCTTTTCTACCTCGGCCCCCTTCTTCCCTATGATGATACCCGGTCTCGCAGTATGTATCGTGGCCCTTATCTTCTGACCTGTACGCTCGATCTCTATCCTGGGCACTCCCGCATGATACAAATTGTTCTTGACATATTTCTGGATCATGAGATCCTCATAAAGCATGTTTTTATAATTTTTCTTGGCGTACCATCTTGAATTCCACGTCTTGATGATCCCAAGCCTGAGTCCTATCGGATGCGTCTTCTGACCCAAAATCTACCCCCTGACCTCTTTCCTGATGGCGGAGGAATCCGTCACCGGCTCATATGTATTCATATATATTTTCATTCCTCTTCCTCTAATACTACCGTTATATGACTCGTCCTCTTTTTAATGATATCCGCCCGTCCCATAGCCCTGGGCATCATCCTCTTCATAGTCGGGCCCTGATCCACATATATCCTCGAAATCTTCATGGAATCCGGGTCAGCCACCTTCTTCTGTTCGGCATTTGCCATGGCCGATTTCAAAACCTTCGCCACGAGCTTGCCGCCTTTGTGAGGGAAGAAACCGAGGCTTACCAGAGCATCACCCGCTGTTTTCCCCTTAATGAGATCCGTTACTCGACGGACCTTTCTCGGCGATATCCTTGCGTATTTCAGTATTGCACGTGATTCCATTTTCCTATCCTACTTTTTGCCCTCTTTCTTGGAGCCTGCATGGCCCCTGAATGTCCTCGTGGGAGAAAACTCTCCGAGCTTGTGTCCGACCATGTTTTCGGTAACATATACGGGTATGAATTTTCTGCCGTTATGTACCGCCAGGGTATGGCCGATAAACTCGGGGACGATCGTCGACCGGCGCGACCACGTCTTTATAACATTACGCTCGTTCTTCTCGTTCATCGAGAGAATCTTTTTCATGAGCTTCGGGTCAACGTATGGTCCTTTTTTCAGTGATCTGGGCACGGCCTGTTATCCTCCCTATTTTCTCCGTCTCACTATGAAGCGATCCGTTTTCCTGTTCTTTCTGGTCTTCTTGCCCTCAGGCTTACTCCAGGGTGACACCGGCGGCCTTCCACCGGAACTCTTGCCCTCGCCACCGCCAAGAGGATGATCGACAGGATTCATGGCGACTCCCCTGACATGAGGTCTTCTTCCGGCCCACCTGCTCCTGCCCGCCTTTCCGATGGAGATATTTTCCCAGTCAACATTACCTATCTGGCCGATCGTCGCCATACAGTCGGCTGGTATATAGCGTACCTCGGACGAAGCAAGCTTTATCTGGCACAAATTCCCGTCCTTTGCAACAAGCTGGGCATATGCTCCGGCGCTTCGGGCTATCTTTCCGCCCTCACCGGGCCTTAGTTCTATATTGTGAATTATAGTGCCGAGGGGGATGTTCCTTACAGGAAGGGTGTTGCCCGTCCTTATCTCAGAGTCCGGGCCGGACATGAGAGAATCACCAACCTTGAGACCGAGAGGAGCAAGTATGTATCTCCTTTCGCCGTCGGCATATTTAAGGAGGGCTATCCGGGCTGTCCTGTTGGGATCGTATTCTATCGTCTCGACGGTACACGGAATATTAATCTTGTTCCGCTTGAAATCGATAATGCGGTATGTACGCTTGTGCCCGCCGCCCCTCTGCCAAACCGTAATACGGCCGGACGTATTCCTGCCACCCGATTTCTTCAGAGGCCTCAGAAGCGGCTTGTACGGCTTGTCGGTGGTTATTTCCGCAAAGTCCGAACCACTCCTGAATCTCGTTCCGGCTGATGTAGGTCTGTATTTTCTTACACCCATTTAAACACCCTCAATAAAATCGAGTTTTTCTCCTTTTTTGAGTTTCACTATCGCCTTCTTCCAGTCAGGTCTCCTGCCTTCAAATCTGCCCATTTTCTTGACCTTGCCTTTGTAGCTGATTGTGGCTACCGAGTCTACTTTCACTTTAAACATCTCCTCGACCGCCTTTTTGATCTCTATCTTGTTGGCATCCCGTGCGACCCTGAACACCACTTTATTCTCTTTCTCCTTCAGTATAGTCCCTTTTTCGGTCAGCATCGGGCCCCGTAATATGTCGTAAATATTTTTCATCCGAGATACGCCTCTTTCATCTTCTCGACCGCATCTTTTGATATGAGCAGCCTGTCATGAGAAAGCACTGAATATACGTTCAATTCGCTCACCCTTGCCACACTGACCCCAGGAAGGTTTCTGGCGCCGAGTTCGAGTGCCTCATTTTTTTCAGGAATTACGATAAGTACGCTCCCCTTAATACCAAGACCTTTGATAAATTCTTTTACAAGTCTGGTCCTGGGTTCAGCTATCTCAATACTGTCAACAACGCTGATCTCGCCGTCTCTGAACTTTGCAGATAGTGCAGAGTTCATTGCTACCCATTTCGCTTTTTTGGGAATCCTGTAAGAATAGTCACGTGGCTGGGGCCCGAACACAGTGCCCCCGCCCTTCCAGAGAGGGGACCTTATGCTGCCGGCCCTGGCCCTTCCTGAACCTTTCTGTCTGTAGGGCTTTCTTCCACCGCCTCTAACGAGTCCCCGTGTCTTTGTCGAGGCATTTCCCTTTCTGAGGTTTGCAAGGTGGTTTCTCACGACTTCATGAAGCAGGCCGGTCCTGACCTGTGCCGAGAATATTTCATCAGGCATTTCGGCCTTTCCGACGCTCTTGCTTTCCCTGTTTATAATCTCTATCTCAGCCATCAGTTATTCTTCGCCGTTACAGGCGCCTCCGACTCTATAAAGACGTATGAACCGTTGGAGCCCGGTACAGCCCCCTTTATAAGCATCAAGTTCTGCTCGGCTCGAACATCGACTATTTCCAGGTTCTTTGTGGTAACCCGCGCATTGCCCATCTGACCGGGAAGCTTCTTGTTCTTAAATACACGTGACGGATAAGCGCTCTGTCCGATAGAACCGGGGGCCCGCCCAAACATCGATCCATGAGATGCAGGGCCACCCCTGAAGTTATGACGCTTCATAACGCCCTGAAATCCTTTCCCTTTTGAGGTCCCCGACACCGAAACCTTTTCACCTTTTGTGAATATATCGACACGGACCTCATCACCGACCTCGAAGCCTTCCATCCTGATTTCCTGCAATACCCTATAGGGAGGCAGCGAGTTCTTCTTGAAATGTCCCATCATCGGCTTGGTGACATTCTTCAGCTTCCTGATCTCCTCAAAACCAACCTGAATCGCCTGATATCCGTCCTTTTCAACATCTTTTTTCTGGATCACTCTTACCGGTCCCGCCTCTATCACCGTAACAGGGACTACGGAACCGTCTTCCTCGAATATCTGGGTCATGCCGATCTTTTTACCGAGTATTCCCTTCATAGCTTGATCTCAACATCCACTCCCGCTGCAAGGTCGAGTTTCATGAGGGCATCAACGGTCTGAGGCGTTGGATCCAGTATGTCAATCAGTCTCTTGTGCGTCCTGATCTCGAACTGTTCCCTCGATTTCTTGTCCACATGTGTTGACCTCAACACCGTTATCTTGTTTATCCTTGTAGGCAACGGCACGGGCCCGGAAATCCGTGCTCCGGTTCTCTTTGCCGTATCTACTATCTCCTTCACCGACTGGTCAAGCAGTCTGTGATCAAACGCCCTCAGATTTATCCTTATCTTCTCATTCATTATTTTTCCTGTTACTTGGCTCTATTCAATAATCTCCGTCACAACTCCGGCTCCTACCGTTCGGCCTCCCTCTCTGACGGCAAACCTCAGCTCCTTCTCCATCGCTATCGGCGCTATCAGCTCCACCTCTATCGTTACGTTGTCTCCGGGCATCACCATCTCCACTCCCTCTGGCAGCTTCGCTACTCCCGTCACATCCGTTGTCCTGAAATAAAACTGCGGCCTGTATCCATTGAAAAACGGCGTGTGCCGCCCTCCCTCTTCCTTCGTCAGTATATATACCTCTCCCTTGAACTTCGTGTGCGGCGTTATACTCCCGGGCTTCGCCAACACCATTCCTCTTTCCACTTCATCCTTCGCCGTTCCCCTCAACAACACTCCTATATTATCCCCTGCTCGTCCCTCATCCAGCAGCTTCCGGAACATCTCCACTCCTGTCGCCACCGTCTTCCGCGTCTCGCTTATTCCTACTATCTCTACTTCCTCCCCTACCTTGATGATTCCCCTCTCCACTCTTCCTGTCACTACCGTCCCTCGACCGGATATACTGAACACATCCTCCACTGGCATCAGAAACGGCTTGTCTATATCACGCTCAGGCGTCGGTATATACTCATCCACCGCCGCCATCAACTCATCTATACACTTGTACTCCTCTCCTGACACGTCCTCCCCGCCTTCAAGCGCCTTCAACGCCGAACCCCTTATGATCGGTATATCATCTCCAGGAAACTCATACTTGCTCAACAACTCCCTCACTTCCATCTCCACCAGATCCAACAGCTCAGGGTCATCCACCATATCCACCTTGTTCATAAATACCACTATATACGGTACCCCTACCTGCCTCGACAACAGTATATGCTCCCTCGTCTGCGGCATCGGCCCGTCCGCCGCGCTCACCACCAGGATCGAGCCGTCCATCTGCGCCGCTCCCGTTATCATGTTCTTTACATAGTCCGCATGCCCCGGACAGTCCACATGCGCATAATGCCGGTTGTCCGTCTCGTACTCCACATGCGCAGTCGCTATCGTTATTCCCCTCGCCTTCTCCTCAGGCGCATTGTCTATCGAATCAAAGGCCCGAAAATCCGCCTTCCCCTTCATCGCCAGATACTTCGTTATCGCCGCCGTTAACGTCGTCTTCCCATGGTCTACATGCCCGATCGTTCCGATGTTTACATGCGGCTTCGTCCTTTCAAATTTCGCCTTTGCCATTTTTGCCTCCTTATCCTCCGCGTACTTTAAGTACGATCTCTTCAGATATGTTCTTCGGGACTTCCTCGTAATGGGAAAACTGCATCGTGTATGTGGCACGTCCCTGTGTCTTGGACCGCAGATCGGTTGCGTATCCGAACATGGATGAAAGCGGCACCTGGGCCGCGATGACACGGACATTCGATCGCTGTGTCATCGTCTGAACCCTACCCCTGCGCGCATTCAGATCACCAATTACATCTCCCATATATTCTTCAGGGGTCACCACCTCTATCGCCATGACCGGCTCCAGAAGCACCGGCTTCGCCTTTGCGGCGGCATTCTTGACCGCCATCGAACCCGCGATCTTGAAGGCCATCTCAGAGGAATCCACCTCATGATATGAGCCGTCATACAAAGTTACCTTTACGTCCACAAGCGGGTAACCGGCAAGTATACCATTTTCGAGCGCCTCTTTTACACCCTTTTCAACGGCCGGGATATATTCACGGGGAATAGCGCCGCCCACTATCTTGTTCACAAATTCGAAGTTCCCTCCCGGTTCGAGAGGTTCCATTTCTATATAAACATGGCCGTACTGGCCGCGGCCGCCTGACTGACGCACGAATTTACCCTCGACCGCAACCTTCTGCCTGATAGTCTCTCTATAGGCAACCTGAGGCTTTCCGACATTGGCGCCGACTTTGAACTCCCTGAGAAGCCGGTCGACTATAATGTCCAGATGAAGCTCACCCATGCCGGATATAATCGTCTGACCCGTCTCCTCATCCAGTGACACTTTGAAGGAAGGATCCTCCTGAGCAAGCTTGTTAAGTGCAATGGAAAGCTTTTCCTGGTCAGCCTTTGTCTTCGGCTCTATGGCAACGGATATGACGGGTTCCGGAAATTCCATTGATTCGAGAATAACCGGATGATTCTCGTCGCAGAGAGTATCGCCGGTGAGCGTGTTTTTCAGACCCACAACAGCAACTATATCGCCTGCGCTGACTTCCTTGACCTCCTCACGCTTGTTGGCATGCATATGCAGGAGCCGGCCTACTCTCTCCTTAATATCCTTGGTCGAATTGTAAGTGTAAGAGCCTGTTGATAGCGTACCCGAATACACCCTTATGAATGTAAGCTGTCCCACAAAGGGATCGGTCATTATCTTGAATGCAATCGCCGAGAAGGGTTCGCTCTTCGAAACCTTCCTGACGGTCTCCTTGCCTGTGCCGGGTTCAATTCCCTTTATAGGAGGAATATCGAGGGGACAGGGCAGATAATGCACAATCGCATCCAGCAGTTGCTGAACACCTTTGTTCTTGAAAGCAGAACCACAGAGCACAGGCGTGATCCTGAGCTCGATCGTGCCTTTTCTGACCGCCGCCAAAAGGAGAGCAGAGCTTATCTCCTCTCCCGAAAGATATTTGTCCATTATTTCGTCATCAAAGTCGGCCAGGGTCTCTATCATTTTTTCTCTGTGCTCTAATGCAAGCGGGACGAGTTCATCAGGTATATCGGTCTCCACAAACTTAGCTCCGAGAGTTTCGTCCTCAAATATATAGGCCTTCATCCTGATAAGATCAATCGGTCCCCTGAAGTGCTCCTCAGCCCCGATAGGGATCTGTACTGGTACAGGCGTTGCCCCCAGCCTCTCGACCATTGAGTTAACGCTCATGAAAAAATCCGAGCCCATCCTGTCCATCTTATTGATGAAAGCTATCCTCGGCACGTTGTACTTGTCGGCCTGCCTCCAGACCGTTTCGGACTGCGGCTCAACGCCGGCCACTGCATCAAAGAGGGCAACAGCTCCGTCGAGTACGCGCAGGGAACGTTCGACCTCTATCGTGAAATCTACATGACCGGGAGTATCTATAATATTAATGCGGTTTTCGTTCCAGAAGCATGTTGTGGCTGCGGAAGTGATCGTAATTCCCCGCTCCTGTTCCTGGACCATCCAGTCCATGACCGCTGTTCCCTCGTGCACTTCACCCATCTTGTAAGTGACCCCGGTGTAATAGAGAATACGCTCGGTCGTAGTCGTCTTGCCGGCATCTATGTGAGCCATTATGCCTATATTTCTCGTCTTTTCTAATGTATTGGCTGCCACTGTCTTCAATTCGTTTACCATCTGTAATGAGCAAAGGCCTTGTTAGCCTCGGCCATCTTGTGAGTATCTTCCCTTTTCTTGATCGATGCGCCGGTCTTGTTGGCGGCGTCCATCAGCTCGCCTGCCAGCTTTTCCCTCATGGTGTTTTCGCCCCTGGCCCTTGCATATCCGATAATCCACCTGAAGGCAAGGGCGTTCCTGCGCTGGGGTCTTATATCAACCGGCACCTGATATGTCGCGCCTCCTACACGGCGTGATTTAACTTCAATTACCGGTTTCACGTTCTCTATTGCGGTCTTGAAGACCTTCAGAGGATCATCACTGGTCTTGTCCTTTATAATGTCGAGCGCCCCGTAACAGATCTTCTCGGCAACCGCCTTCTTGCCGTCCTTCATAAGGGAGTTGACAAACTTGCTCAGCAGTTTGCTGTTATATATCGGATCAGGCAATATTTCTCTCTTTTCTGCTACTCTTCTTCTCGGCATGGCATTTCCTTAATTGTTATTTTGGTCTCTTGGCTCCATACTTCGACCGTCCCTGCTTGCGGTCGGCAACGCCAAGCGTGTCGAGGGCACCTCTTACGATATGATATCTGACACCCGGAAGGTCTTTGACTCTCCCTCCACGAATCAGAACTATGGAATGCTCCTGGAGGTTGTGTCCGACACCCGGGATGTAAGCGGTTACTTCCATCTTGTTGGTCAGCCTTATTCTCGCAACCTTTCTCAAGGCCGAGTTAGGCTTCTTTGGCGTTGTCGTATAAACCCTCGTGCAGACACCCCTGCGCTGCGGGCACGAAGAAAGGGCCGGACTTTTGGTCTTCTGAATGACCTGTTTCCTTCCGTTTCTGACCAACTGCGATATAGTAGGCAACTCTTCTCCTCTCAATAAAAAACAAGCGTTAATTTAATGCACTTTCCATTCGATAGGAAAACCTTGAGATTTTATCAGGAGAAAACATTTTTGTCAATACTTTCCCGATAAAAATTATTCTTTTCCCGGGCACCAGACAACCAGAAATCGAGAACGCCCGAAAATCGAGAGGCAAGTATAACATTTTCAATAAAAAAATATAAATCACCCAGCACGGAATATTCCTCCCATCCACCCGTCTATCCCCTAAATCATAACTCCCGACTCTGAATTTCTGACACCTTCTGAAAAAACTGATATAATAAGAGCCATAAAGGGAGGATAAAAAAAGGTGCCTCTCCATATCTGCCTTCGCTTATCATCTCATGATTGGTTTAAGGCGGTAGAGGAAGAGGCACCCTTTTTTTTATGCCTTTGCTATATTCTTATCGGATATTCAACAGGCAGCTTTAACATCTACATCGCGGCGGGCCAGAAGCGCCAAACCAGAAACACGAAAAGCACGCTCTTTGCCAGTTCAATATTACCGGTGGTCCGAAGTTTCTGCTCTCTGAAGCGTATTGAGGAAACAACATTCTCAATCAGCGGAAGCAGAATAATAACGGGAATACCCGAAATCGCATATACGGCAACTGCAAGCACACAGTAAGCAACCATGACGGTCTTGTAGAAACTGTTCTTTCTGATCCTGACTCTCACCTTGAAGACGCCCGCCCAGAAGAATAAGAGAACAACAACATAGAGCCTCCATGAAACATCACCTGTGAGAATGAAAAATACGATGGGAGCCGCCAGCGACAGGAGTGCGAAACCGTTCAGTTCAGCCATAATGTGATGTTCCTTCCCCATCCACAGAAGTATCGCATAGGTTACGGCTGGAATCGCGCATACCATGAGAAGCGGCAAGGCTGTTTTCATCACGGGGAACAGCAGTAACGCCCCTGCCAGCGAAAAGAAAATCAGCCAAATAACATGTTCCGGACGCCTGAAACCACTCCTTATGGATGATGCAAGGGGGTTCTTTGCGTTGATGAGAAAAAACATTCCCGCCAGCCCCATGATCAGATCAGTTGCTGAACCATCACCTGCAGCATTGCCCGTGGAGACAGACGCGGCAGCCATCGCTGCAAAAGAGGACGAAGCAAAAACAACCCATGAACCCCATTCCTTTACAAGTGGTACCCGCATCAAAACCACCCTCTCGATTTCACTGTTTTCCCGGCATATGATCTCACAGTTTTAGATTACCAGCTCATGGCTTTATTAGTGTATGAGATTAGTCATAATCTTTCCCGCTTCGCTTCAGGCCCAAAGGTGCAAAGGCACAGCGTGTTTTTGCTGCTTACTGCTTACCGCCTACTGCCTACTATCCTTTTCCCGCTTTTCTTTATTGTATAATTCCTCTATGCCTCTGGGTCTGAGAGAAAAGATACTGCTTGCCGGCTCGATCATCGCGGGCATTACGGCCCTGA
>CAZZGC010000085.1:0-5670 GCA_964653915.1 uncultured Thermodesulfovibrio sp.
CCGTAAATCAGTATAATTCTCAGGACATTCAAGGAGACAGGGATGAGCAAAAAGGTAACAAAGGCGGTCTTTCCCGCAGCCGGGCTTGGAACCCGCTTCCTGCCCGCAACCAAGGCATCTCCCAAGGAGATGCTGCCGATCGTGGATAAGCCCATGATCCAGTATGCGGTCGAAGAAGCGGAGCGGTGCAACATAAAGGAATTTATAGTTATCACCGGAAAGTCCAAACGCGCTATAGAAGATCACTTTGATTACGCATGGGAGCTTGAAGAAACGCTCAGGAAAAACGGCAAGGAGAAGCTGCTGGAGGAGATAGAGCATCTTGCTGATTATGAATTTGCATATATAAGACAGGGTGCCCCCCAGGGACTCGGTCATGCGATTCTGTGCGCCAAGCCGTTTGTAAAGGATGAACCGTTTGCGGTTATTCTGAGCGACGATGTGATTGACCCCGAAGACAATCTCTTGCGTAACATGGTCAGAACGTCCCGGAAATATAATGCTTCCGTCATAGCCCTTCAGCGGGTGCCAAAGTCCGAGATCCACCGCTATGGTGTAATCAAGGGGAGGCAGGTTGACGACAATACATACAAATTGAGCGACATGGTGGAAAAGCCGGCTGCTGAAAAGGCGCCGTCCGATCTGGCAATCATAGGCCGGTATATTCTGACGCCTGATATTTTCCGCTTTCTCGAGAGAACGAAACCCGGACGGGGAGGTGAGATTCAGCTTACGGACGCCATAAAGTCCATGCTCAGGCGCAAACCTGTTTACGGGTATCTCTTCAATGGCAGGAGGTATGACGGGGGCGACAAACTGGGATATCTCAAGGCCACAGTCGAGTTTGCCCTGAAGAATCCTGCTGTCGGCGAAGAGTTCAGGAATTATCTGCTGTCAAGGATCGTTCCGGACAGTTGAAAGGAGACGCAATGGCTGATATGGATATAAAAGAAGATCGCGATATAGAGATACCATCATCGCTTCCGATATTGCCGGTTCGGGATATCGTGATCTTTCCGTACATGATACTGCCTCTGTTTGTCGGAAGAGATATGTCGATCAGGGCGATTGAACAGGCTATGGAGGGAGACAAGCTGATTCTGCTTGTATCTCAGAAGGACGTCAATATCGAAAATCCGTCCACTGCAGACATGTATTCCGTTGGTACGGTCGGCACTATCCTGCGTATGCTGAAGCTGCCTGACGGCAGGCTGAAGATACTCGTGCAGGGACTGGCAAAGGCGAAAGTAACGGAATTTGTGCAGGAAGAACCATTTTATGTAGGGCGCGTTGAAAAGCTTATGGATCAGGAGCAGCCTCAACTTACGATAGAGGTTGAGGCGCTGATGCGCAATGTCAAGGAACTCGTGGACAAGTCCCTTGCTCTCGGTAAATCGTTTTTGCCGGACATAATAGTACTTATCGAAAATATCGAGGAGCCGGGCAGGCTGGCTGACCTTGTGGCATCCAACCTCGGGCTTAAATCAGACCAGGCCCAGGAACTTTTAGAGCAGACCGACCCGATCGACCGGCTCAAGAAGATCAGCGAAATTCTCAGCCGGGAGGTAGAGCTCCTGCTTGTTCAGCAGAAAATACAGTCTGATGTAAAAGGGGAGATCGACAAGACGCAGAGGGAGTACTTTTTGCGTGAACAGTTGAAGGCGATCCAGAAGGAACTCGGTGAGATAGATGAAAAGACCGAGGAGATAATGGAGCTCCGCAAAAAGGTTGAAGAGGCGAAGATGCCGGAGAAAGTGGAAAAGGAGGCATTCAAGCAGATCAGCAGACTCGAAAAGATGCATCCCGACAGTGCCGAAGCGGGAACCATAAGGACATATATCGACTGGCTTGTAGAGCTTCCATGGGCAAGATCAACGAAAGATAACCTTGATCTCAAAAAGGCAAAGAAGGTGCTCGATGAAGATCATTATGACCTGGAAAAGGTCAAGGAGAGGATCCTGGAGTACCTGGGCGTCAGAAAGCTTAAGGAAAAGATGAAGGGACCGATCCTCTGTTTTGTGGGGCCGCCCGGTGTCGGCAAGACGTCTCTCGGAAAGTCCATAGCGCGCGCACTTGGCAGAGAATTTTTCAGAATGTCTCTGGGCGGTATGAGGGATGAGGCGGAGATCAGGGGCCACAGGCGCACTTATGTGGGAGCGATGCCGGGAAGAATCATTCAGGGAATAAAGAATGCAGGGACGAATAATCCTGTATTTATGCTCGATGAGGTGGACAAGATAGGGATGGACTTTCGCGGTGATCCTGCATCGGCATTGCTTGAGGTGCTTGACCCGGAACAGAACAACTCTTTTGCAGATCACTATCTCGGCGTGCCTTTTGATTTGAGCAACGTAATGTTCATAACGACAGCTAATCTGATGGATCCTGTGCCGTCGCCACTGAGGGACAGGATGGAGGTCATCGCCCTTTCAGGGTACACGGCGGAGGAGAAGATAAATATCGCAAAACGTTATCTTATCCCCAAGCAGATGAAAGAGCATGGTATCAGTGAAAAGAATATAAAAATAAATGATGCTGCCCTGATGCAGGTGATAACCAACTACACCAGTGAAGCCGGAGTGAGGAATCTGGAACGGGAGATCGCCAACCTCTGCCGCAAGGTGGCCAGGAAGATAGCTGAGGGCAAGGACAAGAAATACAGCATTACTCCCTCGAATCTTTCAAGCTATCTCGGAGTTCCCAAGTATCTGCCGGAAGAGGAGATCCAGAAGGACGAGATCGGAGTCGCAACCGGTCTCGCCTGGACCGAGACGGGTGGGGATATAATCTATATAGAGGCCACGATAATGAGGGGCAAGGGCAACCTCACTCTTACCGGACAGCTGGGTGATGTCATGAAAGAATCGGCCCATGCGGCCCTCAGCTATATCAGGTCACGCGCCAAGTCGCTCGGCATAACAAACAGGATGTTTTCGGAAAACGATATCCATATTCACGTACCCGCAGGGGCTATTCCGAAAGACGGGCCGTCGGCGGGTATTACAATGGCTACATCAATAGCGTCGGCCTTTACCGGCCGGCCTGTTCACAAGAGTGTTGCGATGACAGGAGAGGTAACGCTGCGCGGCAGGGTTCTTCCCATAGGCGGCCTGAAGGAAAAGGCCCTCGCAGCCAAGAGGATGGGTATCCACAAGATAATCATACCGAAGAGAAACGAAAAGGACCTCGAAGAGATTCCCAAATATGTCATGAAGGATATGGAGTTCATTCCGGTCGAGACTATGGATCAGGTGCTGAAGCATGCACTGAAGAGGTCGACGAATAAGAAAAAGCGCCGCTGAAACGGTTGCTTCAATGCTTTTTTTCAAGCCTCCCCCGAAACTACGGTAAGGTTTATGAAGGATGCGGGTTAAATCATGCAAGGGCAGGAAGTCTTCAGAGAAAGCCCGGTCATTATACGGACTTGGTGAGTCCGGTATCATTAATCGCATACGCCGGCTTACCGGAGATGAAAAGCCCGGTATACTCATGGGCATTGGAGATGATGCGGCGGTCATTTTGTCGGGTAGCGCAAAGATGCTGGTTTCAACCGACATGATGATCGAGCATGTTCACTTCGATCTCACCTATACAACATTCTACCAACTGGGATACAAGCTTGCAGCAGCAAACATTAGTGACATATTTGCCATGGGGGGCAGGCCGTTATCTTTTTTTGTCAGCATGGGCCTGCCTGATAAATGCCGGCCTGCGGATATCGATGAGATGTTCCGGGGCATATCGGACATAGCCGGCAGATTCGGGATGTCTCTCTCCGGAGGCGATACATGCCGAAGCCGGCACGATCTGATTCTTTGCGGCAGTATAATCGGCCCGGTGCGCAGGGTGATAAGCCGGAACGGTGCGAGGCCGGGAGACAGCATTTTTACGACGGGGTCTCTGGGCGATTCTGCGGCAGGCCTTGAGCTCCTGAAGAGGAGAAAGAGGCGTATAAGGAAGTTCGGCGCCGGTGATTCCATGTCTCTCATGAAGAAACATCTGATGCCGGTGCCGGCGGGGTTACAGAATCTCTCCGGCATAACCTCGATGATCGATATAAGCGATGGTCTTCTCACCGATCTTGGCCATATCTGTGATGAAAGCGGAACCGGTGCATTGATATACAGAGATAAGATCCCCCTGTCGGATGCCCTGATTTCGGTTGCGGACGGAATGAATGCAGATCCTCTCGAGTTTGCAATGAGAGGCGGTGAGGATTATGTAATGCTCTTTACGTCGCGCAGGAGGAGCATTGCCGGTGCCTTCAGAATAGGGGAGATAACGAAGCGCGGCAGGTACATTGTTGACAGATGCGGCAGCCGGCGGACGTTCGGTTCTGAAGGATATGATCATTTCAGGTAAAATATATGGGTTTGTTGCCGGAATATTTTCATGAGCGGTTATTTCAAGGATAAATTCAGGAGCATATTTCAGGTCAAGGATTCCCCGAAGCGGATAGCCCTTGCGTTCGCTCTCGGAGTTTTCATGGGCATATCTCCCCTGCTTGGCCTTCATTATATCGGCGGTTTTTTTCTTGCCTGGCTTTTCCGGCTCAACAAGTTCGTGGCCCTCGTGGGTGTCAGTGTGAACAATCCCTGGACTATTGTGCCGATTTCCACTTTCAATGTCTGGATAGGCGCCAGGATAATGGGTATAGACCAGATACTGCCAGATATGGACTGGAAGCACCTTACGCTGATGAAAATCATCTCCGGGATGACCGATATGGACACTTTCCTTGCGGCTGCCAGGGCGATGAAGCCGCTGATATCGTCTTTTTTCGTCGGATCGTTTCTGATCTGCATCATTTCCTCCATAGCGAGTTATTTCATCATATTTGCCTTGCTGACAAAATATAGAAGGACCTCGCATGCCTCATAAGCTGACACGGCTGCATGTGCTGCTTTTTTTTCTCACGTTCCTGACAACCCTTTTTGCCGGAGCGATGATGAGCGGTGTTGTGCCCTGGGAAGAGCCCGGCAAGATATACAAGGGATTGCCCTTTTCGCTGACACTCCTCCTTATCCTCCTCACTCATGAGCTGTCACATTACTTTATGTCCAGAAAACATCATGTGCCTGCAACACTTCCCTATTTCATACCGGCGCCATCAATGATCGGAACATTCGGAGCAATCATAAAGATGAAGCCTCCTATTCCGGACAGGAGGTCGCTGATAGACATCGGGGCATCCGGTCCTATAGGCGGATTCATTGTCGCGGTCGCGGCATCAGTAATAGGCCTGCGGATGTCCGAGGTCAGGGCTGCCGGCCAGATTCAGGAAGGTATGGCGTTCGGCAGCTCGATAATCTTTGCCTTCATATCAAAGCTGGTACTGAATGCGGATCCTGAGAAGTACGATGTAATACTTCATCCGGTCGCTTTTGCAGGCTGGATAGGCCTTTTAGTTACATCACTGAATCTCCTGCCTATTGGACAACTTGATGGAGGGCATATAGTATATGCGCTTTTTGGTGAGAGGCATGAACAGATATCGAGGCTGACAATACCCGTACTCGTAGTAATGGGACTGTTTCTGTGGCCGGGATGGATAGTCTGGGCTGTGCTGATGTTTGTGATCGGCTACAGGCATCCACCGGTTGTATACCCTTATATAGAGCTTGACAGGAGACGGCGGTATATTGGATGGTTGTCGTTTATAATATTCAT
>CAZZGC010000085.1:5770-10076 GCA_964653915.1 uncultured Thermodesulfovibrio sp.
ACGGCCGATTCCGGTCATGCAGTAATAATGGATGCTCCGCCGAAAGTAGGCGGAACAGACAGCGGGGCCAGACCTTCCGAGCTCGTACTTATGGCCTTCGGTGGATGCAGCGGTATGGATGTCATATCCATACTAAGGAAAAAGAAGCAGGATGTAACCGACCTTGAGATCAATGTAAGCGGTGAAACATCAGAAAATCATCCCCACAGGTTTACGGATATACATATTGAATACGTGGTAACCGGCAGGGGGGTGGATGAGGCTGCGGTAAAGCGGTCTATCGAACTGTCTCTCGACAGATACTGCCTCGTGGGAGCGACCATCGGTGGCTCGGCAAAGATAACGCATTCATGGCGGATCATTGAAGAGGACAGTCAGAAGCAGTGAGACGGCTGAATCATCTGATCGCGTCACTGCTTTATACCGGTTATTTCCCATTTGCCTCCGGAACAGTCGGTTCGGCAGTTGCCCTGGCGCTTGTATTTTTCTGGAATCCCGATGATGCCTCTCTTCTTGTGGCCTTGCCTCTTGTCTTTATTGTGGGGGTCTACACTGCCCATCAGACCGAGAGGGATTTCGGCAAGGACAGCGGCAGGATAGTCATTGACGAGCTTTGCGGCTATATGACCTCGGTCATCTTTCTACCGCGCAGTCCCGGATACCTGGTCGCTGCATTTTTTGTATTCCGTGTCTTTGATGTCATTAAACCGCCCCCTGTCAGGACAGTTGAAAGGATGGTTCCAGGAGGTGCCGGTGTGATGCTGGACGACGTTCTGGCCGGTGTGTACACCAACCTCTGTCTGCAGGTCTGGATGCGTTTTTTCGGTGGCTGAAACAGGTCTGTCAGGCCGTCCTTCCCGGAGAATTTTCGCCTGCTTCTGTGGTATCCTATTGTGACCTGAAAATGAGATGAACCGTGCCTGTTGAGAACATTTATCGCTATAGAGTTGCCTGATGACGTTCTGACTGCTCTTGCGGAGGCGCAGCGGGAGCTCAAGAGGGGGGATTCTGACATAAGATGGGTCCGCCCAGGAGCGATTCATCTGACACTGAAGTTCCTTGGCGAGGTGAACGAGGACAGGCTCGATGAAATAAACGAAAAAATCGGGTCGGCATGCAGGGGACACCATTCATTTGATCTGGTATTCAGAGGGGCGGGGGCCTTTCCCAACTCCCGGGCGCCGAGGGTGCTCTGGGTCGGAACGGCCGAGAGTCATCAGTTGTCCGAACTCAGGGACGATATCGAAAGTGCTTTGGAGTCGGCAGGATTCCCTTCCGACGGCAGGAAGTTTGTTCCCCACCTGACTCTGGGCAGGTTCAGATCTCAGAGAGGGAAGAGAACGGTGATGGATATTCTGGAATCGATGAGGGAGAGGGAATTCGGCAGTGTTACGGTATCGTCCGTGTCGTTCATGAGGAGCGAACTTCGCCCTGAAGGTGCGAGATACAGCCGGCTGGCATCTTTTCCGCTGAAATAACAGGCGGGAAAGGGGGAGCCGGCGGTTTTGAAAGTGCATGAAGAAATTAAAATAAAAATTCAAGGGAGGAGATATGTCAGAGAAAGATCGCGCAAAGGCTCTTGAGGTAGCAATATCCCAGATAGAAAAGCAGTTCGGCAAGGGCTCTATCATGAGGCTCGGATCCGAGGGCATAGTCGAAATTCCGGCTATCCCGTCCGGTTCCCTGGGGCTTGATATGGCGCTGGGAGTGGGAGGCTTCCCTCGCGGCAGGGTGGTTGAGATCTATGGCCCTGAGTCATCAGGAAAGACAACACTTGCGTTGAGCGCTATAGCCCAGGCGCAGAAAAACGGCGGTACAGCCGCCTTCATTGATGCTGAGCATGCCCTCGATGTCAGCTATGCCTCCAAGTTGGGCGTAAATGTTAACGATCTTCTGGTGAGTCAGCCGGACACAGGGGAACAGGCACTCGAGGTAACGGAGACGCTGGTAAGAAGCGGAGCACTGGATATCATCGTCATAGATTCGGTGGCAGCACTTGTGCCGAGGGCTGAGATCGAGGGTGACATGGGTGACAGCCTTCCCGGGCTGCAGGCCAGACTGATGAGCCAGGCGCTCAGAAAGCTGACCGCGGCCATATCGAAGGGTCAGGCAACCGTGATATTCATCAACCAGATCAGAATGAAGATCGGAGTGATGTTCGGTAATCCCGAGACCACGACTGGCGGGAATGCTCTGAAGTTCTATTCTTCTGTCAGACTGGATATCAGGAGGATAGAGAATCTGAAGACCGCACAGGAATCCGTTGGAAACAGGGTCAGGGTTAAGGTCGTCAAGAACAAGGTGGCTCCGCCGTTCAAACAGGCTGAATTCGATATATATTTCAACGAGGGTATATCGAGGGAAGGAGAACTCATCGACCTGGGACTGCAGAAACAGATTGTGGAACGGGCAGGCTCGTGGTATTCTTACGGCGGCAACCGTATAGGGCAGGGAAGGGACAATGCTAAACAGTATCTCAAGGATCATCCCGAGATTGCCGATGAGATAGAGGCAAAGATACTGGAAGCATGTAACTTCAAGAGGTAAATATATGTCGGCTTACATCGATGCGTTGCTGAAAAAGGCTGTACAGATGAAGGCATCGGACCTTCATATCAAGGCAGGAAGTCATCCCGTCATCAGGGTGAACGGAGCACTCCGGTCCATGGAAGATGAGAAAAGGCTGACGCCCGAGGATACTTCCAATATAGCATGGGCTGTCCTTAAGGAGTCGCAGAGGGATCATTTCAAGAAGAACAGGGATGTGGACATATCCTACAGCGTGCCCGGTCTCGGACGCTTCAGGTGCAACTGTTTTGTCCAGCGCGGCACCGTGGGTATCGTATTCAGAGTAATACCTTTAAAGCTCAAGACCATAGAAGAGCTTCAGCTCCCCCTCGTTCTGAAAAAGATAGCATTGGAACCGAGGGGCCTGATTCTTGTTACCGGAACCACCGGCAGTGGTAAGACAACCACGCTGGCGTCCATGATCGACTATATCAATGAGGTTCGTACGAACAACATCATAACCATAGAGGACCCTGTCGAGTTTCTGCATAAGGACAAGAACAGCATAATCAGTCAGCGGGAACTCGGACTTGATACGATATCATTCGCCAAGGCACTCAGAGCGGCATTGAGGCAGGACCCGGATATTATCCTGGTCGGCGAGATGCGGGATTTTGAGACAATTCAGACCGCCCTTGTTGCGGCGGAGACAGGTCATCTTGTCCTGAGTACACTTCATACCGCCGACGCAGTGGAGACGATCAACAGGATAATATCTGTTTTTCCTCCTTATCAGCACAGGCAGGTCAGGACGCAGCTTGCATCTGTGTTGAGGGCGATAATATCGATGAGACTTGTTCCCCATGCCGATGGAAACGGCAGGGTGCCGGCCGTGGAGGTGCTTGTAGCCACTGCAACCATTAAGAGCTGCATCGAAGATCCCGACAAGACAAAGCTCATTCAGGATTATATTGCCGAAGGTGTCAGTCAGTACGGAATGCAGACATTTGACCAGTCACTGCTGAGCCTTTATCAGAAGGGCCTCATTACTTATGAGGATGCCGTAAGCAGGGCAACAAATGCAGACGATTTCGCCCTCAAGGTAAAGGGTGTCATGTCAACGAGAGATATCTGGGGGGGTACAGCCAGAGATGGGGAAACAGGGAGGTCAGGCCCGAGGACCCCGGAGCCGGAAATCGAGCGGTTCTCCCGCTGAAGTCAGGGCGGCAGCCCTGAGGCTGCTTGCCTACAGGGCCCGAAGCCGGCAGGAGTTGATTGAACGGCTGTCGCGGAAAGGGTTCTCTTCATCTGATATCGATACAACAATCTCTTCCCTCGAAAAGAGCGGGCTTGTCGATGATGAAAAGCTGGCTCCGGAACTTCTCAGGATAGCATCTGAAAGAAAATTGCTCGGGAGAACCGGAATAGCGGTCTTTATGAAAAAGCGGGGCCTGGACTCCCGGCTTATCGAAGAGTCTCTCATGTCTCATAGCTCTGAGTCGGAGCTCAGGTCGGCTCGCGCTTTAATCGAGAAGAAGCTTCGGACGATGGACAGATTCAGTGACGATCAGAAAAGGAAGAGGCTCTGGAGTATGCTCAGGCGGCGTGGCTTTTCCCATGATGTCATAAGACAGGCATTACCCGGAAGTATCTGAATTCGTAAAGCGGTCCGGGTTAGTAAGGCAGCCTGCTCAGGCGGCTTTTTTCTTCTTATACCTTCTGAATGCCAGTACGGAACCACCCGTGATAAAGAGTACCGAACTTACCGGCTCAGGCGCCACTGGGGGTGATGACGTGG
>CAZZGC010000086.1:0-8343 GCA_964653915.1 uncultured Thermodesulfovibrio sp.
TTTATTATTCTTTAAAAATCAATGAGTTAGACTCTAAAAAAGAAGATTCTGGACAGGTGGGGGTAGGCGGCGGAATTTTAGAAAAAGAAAATCAAAATTTCCTTCCTCACAACCCACCCGATTTAGTTCGTAAAGAAAATCTGGCTCCCGGGGAGGGACTCGAACCCCCGACAAAGTGGTTAACAGCCACCCGCTCTGCCGACTGAGCTACCCGGGAACATGATCCAAATCTATTTTTCCCTTAATGATTTTCTCTATAAAAATTCTGCTCTTTTGTTTTTTTATAAACTTCTCTATCTTTTGGGCTTCTTTTCTTGTGTTAAATTCTTTTCTGTAAACATCATTCCAGTCCGAAGCAATTTTCGTATATTTTTCACGTCCAGAATTGTGATGGTAAAGGCGTCTTTCCAGATTTTCAGTATGACCGATATAAAACTTATTAACTGATTCGCTTCTTAATATATAAACCCAATACATTTCACGTGAATTTACAGCCACCCTCCCGATGTTTCGGGACGACTGAGCTACCCGGGAATCGCCTATGTCAATTTATACGTTAATTTGTCCGCTGTTCATCCCTCCTTCTTCAGAAAGATTAAATTCACGAAAACATATTATAAGGAAAAGAGGCTCTTAAATGCAATTGGCCCGGATCAGATCATTAACCATATAATTCACAAGTTGGAGTATTCGCAAAAGGCATGGCTCAAAAAAATCTTGAACGCGATGGGATTAATGGAGACGCATAGCACGGAACATGGAACTTTGAAACTTACAGAGTGCATCTTACAGGAACCGGCTAAGGTATCGCCAATATTTTTTTTCGCCACACCTTCTGCAAATTTATAAATGAAGCCAGTTGAAAAACAGAACCCTTCTTAATTTAAAAATTACGGGGAGGTGTGACGGAGTTAGAAGTTTAGCGGGAATGGCGGGAAAAGTGGGAAAGGATAGTAGGCAGTAGGGGCATGGCGTGCCATGCCCGGGCGAGAAGAGCGGGAAAAGGAGTATGTCATTCCGAATCCCCCTGTGGGGGTGAGGAATCTTAAGTGATTGTAGTGGTATGTGGTAAGTGAGTGGAAGAATATTTATTAAATTAAAACTGAAAAATTAAAGATCAAAATTGAGGAAGAAATTTCAATAAAAAAAGGGTCTGATGCATTCATCAGACCCTTTGATGCACGTTACAGTTTTATCCGTCAGAAACACTACTTGGATGCTTCGGCTTTCGTTTCCTCTGCCCAGAACGCCGCTTCCTTCTGGAGTTTTTCCCATTCACTGTCAATATCTTCCTGGGCCTGCTTGAGCATCCACTCGTTTTCGGGAGCAAACATATGCTTGAACCTGCCCTGGGGCTTGAGAAATTCTGTCAGTGGTTTTTTCTCTTTTGGTTTGACGGTGATCCGTATAACGCCGTTTTCTACTTCATAGAGCGGCCAGTAGCACGTCTCAACTGCTAATTTGCTGAGCATGATAGCGTCGTCCGTCCTTGAACGCCATCCCCGGTTGCAGGGAGATATAACATTAAGGAACTTCGGACCTTTAATGGAGAGGGCCTTCTGGACCTTCTTCATCATGTCCATCCAGTGGGCAGGGGAAGCCTGCGCCGCATAGGGTATGTTGTGAGCGGCCATTATTTTGGTAAGGTCTTTCCTCTTCTGGGGCTTTCCGGGTATGACATCACCGGCCGGGCATGTCGTGGTATTCGCCCCGAATGGAGTCGCGCTTGAACGCTGAATTCCGGTGTTCATGTATGCGCCGTTGTCATAACATACATAAAGCATGTCATGGCCGCGCTCCATCGCGCCCGACAGACTCTGGAAACCGATGTCATAGGTTCCGCCGTCGCCGCCGAAGGCAACGAATTTCACTTCCCTGTCCTGCATCTTTCCCTGCTTGACGAGTGAGCGGTACATCGCCTCGACTCCCGAGATCGTAGCGGCGGCATTTTCAAACGCGCTGTGAATCCAGGGGATCTTCCATGCGGTATATTCGGAAATGCATGTGGAGACCTCGAGACACCCCGTGGCGTTAGAAGCCACTATCGGGTAGTCGGTCGCCATGAGGACCTGTTTAACAATAATGGGGGCCCCGCAGCCGGCACACATCCTGTGACCGTGGGTAAATCTTTCCTCACCCTTGGCAAGCTCTTTCAGTCTGAGAGGTTTTGTAGTCATCTTTTCGTCTCCTGTATATCGTTAATCTCTGAGTCCGATGTATTCTTTGATGATCGGCATCTGTCCTGAACTCACTATGCCTACCAGTTCATCAAGAACGCCCTCGGCCTGATCAGGGAGATAGTCTCTCCCGCCGAGTCCGTATATACGGTTGATCATGGCCGGTTTGGATTTCATGGACATGACCGCACTGCTTATCTCCATGAACAGAGGGCCATAACCTCCGAAAGAATCGGCGCGGTCAAGCACGGCGATGGCCTTGACGTTCGAGAGTGCATCAGCGATCTCCAGATAGGGGAATGGCCTGAAGAGCCTTGGCTTCAGCAGACCAACCTTGAGGCCCTTTTCACGGTACTGATCTATGATGTCTTTGGTAGTACCGGCAGCAGAGTTCAGTATAACGATAGCTACCTCAGCATCATCGAGCCTGTACTCCTCAAAGAGTCCATACTTTCGGCCGGTCATCTTCTCAAAGTCCGCGGCTACATCGCGTACCACTCCGCTGACCTTCTTCATAACCTCATGCTGTGCTTTCTTGTAATCGTGGTACTGATCGGTCAGAATCAAGGGCCCGAAACTCTTCGGCTTATCAAGATCGAGCAGGGGATTTACCTGTTTATACTCTCCTATGAAATTTTTCACTTCGTCATCATCGATAAACTCTACACGCTCTATCGAGTGGCTGACGATGAATCCATCCATGCAGACCATCACAGGCAGCCTGATATCCAGATGCTCCCCTATCCTGAATGCCTGTATCGTGTTGTCATACGCCTCCTGGGCTGTTTCGGAATAAAGCTGAATCCATCCCGAATCCCTTGCGCCCATTCCGTCTGAGTGATCGCCGTGAATGTTCAGAGGTGCTGAAAGTGCCCTGTTTACAAGCGGCATGATTATCGGAAGTCTGTTACCGGCAGCTATATACAGCATCTCCCACATAAGAGCGAGCCCCTGAGACGATGTGGCTGTTGCAACTCTTCCTCCGGCTGCCGAAGCGCCTATGCATGCACTCATGGCGCTGTGTTCACTCTCCACAAGAACAAGTTCAGTATCGACTACACCATCGTTCACAAATGATGAGAACCTCTGCATGAGGTCGGTTGCAGGTGTAATAGGATATGCAGCGCATACATCCGGGTTCGACTGTCTGAGGGCTTCAGCTACCGCCTGATTGCCTGTAACGGCGAGTATGTTTCCCATCTACTTGCCCTCCTTTTCCATGACTATTGCCTTTTTGCCCTTCCTGCCCGGGCATTCAAGGGCGCAAATACCGCAGCCCTTGCAGAAATCGTAATCAAACTCTGCGCGTTTGCCTTCCTCGGTAACTTTTATGGACATGTCCGGACAGAACATCCAGCAGAACATGCACTGAATACAGTTTTCCTCGATCCATCGGGGTTTCATCGCCCTCCATGAACCTGTTTTGAACTTTGCCGAGCTTCCAGCCTCAAGGACTACGGAGCCTGCCGGCAGTCTTTCCCATAGTTTCTTGCTCATCCTTCTTTTACCTCCTCATAACCGCGGCGTGCCGCCTCGAGGTTCCCGTCTATAATTTTCTGCGAAAACTTTTTGCCGAAGCTTTTTTTAACATTTTCAAGAAGCGTGTCCATATCAACAATTTCGGTCGCTTTTGATATGGCCCCGAGCATCGACGCGTTCGGGAGCGGCCGGCCGATGCATTCCATCGCAATAGTAGATGCATCGATTGTAAAGACCTTCTGCGAAGGTTTTGCGCCGAGTTTTTCCCTGATCTCCGAGGGCTCGTGAGAAGTATTGACGACATATATTGCGTCATCAACAGCACCTTCAGTGACATTTACTGCATCGAGCAGCGTGGGATCAGCTATGCTGATTACCCTGGGATGCAGAACCGGACAGTACATTCTTATGGTGTGATCACTAATCCTGTTGTACGCCCTCAGGGGTGCTCCCGCTCTCTCCGGGCCATACTCGGGAAATGCCTGAACATATCTTCCGCCGCTCAGACATGCATCAGCCAGAACCTTTGCCGCTGTGACCGTGCCCTGACCGCCCCGGCCGTGCCAGCGGATTTCGATAGTCTCACTCATCTCTTACCCTCCAGTAATTATTTATGCGAAGCTGAATTACTAACTATAACGGTACAAAGAAATGGAAGTCTAATATAGCCTATAAATGGCTTTATATGCAAGTTCCGGTCATTTTGAAACTTTTTATGTTAAAGTGTTAGATATCTGAAATGCCGAGGAAAATCATTATCGACATAGAAACCATCGGGGAGGACTTTGACTCTCTCGATGAAATGTCTCAGGAGTATGTTGTCCGGTTCGCAAAGAGCGAAGAAGAGATAAAGGCCGCCAAAGAGGGGCTCGGTCTCTCGCCAGTTACCGGAGAGATAGTCGCCATAGGCATGCTTAATCCGGAGACCGACAGGGGCGCGGTTTTCTACCAGGCGCCTGAGGTGCTTCAGGAGCCGACTGAGGAGGATGGTATAGAGTATATACCGGACACCGAGGCCGGCATATTGAGGAGGTTCTGGGATGCGGTCAGACATTACGATCAGATAATAACGTTCAATGGCAGGGGGTTTGACGCTCCATACCTCATAATAAGGTCGGCTGTACACAGGATAAGGCCTTCCAAGGAACTTATGCCCAACAGGTACAGCCTCGCTCATGCTGACCTGCTCGACCTTCTCACATTTTATGGCGCCGTACGGAGAAAGTTCAGCCTCCATATGTGGTGCAGGGTGTTTAACATAGAAAGCCCGAAGCAGACAGGTGTAACCGGATATGAAGTGCCTGAGCTGTTCAGACGCAGGGAGTATCTTACGATCGCCAAATACTGTGTAGGAGACCTTTTTGCAACAAAGAAGCTGTTCGAATACTGGGATGAATATGTCAGATTCCGGGGGGATAACGGGGGATGATTATGAAGACAAGATGGGAGAAGGGCAATGCCGCTCCCGTATTATTGCTGATCCTTTTAGTGATGGCGGCGCTGTGGTGGTATTTCGGAAATTACCGCAGCCCACTCAACCCGGAGGCTGAACCCCGGCCCGTTACGGCAAGGGGTGATCTTGCAGAAGATGAAAAGAACAATATCGAGCTCTTCGAAACCGTTTCCCCTTCCGTGGTTTATATTACGAGCATAGAGCTCAGGAGAAGCCTCTTCAGCCTGAATATTTATGAGATTCCTCAGGGGACGGGTTCAGGTTTCATATGGGACAAGGAAGGCAGAATAGTCACGAATTATCATGTAATAGAGGATGCCAGCAGGGTAGAAGTCACTCTTGCCGATCATTCCACATGGAAGGGCAGGGTGGTCGGGGTAGCCCCTGACAAGGATATTGCTGTGCTGCAGATAGATGCGTCACCGGAAAAACTTCGGCCTATCATGGTCGGCAAGTCGGATGATCTGAGGGTTGGGCAGAAGGTCTTTGCTATCGGCAATCCGTTTGGCCTTGACCAGACGATGACTACCGGCATCGTCAGCGCACTGGGTCGGGAGATAGAGTCTGTGACAGGAAGGACAATCCAGGGCGTCATTCAGACGGATGCAGCCATCAACCCCGGCAACTCCGGTGGTCCGTTACTTGACAGTGCGGGTAGACTCATAGGTATCAATACGGCCATATATAGCCCTTCAGGTGCAAGCGCCGGCATAGGCTTCGCCGTTCCGGTCGATATCGTTAATAGGGTCGTTCCGGAGATCATAAGATATGGCAAGGTGACGAGACCCGGCCTCGGGGTGACGGTTGCAAACGACCGCCTGTCTGAGCGGCTCGGGATCGACGGGGTGCTCATAGTTAACGTATTGTCCGGCAGTTCTGCCGAGGAGGCCGGACTTAAGGGCACTGTCCA
Organism: uncultured Thermodesulfovibrio sp.; assembly: GCA_964653915.1. Classification (GTDB taxonomy): domain Bacteria; phylum Nitrospirota; class Thermodesulfovibrionia; order UBA6902; family UBA6902; genus CAZZGC01. The sequence goes on from CAZZGC010000086.1 coordinate 6,020, forward strand.
GACCGCCCGTGGTATCATCCTTGGAGATATCATAAAGTCGGTAAACGGGGTGAGAGTCAGATCCTATGATGATCTGCGGAACGAGTTTGAAAAGTATCATGCCGGCGATCAGGTGGTTCTGGGGATTCTCCGTGCTAAGAGAGAGATTACGGTCACGGTCAGGCTTGAAAGAGTGGAATAACCCGTCTGTCTTAATCCATTTAATATATCGCCTCAGTGAAAGCATTAAGGACAATTAAAGTCTCCCAAGCTTTTTTCCGTCATAAATAGTGATGGTTGTCAAGGATGAGGAAAAGACCCGGGAGCAACTTGTCTCGGAACTGCTCGAACTCCGCCAGTGGGTCAGAAATCTGGAGGATATGTATGACAGATACGAAGTTGCGATAAAAAATCTGCGATCCTATGAAAAGGCTCTCGAGACGATGCAGATAGGGGTTACAATTACCGACCTGGACGGCAACATTCTTTATATAAATGATGCTGATCTGAAAATGCATGGCTATTCCCGTGATGAAGTGATAGGCAGGAACGTAAGGATATTTGCTCCATCGGATGACTGGGAGCCTATGGACAAGGATGAGATCAAGAAGATGAAGCGGTGGAGCAGGGAGAGCACGAATATAAGAAAAGATGGCAGCAGGTTTGCCGTCCATCTAATGTCGGATATCGTCACCGATGAGGAGGGGCGGATTATAGGGGTGGTGACCACCTGTGAGGACATTACGAAGCGGAAGAAGATGGAGGAGGAGATCAGGAGCAGGGTGACGGAACTGGAGAAGTTTTACAGGATGTCCATCGGCAGGGAGGTGAAGATGCAGGAACTGAAGAGAGAGATAAAAAAGCTCAAAGAAGACCATGGGAAAGGATTGTACAGAGAGTCAGGCCGATCGAAATGATTCCGCTAACGTATATGCCAGATTATTAAGAGTATAATCTCTTGCACCGAAAACTACGCATGCCTCATATTTTTGCACAATATCAAACAGCTCCTCTCTTTTTTCGATAGTGATCGCATGTCCGCCGCCTTTATTGACCGGTCCGGATATATCTTCGCTTGATACGTCCATTGCTACGTTGCCCCCGGCATAATATATGGGCAGCAGCACGAGCATGTCGGAGTTGCGCAGCCCTTCCCGGAAGACTTCTATATATTCGTCCTTCATCAGCCTCACCGGGCCGAATCCGTGAGGCTGAAATACATAGCAAATCTTTTTACGTATCCTGCTGACTGTCGTCATCAGTGCAGCGATTTTATGAGGGTTATGTGCGTAATCGTCGATTACGAGGTGGTTATCATTGCGAATGATCTCGAACCGTCTGCTGATGCCATTAAAATCCGGCAGGTGGGTGGCTGCATCCTGCAGTCCTGCGCCGAGTTCGGACAGCATCGCAAGGGCAGCTACGGCGTTGCTGACATTGTGCTTTCCTGGAATCGCAATAGAGAAGTGCAGATTTCCGAGCCGGAATCGTGAGCCGAAGTCTTCGAGAGCTATCTCTGTTGCCCTGTAATTCGAGGGAGCATCGAGCGAAAAGGTGCGCCCCGCTTTTGGCAGTTTTGCAGTCAGAGCAGCGTCATCGGCATTTATCAGTTTTGTTCCAGGGGTGTTTGCGGAAAGTCTTCTGAACATGGATGCGGTCGTTTCAATATCGTGATGATCGAGTGCAAGGTTCAGAATGATAGCGTGTTCAGGCATGTAGTTGACTAATGAACCGTCAGACTCGCAGGCCTCGATTATAAGGATATCCGAATTCCCCGTGAGGAAGTTGCCCGGATTCCCCGAAGTGCGGAATCTTCTGACCGCTCCACCTCCGATAAAGTTAGGACTCAAGCCGAGCCGGGACATGAGAAACGCAAGCATACCGGCAACTGTGGATTTGCCGCTTGTGCCTGCGACGGCGATAGTTCTGTACTGACGGATAAGGCCGGCAAGCAAATCGGGGCGAGTCAAAGTTTCGATTCCCAGTTCTGCGCTCTTTTTATAGTCGGGATTGTTTTTTTCTACCGCGGTACTGAATACGACGGTACTGAAAGAGTTATCTATGCCGCTCCCATCCTGAGGATGGATCATGATACTGTTTATCCTGAAAACTTTATGCAGGGGATGGTCCGGGTTTCTGTCCAGTGCCCTGTCGGAGCCTGCTACGGTGCAACCTTTTTCAGACATGAAAAGGGCGAGTGCGGACATCCCGCTTCCCGCGATGCCTGAAAAGAAGATTTTATTTGCAGCGATGGCCATGGGATATATTAAAACATAAGCGAGAAAAGCGAGAAAAGCGAGAAAAGCGGGAAAAGCGAGAAAAGCGGGAAAAGCGAGAAAAGCGGG
>CAZZGC010000086.1:8443-10073 GCA_964653915.1 uncultured Thermodesulfovibrio sp.
GAAAAGCGAGAAAAGCGGGAAAAGCGAGAAAAGCGGGAAAAGCGAGAAAAGCGGGAAAAGCGGGAAAAGGATAGTAGGCAGTAGGCGGTAGGGGCATGGCGGTGCCATGGCCTGAAGCGAGGCGGGAAGGGCGGTATGAGTGCTCGAATCCCAATCCGTTCTGATATAATTAGTAAGCCCTGGTTGCAAGACCGGGAGGGAAAGCTATGGAAAATTATGTTGTGAGTAATTCGGATTTGCGGGGCATTCAGATTCTGCTCTATGAGCATGATTCGTCATCGGCTTCTGATATAGCTGATGACCTGCGTGTTACGGGGGCCCGCGTTGTGGTTGCCAGCGGATTTGAAGAGATGGTCGAGACCCTCACGAAGACCGAAACGGATGTCATCATAGCCTCGCTTGATCTTGTCGATGAAAAGTGCATTGAGCTTGTCAAGGATTATAAGACGAGGTATCCGGGCAGCCTTTTTTATGTGCTTGCAGATCAGGAGTACGACTCGGTTGAGACATCACAGGAAGATGTAAGGCTGATCGTGGATGACTACCTGAGAAAGCCGGTTGACACCGTTAGATTTGCGGGCATGATTCAGAGCAGCATGGGCAGGCCCGGTGATGCGGGGAAGTCCCTTACTGTAATAGATCCGATAGTATCACGTGTTAAACCGTATTTCCTTCTCAGGTCGCCGGTGATGAAGCGGGCGCTTGCCCACCTGCCGAGAATCGCTGCATCCGGTCAGACCGTTATGATAACCGGGGAGACCGGGACAGGAAAGGAACTTGTGGCAAGGGTGATTCATGTAATGAGTCGCAGGTCGTCGGGGCCTTTCATTCCGGTCAACTGCGGGGCTGTACCCGAGAGTCTGATAGAAGGGGAGTTGTTTGGTCACGAAAAGGGTGCTTTCACCGGTGCCGTCAGAACGAGGCGTGGCAAGTTCGAGACCGCCGACAGAGGCACGATCTTCCTTGATGAGATTGGAGACATGCCTTTGAACCTCCAGGTCAGACTACTCAGGGTTCTTGAGGAGGGCAGGATTTACCGCATAGGGGCTGAGACATCCATCCCCATTGATGTAAGGGTCATAGCTGCCTCCAATGTCGATCTTCAGAAGTCGGTAAAGGATGGTCTCTTTAGAGAGGATCTTTACTACAGACTTAATGTTCTCAAGATACACCTGCCCCCCCTTCGCGACCGGATTGAGGATATACCCCTGCTTGCCGTGCATTTTCTCGAGCGGGCATTTGCAGAGCTTGGCTGGCCGCATCCTTATCCCGAACTGTCGGCCGAGACTATATATGTTTTAGAGCGTTACCGGTGGCGGGGAAACGTGAGAGAACTTAGAAACGTAATGACGAGGGTTGCGACTCTCCTGCCTCAGGACACGCGAAAGATATTCCCGTTTCATATCATCCCTCATCTTGAAGATGGTTCATTCCATACCCCGGCCCCGCCAGAAGGCGATAAGAGAGACGGTGTCTTTATCCCGATCGGCACAAGCCTCAGGAAGGTGGAGGAGATTCTTATCAGCGAAACTCTCCGGCACACCGGCGGAAACAGGACCAGGGCTGCCGAACTCCTCGGTGTAAGCGTTCGGAATCTCAGAAGAAAACTGAATAAATAGAGTCAAGAGTT
>CAZZGC010000087.1:0-10030 GCA_964653915.1 uncultured Thermodesulfovibrio sp.
TATGCCCAAGAAGACATATACAGGTATGGTTGTAAGCGACAAGATGGACAAGACGGTAGTAGTTGCGGTCACCAGGCTGACCCAGCACCCGCTTTACAAGAAGACGATCAAGAAGGTTGCAAAGTTCAAGGCTCATGATGAAGAAAACAGATGCCGTATGGGCGACATGGTTTCGATTATAGAGTCAAGGCCGCTCAGCAAAGACAAGAGGTGGCGGGTCATTGATATAGTCAGGAAGGGAGCCGAATGATTCAGCAGGAAAGCATACTGCATGTGGCGGACAACTCAGGAGCGAAAAAGGTTCAGTGTATTCGCGTCATGGGCGGCTTTCACCGCAGATACGCAAGCATAGGCGACCGGATCGTCGTAAGCGTGAAAGAGGCGGATCCCAACAGCAATGTAAAAAAAGGATCTGTTGTAAAGGCGGTTGTGGTACGTACGAAAAAAGCCGTGAGAAGGCCTGACGGATCATATATCCGGTTTGATCAGAATGCCGCCGTGCTTATAAATGCGGAGGGCGATCCCATTGGGACACGTATATTCGGCCCTGTCGCAAGAGAACTGAGATGGAAGGAATTCATGAAGATCGTTTCGCTTGCACCGGAGGTGCTGTAGCGCAGATATTATGTATCAACGAGGAGAATAAGTGGGTCTTGGAATAAGGAAAAACGACACAGTTGTAGTCATAACCGGCAACGAGAAAGGTAAGAGGGGGCGTGTGCTGTCAGTAATGCCTTCAGAAAACCGGGTCGTAGTTGAAAGCATCAATATGGTAAAGAAGCATATGAAACCCAACAGGAAGTATCAGCAGGGCGGGATCATCGAAAAGGAGGCCCCCCTGAACCGATCCAACGTAATGCTGGTATGTCCCAAGTGTGATAAGCCTACAAGGATAACAAATACCATCCTGGAGGATGGCAGGAAGGTCAGATCCTGCAAGAAGTGTAATGAGGTCATGGAGTAGTCTATGCAGAGGTTGAGAGAAAAATACGAGAAAGAAGTGGTCCCGAATCTCATGAAGGACTTTTCTTACAAGAGTATAATGCAGGTTCCCAGGCTCAAAAGCGTCGTTCTTAACGTCGGGATGGGCGAGGCGATTCAGGACATTAAGCCTCTGGAGTCTGCAGCCAGGGAGCTTGCGACGATCACGGGACAGAAGGCCGTAATAACCAGGGCAAAGAAATCAATTGCTGCATTCAAGCTCCGCGCCGGTATGCCGGTAGGATGCAGAGTTACTCTGCGTGGTGAGAGGATGTATAACTTCCTCGACAAGTTCATCAGCCTTGCGCTGCCGCGCATCAGGGACTTCAAGGGTATTTCTTCAAAGTCGTTCGACGGCAGGGGGAATTATTCCTTTGGAGTGAAGGAGCAGATAATATTCCCGGAGATAGATTACGATAAGGTGGCCAGTATTCATGGCCTTGACGTGATTATCGTTACATCGGCAAAGACGGATGAAGAGGGTAAGGCGCTTCTGAAATATCTCGGAATGCCTTTCCGTAACTGATTTTTACAGGACAGGATAGATGGCAAAAAAGAGTTTGATCGCAAAACAGAAAAGAGAACCAAAATTCAAGGTCAGGGCGTACAACCGCTGCAGCCTGTGCGGGCGGCCGAGAGGTTACCTGAGGAAGTTCGGAATTTGCAGGATATGCTTCAGGACACTGGCGCTCAGAGGACAGATCCCTGGCGTAACGAAATCAAGCTGGTAGAGGTATTTGAATTATGATGACCGATCCGATAGCGGACATGCTTACGAGGATAAGGAATGCCAACATGGCAAAGCTGGAAAAGGTTGATATCCCGGCTTCCAGGATGAAGATAGAGATTACGAAGATTCTGAAGGAAAAGGGGTTTATCAAAAGCTTCAAAGTGCTGCGTGACGGTAAGCAGGGCATAATCAGAATCACCATGAAATATATAGATGGCGATGAGAAGATCATTACCGGTCTGCAGAGGGTGAGCAAGCCCGGCCGCCGTGTGTATGTGAGCAGCGACTCGATTCCGAAAGTTATGGGTGGCTACGGAGTGGCGATACTCTCAACTTCCCGCGGTATTCTGACGGATGAGATCTGCCGCAGGGAAGGAATAGGCGGTGAGGTTATCTGTAATGTATGGTAGAAAAAATCAAACATCAATAATAATAGATGAGAAATATGTAAGTATGATTTTTTTTGAGGTGGAGATAAGATGTCAAGAATAGGGAAGAATCCCGTTGAGATACCTGCCGGGGTCGATGTTAAGGTCCAGGGGACACAGGTGACCGTAAAGGGCCCCAAGGGTGAACTTAAGTGGGAATGCCCCGCGGAAATGAAGATTTCGGTAAGTAATGGACAGCTGTCTGTCGAGCGGCCATCCGAGTCGAAGCCTCACAGGTCGCTGCACGGCACCACCCGCAGCATCCTGGCCAATATGGTGACCGGCGTCAGCAACGGGTACGAAAGGGTGCTTGAGATTATAGGAGTAGGATACAGGGCGCAGGTTCAGGGCCAGAAGATAACATTTACACTGGGATATTCTCATCCTATCGAGTTCATGCTGCCCGATGGTATCACGGCTCAGGTTGACAAGAAGCAGACACAGCTGACACTTCAGGGGATTGACAAGCAACTTATCGGACAGGTTGCCGCCAATATCCGGGCGCTGAGGCCGCCGAACGTATATAAGGGCAAGGGCGTAAGGTATGCGAACGAACTTGTCAGGCTCAAGGTGGGAAAGGCGGCTAAATAACCTTTCTTATGAAACAAAGTATTCTCAGAGGTGAGAGGATTTGAAAAAGAGCAGAGAAACAGCCCGCAAGGCTAGACACAGAAGAGTCAGGAAGAAAATATTCGGCACTGCCGGGAAACCAAGACTCAATATCTACAGAAGTCTGAAGCATATCTATGCGCAGGTCATAGATGATTTTGAGGGAAAGACCATAGCTTCGGCATCCACGGTAGACAGGGCGTTGAAAGGAAAGATCGGCAGCGGCTGCAATATAGAGGCGGCCAAGGCTGTTGGCGAGTTGATAGCCAGGCGCGCTGTTGAAAAAGGAGTAAAACAGGTTGTCTTCGACAGGGGAGGCTACCTCTATCATGGCCGTGTAAAGGCCCTGGCGGACTCCGCAAGAGAAGGGGGCCTGCAGTTCTGACATCAAAAGTAAAAAATAAAAATGCAAAATTGAGGAAGTTTTTTATGAAAAATCACATTAATGTTGAATTTAGATATTTGATCTTTAATTTATACAGGGAGGTATAGTGGGCAGGATCGATCCTGAAAGTCTGGGTCCGCTTAAGGACAAAGTAATTCATATAAACCGTGTGGCCAAGGTTGTCAAGGGCGGCAGAAGGTTTTCTTTCAGCGCCCTTGTGGTAGTTGGTGACGAAAACGGGCACGTCGGTTTCGGCAAGGGAAAGGCTGCGGAGGTACCGGAGGCGATCAGAAAGGCGATCGAACATGCCAAACGTGCCATGGTGAGGATTCCGATTCTGGATGGAACGATTCCACATCAGATAAACGGAAGATACGGAGCCGGCAGGGTCGTAATGCTTCCTGCCGGACAGGGTACAGGTCTCATCGCCGGGGGAGCGGTCAGAGCGGTCATGGAAGTTGCCGGCATAAAAAATATTGTGGCCAAGTCCATCGGCAGCCGCAATCCATTCAACACAGTCAGGGCAGCGATGGACGGACTCATGAAGCTGCATGATAACCAGACCGTATCGAATCGGCTCGGAAAGGATCAGGAAGACAAGCAACAGGTGCAGAAGACAGAATGAAAAATATCAGGATTACATTAAAGAGGAGTCTCATAGGAAGGCCGGAGAAACAGCGGAGAGTGATCCGTGCCTTGGGTCTTAGAAGGATAAACCATTCAGTAAGTCATGCCGATACCCCTTCCATTAGAGGAATGATCCATAAGGTATCGCATCTTATAGATGTTTCGGAGGAGTAGATGAAGCTTTCAGACCTTGCTCCCGCACCGGGAAGCAGGAAAAAGAGAAAAAGAGTCGGCAGAGGCCCGGGCTCGGGTCATGGCAAGACATCATGCAGAGGACACAAGGGCCAGAATTCCAGAAGCGGAGGTGGTACGAAGCCCGGCTTTGAAGGCGGTCAGATGCCTCTTCAGAGACGTCTGCCGAAACGCGGATTTACAAATATATTCCGGCAAGACTATTCGATTGTGAATGTAGGGGCACTTGAGCGGCTTCAGGATACTACCGTGACCCCTGAACTCCTTATGCAGGAAGGGTTGATCAGGAATCTGAAGCAAGGCGTCAAGATATTGGGTTCAGGAGAAGTTACCAGGGCCTATACGATAAAGGTGCATGCCGTAAGCACATCTGCAAGGGAAAAGATCGAGAAGGCTAACGGCAGCGTGGAATTGATTCAGGGTTGATGACGGCAAGAGGCGGATATGCTTCCCCCCTCCGGACTGATCGAAAAGGCACAGTTTACTTATCGTGAGCATCATTAACAGTTTTCAGAACGTTTTCAGAATTGCCGAGCTGAAGAGCAGGATTCTCTTTACTCTTGCTCTTCTTGCCGTTTACCGCATAGGCGCACATATACCCACACCAGGTATAAACGGCGAGGAACTGAGCAAGTTCCTCATGGAAAGGGGCGGTGCCCTTATGGGGTTCTTCGACATGTTCTCTGGAGGCGCCCTGTCGAGAGCCACTATCTTTGCCCTTGGGATCATGCCTTACATCAGTGCCTCCATCATACTTCAGCTTCTGACGGTTGTCATTCCAGCGCTTGCCCGCCTTGCAAAAGAGGGGGAAAGCGGACGCAAGAAGATTGTTCAGTACACCAGGTACGGCACGGTCGTAATAAGCATCATTCAGTCCATCGGTATCGCCGTAGGTATCGAAAGCATGAATCAGGGTGCGTTCGTTCAGAATCCCGGCTGGTCTTTCAGACTGATGACGATGATTACGATGACATCCGGTACCGCTTTTCTGATGTGGCTCGGTGAGCAGATTACCGAGCGCGGCATCGGTAATGGTATTTCGCTCATAATATTTGCCGGAATAGTTGCCAGATTCCCCAACGCTGTCATAAGCTCGGTTTCTCTTGTCAGAGCCGGCGAGATGCACCTGATCCTGGCGCTGCTCGTGGTTGCAATGATGATAGCCGTTATCGGAGTAATCGTCTATGTCGAGAAAGGGCAGAGAAAGATACCTGTACAGTACGCCAAACGTGTTGTAGGCCGGAAGGTTTACGGCGGACAAAGCACTCACCTGCCTCTGAAGGTCAATACGGCCGGTGTTATCCCCCCCATCTTTGCTTCGTCCATCATAATGTTTCCGGCAACGATTGCGGGATTCATCGCTGTGCCATGGGTACAATCTTTTGCGCGACAGCTTGCACCGGGAACGGTGCTTTATACGATGCTTTATGTAACCATGATTTTCTTTTTCTGTTATTTCTATACATCTATCATATTCAATCCGGTGGATATTGCCGACAATCTGAAGAAATATGGAGGTTTTGTCCCCGGCGTGAGACCGGGCCAGAAAACCTCGGACTATATTTACCGGGTGCTGTCCCGGATAACTTTCGGGGGAGCCGTTTATCTGTCCGCTGTATGTATTCTGCCTGATATTCTGAGGGGATATTTTAATGTGCCTTTTTATTTTGGCGGGACATCGATCCTGATAGTCGTTGGTGTTGCACTTGACACGGTCTCCCAGATGGAGTCTCACCTTGTGACCCGTTCTTACGATGGATTCATGAAGAAAGGCAGGGTGAGGGGCCGGCGGGGATGATCGTTCCGATGGGTGTGCGGGAAACTGTCCGGATAGTCTGGGCTTCTGACGTAAACGGACTCTGTGATTGATAGTTCTCAAGTCTCCAGATGAGATAAAGCGGATGGGAGATGCCTGTCGCATTGTTGCGGAGACGCTCCAGGGAATCAGTGAACGGATTGCTCCTGGTGTGACGACTAAGGAGCTTGACGAATTTGCCGAGTCGTATATACTTTCTAAAGGGGCCCGGCCCGCATTCAAGGGTTACAGAGGTTATCCGGCAAGTGTATGTACCTCGGTGAATGACCAGGTAGTGCATGGCATCCCCTCCAGGGGCGCCAGACTGCGTAAGGGAGATATTGTAAGCGTGGATATAGGGGTCTATTACAGGGGATTTTACGGAGATGCCGCCCTGACCATACCGGTCGGTGAGATAGATGCACAGGCAAAGAAACTGCTTGCAGTTACCGAGCGGGCTCTTGAGACCGGAATAGAGAAAGCGGCTTCCGGGAACCGGCTATCTGATGTATCCTGCTCTATTCAGGAATGCGTTGAGGCAGAAGGATTTTCGGTTGTCAGAAATTTTGTCGGTCATGGCATAGGACGCCAATTGCATGAGGAGCCTCAGATACCAAATTTCGGCAGACGGGGTGAGGGACCAAGGCTCAGAGAGGGTATGACCCTGGCTATAGAACCTATGGTCAATGCAGGCGGGTGGGAAGTGGTTATACTTGATGACGGCTGGACCGCGGTCACGAAAGACGGCAGCCTTTCAGCTCATTTTGAGCATACTGTGGCACTAACAAAAAATGGTTGTGAAGTCTTGACTAAATTAGAATGAATCATTATAATTATTAGTTCTGTAATGCCTAAGGAAGAGGCCATAGAGGTTCAGGGAACGATCGTAGAGAATTTGCCCAATGCAATGTTCAGGGTGAAGCTTGAAAACGATCAGGAGATTCTGGCATACGTTTCCGGAAAGATGAGGATGCATTTCATCAAGATCTTGCCGGGTGACCGGGTGACTGTTGAGCTATCGCCTTACGACCTTTCCAAGGGCAGGATAACTTACAGGTTCAAGTAGCTGGCTGGAACCGGAGCGGAGACGAAATGAAAGTACGTTCATCAGTAAAACCAATATGTGCAAAATGCAAGGTGATCAAGAGACAGGGAGTCGTCAGGGTCATCTGCAGCAACCCCAAACATAAACAGAGACAGGGATAAGAGGATCGTAACGTGAGAATTGCAGGTGTGGATTTACCGAGAAACGAACGAGTCGAGATAAGCCTTACGAGAATATTCGGGATCGGCAGAACAACATCCCAGAAGATACTGAAGGAGACAGGGGTGGACCCCAATAAAAAGACCCGTGATCTGACTGATGAAGAAGGTGTCAAGCTCAGAGCTGTCATTGACAGGGACTTCAAGGTTGAAGGCGATCTCAGGCGTGAAATAGCGATGAATATAAAGCGTCTTCAGGATATCGGGAGTTACAGGGGGCTCAGGCACAGGGCACGCCTTCCGGTCAGGGGGCAGAGGACCAGTACCAACGCGAGAACGAGAAAAGGGCCGCGCAAGGCAATCGGCGGCAAGAAGAAGGGATAATTGATAAATGGCACAGAAGAGGAGACGAGGCGGCAGGAAGGAAAAGAAGGTTGTTCATTCCGGGGCCGCCTATATTCAGGCTACTTTTAACAATACGATTATTACGATAACGGATCAGAACGGAAATGCTGTTGCATGGTCTTCGGCAGGATCCCAGGGGTTCAGGGGATCAAGGAAAGGCACACCGTATGCGGCCCAGATTGCGGCTGATGCCGCCGCGAAGAAGGCGATGAACTTCGGAATGAGACAGATCGACGTCTTTGTTAAGGGTCCCGGTGCGGGCAGAGAGTCGGCAATAAGGGCGCTTCAGGCCGCCGGACTGGAAGTCAATCTTATAAAGGATGTAACACCCGTTCCTCATAACGGTACGAAGCCGCCAAAAAGGAGAAGAGTATAGTGGCGAGATACAGGGATTCACTCTGCAGGCTTTGCAGGAGAGAGAGCGAGAAACTGTTTTTGAAAGGCGACCGCTGTTTGACAGATAAATGTGCGGTTGAGAGAAGAAAATATGCACCTGGTGAACACGGACAGAGAAGGAAAAAACTGTCGGACTATGCCCTGCAGCTCAGAGAGAAGCAGAAGGCTAAAGAAACTTACGGAGTTCTTGAGAAACAGTTCAAGCGCTATTTTTATATGGCTGAAAGAAAAAAGGGTGTTACCGGTTATCATCTCCTCAGGCTGCTTGAAAGCCGGATCGACAATGTTGTTTACCGTCTGGGGATCGCGGCCAACCGCCGTCAGGCGAGGCAGCTTGTATTACATGGACATATTACGGTGAATGACAGGCGTGTCAATGTGCCGTCCTATCTGGTCAGGCCCGGAGATGTGATAGCTGTCCGTGAAAAAAGCAGAAAGCTTTCGGTTATTGAGGAAAATATGGCTCGAATGGAGCACCGGGGTATTCCCTCATGGGTGGAAATGGATGTGTCTGCACTGAAAGGGAAGGTGCTCAATTACCCGGCCAGGGAAGAGATAGATATTCCTGTACAGGAACAGCTAATAGTTGAGCTTTATTCGAAATAAATAGTGATAAGAGTTTTGAGTCAGAGGGAATGTTGTTCTGCAACAGGTAAGGTCATGGTGACTTACCGCATGAAAGACCTGACTCATGAAAAGGAGGCTTAATGGATCTCAAAAAGAAAGGCTTTCAGCTACCTGAAAATGTGTATTTTGATTCGGAGAGCCTTACTGATACATACGGCAAGCTGTATGCCGAAGCTTTTGAGCGGGGATACGGGACCACTATAGGCAACGCTCTCAGGCGGGTACTGCTTTCCTCCATCGAAGGTGCGGCAGTAACTTCCATCAGAGTACCCGGCGTACTCCACGAATTTACCACCATAAAGGGTGTAAAGGATGACGTTGTCGATGTTGTGCTGAATGTAAAGCAACTCCGTTTCAGGCTGCACAGCGATGAACCGAAGGTGGCTACAATCAGTGTCAAGGGACCGGCTGATGTAACCGGCAAGGACATCTCTGGTGACGGTATCGAGGTTCTCACTCCTGATCAGCACATTGCGACCGTCGGTAAGGGTATGGATTTTAATATGGAACTGACAGTTGCTAAAGGTAAGGGATATGTTCCTGCCGAAGAGAATAAAAGTGAGGATCAGCCTATTGACACAATATCTATTGATGCCATATTTACTCCTATAAAAAAGGTCAACTTCTGGGTTGAGGGCGCAAGGGTTGGACGCTCCACCAATTACGACAAGCTCGTGATGGAAATATGGACGGACGGCAGTGTTACTCCCCGGGAGGCGGTGGAGCAGGCGGCCGGCATACTTACGGAGCACCTGAACATATTTTCCTTCAACGGCGCTTCAGTCTCAGAAGATGAGGCGGAGCCTGCAGGTGCAGCGGAAGCGGATGATGACGAAGGTGACGAGGGAAGTGAAAATCCAGGCATGATGACCGATGATATCTTCAGTGGCGAGCCTGCCGAGGTAAATGAATATCTCCTCAAGACAGTGGATGAGCTCGAACTTTCGGTGAGGGCATATAACTGTCTGAAAAATGCGAATATACGTACACTTGCCGATCTGGTCCAGAAGACGGAACAGGAAATGCTGAGAACAAAGAATTTCGGACGGAAGTCTCTGAATGAGATAAAAGAGATAATTCATTCCATGGGGCTTCGTTTTAATATGAGAGTTGACACAGACGAACTTCAAAAACTTGCAGCAGCGAAGAGGATGAATAATGCGACATAGAATGGCCGGCAGGGCGCTTGGACGGAACACCAACCACCGTAAGGCACTCTTGCGCAATCTGGTTATTTCACTCATAGAGCACCAGAAGATAGAGACAACCGTTGCAAGGGCGAAAGAGGCCCGCAGGCTTGCGGAAAAAGTGATTACTCTTGCCAGGAGAGGCGATCTGAGTGCAAAGAGGCTTGCTCTTTCAAAGATCCCCAACAGGGCAGCCGTATCCAAGCTCTTCAACGAGATCGCTCCGAAGATAGAGCGTAACAGTGGTTATCTGCGAGTGATCAAGACCAGGTTTAGAGAAGGTGACAACTCGGACATGGCGATCCTCGAGTTTGTCGATTACGACCTGATCAGGGGCGAAACCGAAACGACGGAAAAGAAGAAAGAGAAAAAAGAGAAGAAGGGTAAGAAGGAAGAAAAGAAGGACTGACCTTCAATTTCAATTGAATACCTCAAGGCGTCCCGAAACATCGGGACGCCTTTTTT
>CAZZGC010000088.1:0-5206 GCA_964653915.1 uncultured Thermodesulfovibrio sp.
CGGGAAAGGCTGAAAAGGATAGTAGGCAGTAAGAAGCAAGCAGTAGGCAGACGAGCGGCAAAGTCACAAAGGGGCAGGAGCGTATAGCAATACGCCTCTACGCTGTGCCTTTGGGCCTGGAGCGAAGCGAGAAGGGCGGGAAAGGACAGTCACACCTCCTGCGCATTTGTGAGTAATGTAACTTAGTGCGATCTGCTAATAAAAAAAAGGACTTACGGATATCCGTAAGTCCTTTTTTGCATTGGTAGCGGGGGGCGGATTTGAACCACCGACCTTCGGGTTATGAGCCCGACGAGCTACCAGACTGCTCCACCCCGCGAACCACTTATAACATACTGCAGGCTCGTCCGAAAAGTCAACTATTTCATATGCTTTTTGATGATTTCAGACAGTTCCTCGGCCATTGTTGTAATGTCATCCATATTGTCGCCTTCGACCATGACCCTGATCTTGGGTTCGGTGCCGGATGGCCGAACGAGAATACGGCCGCCGTTAATCCTCTTCTGGGCCTTTTTTATTGCCGATTTGACAGCCGGAAAATCATCTATGTTCTTGGATTTGTGCACAGGCACATTCACCAGTACCTGCGGGTATATCTGAATAGGCGAGGAGAGCTCAGAAAGCCTTCTGCCGGTCATGGACATGATGGACAGAATCTGAAGTGCCGTAATCGGGCCGTCACCGGTGGAATTGTGATCGAGAAATATAACATGGCCGGACTGCTCACCACCAAGATTGCAGCCACTCTTCGTCATCTCCTCGACAACATACCTGTCCCCAACCTGTGTCCGTATGACTTTTATACCGCTTTTATTCAGGAAATGTTCGAATCCAATGTTGCTCATGACCGTGGCGACTACCGCGTTTTCGCAAAGCCTGCCCTGTTCTTTCATGTACGTGGCTGATATAGCCATTATCTTATCACCGTCGACTATCTCCCCCTTTTCATCGCAGAGTATGGTCCTGTCCGCGTCGCCGTCGTGCGCTATGCCTATGTCAGCCCGGTATTCAAGCACCGCTTTTTTTACGGTTTCCGGATGGGTGGCACCGCAGTTTACGTTGATGTTCAGGCCGTCGGGCCGGTTGTTGATGGCAATGACATCGGCACCAAGTTCATTCAGTACGTAAGGGGTGATCTTGTATGATGCGCCGTTGCTGCAGTCGACGACCACTCTCATTCCTTCGAGGGTCCTGCCTCGCGGAAATGTTGATTTCACATACTCAATATACCTTCCCGCCGCGTCGTCTATCCGTTTAGCCCTGCCGATCTCCGACCCCGAAGGGCGGATTTTCCGCAGCCTTTCAGAGAACATCACCCGCTCAAGTTCATGCTCGGTACTGTCCGGCAGCTTGTAACCGTCGGAGGAGAAAAATTTAATACCGTTATCATCGTACGGATTGTGAGAGGCAGATATGACAACCCCTGCATCAGCACGCAGACTCCGTGTAACAAATGCGATTCCCGGCGTAGGCAGAGGCCCGACCAGTACCACATGCATTCCCATGGAACATATTCCTGATGTGAGGGCACTTTCAAGCATGTATCCCGAAAGCCGGGTATCCTTGCCGATCAGTATCTTGTTAAGACCGTCTTTTTTCCTGAGTACATATGCTGCGGCCCTGCCCACTTCATAGGCGGTCTCTCCCGTCATGGGGGGATGATTGGCCTTGCCCCTGATTCCGTCTGTTCCAAAGAGCTTTCTTTTTCTCTTTCTTTCAGCCATAGATATCTCCTTACTTAATCTTTTTTACCGCAATATGGACAACAACTTTGTTTATATCCTTTTTAATATGATTGCTGCTGATGTTCAAGTTGGCCCTGTATTTCAGATCCGAATTTATTCCATTTATATCTAACGGCTCAGTCCTGACTTTCTTTATTTTTGATATCACGCTCCGGGGACCCTCAAGCGTGACAGTTTCCGGTTCCACCATAATGTCGGATATGACGAACCCTTTTTCCGGAAGCCCCGTTATGGCCGGCTTTATCCGAACGGTCTTTTTCATCCTCTCTTCGATTTTGATGCTTATCGTCTCTGGTTCAAGCTCCGTGACGATGAGGGTTTCCGGAAGATCGATGTTTTTCTGGGAAAGCGAAAATACGGCTCTGCCGGCCTTGGTATTCCTGAGGTCCACGACCGATCTGAGCTCGTCTCCCCTGAGGCTTTTCAGTATACTTGCCGGCCCTTCGATATGCACCTTTACGCTTACAGGGGGATCTACGATCTCAAGTTCCTGGGGGAGATTAATGAATGAGAGCGGTACATCTATAGTCACATTGGAACGGCCGCTCAGCATGACGAAAAACCAGAGGCTGATCGCGATAATCAGAGAAGCGATCTTCAACTCCCAGTTATGAATAAAGAAGCCCTTCATTTTTTCTCCTGAGTGATGAACTGTTCAGAAAGGAAGTCACGCAGCGATCCCATATCAACATTTTCCTCGATTCTGCTTCCCACTGCCGTAGTAATGCTGCCCGTTTCCTCCGAAACGATTATAACAACGGAATCAGTCTCTTCAGTCAGACCTATTCCCGCCCGGTGTCTCGTCCCGAAAGATTTCGACATCTGTCCGCTAAGGGTCAGCGGCAGGAAGCATCCCGCCGCTACAATGCGGTTTCCCCTGATAATCACGGCACCGTCGTGTATAGGGGAGGAGGGATGGAAGATACTGAGCAGCAGTTCACGGGAGACTCTTGCATCGAGTTGTGTCCCCATTTCTATAAAGTCCTTCAGGTTCGTGCTTTTTTCTATGACGATGAGGGCTCCTATCTTTCTGTTTGCAAGGGCAACCGATGCCTTGACTATCTCTTCGTAAGACTTTGCCTCTTCGGCAGACGCGAAAGAGGGTAGAAATCTTGCTTCACCCATCTGCGCGAGAGTTTTTCTTATCTCGGGCTGAAAAAGAATGATTATTGCAAGTACTATCTGAGCCCAGAGGCTCTGAATTATCCAGTCGATCGTGAAGAGACCGAGGAACTTCGAGAAGAGCAGGACGATAAAGAGGAGCCCCAGTCCCATCAACATCCTGGCGGCCCTTGTCCCCTTTATTATCAGAAGTATCCTGTAAATTATAACGGACACTAGCAGAATGTCCAGGATGTCCTGCCATCTTATCAGGGAGAGGATCTTCATCGTCAGAGTTATTTTACCACATAGGGTTACATTACGAATGTACGGCCGAAGACGTATATGAAGTGCCCCTTGATCTCGAGAGTGTCTTTGTCCCAGTCCTCCGGCAGCGGCCAGTAGGGTTCCGCATTCTTAAGGGCATTCATGGCAGCCTCATCAAGTAAACGATAGCCTGATGTCCTGAGCAGCTTTATGTCTGTTAGATGGCCATCCCGGTTTATGACGAATTTAATATAGAGGTCGCCCGATATCCCTCTTTTGGCCGCCTCCCCGGGATATTGCCACACGTCTTCGATCCTCTCCCTGAGCATTCTCATGTAGCCCCTGTGCCGGAATTCGGCTGTGTCGAATGTAAGACCCCTGTCAACAGGAGGCGTCCCCTTTCGTGCAAACTTCTCTATTGTTCTCCTGTCGAAAAGCGCCGATGGAGGCAGCACATACGGATGCGACTCTTTGTCGAACTTTTCATCTTTATCTGAGGTACGGTCAGATTTCTCTTTTTTACTGACAGGACCTGAAGAGACCCGGGCATGTGAATCTCCTCCCTTCATGGCGTCCGGGACCACATTTTTTACCGGCGGCCTCCTGTGGCGTTTGGGAAGAATAATCTTTCTTTTCTCCTCCGGCTTTTTTGTAGTCTGAGTCTGTTCCTGGCGATTGGGTGGCGTGGGGGCTTTTTCCTGCATGGGGGGCAGTATCTTGACATTGAATACCAGAGGAGATGTGGCTGCTCCCGGCAGAATCGTTCCGAGAGCCCAGAACAGGAGGGCGTGCATGAACATGGAAACTATTATGTATCGCTCAAGGTTCAATTCAGCTCACAAAACAGGATGATTTTCTGAGTATATTTTATCCCACTTTCAGGCCGGGTGGAAAGGGACAGTATATCGGGGACTTTCGGGGAGGTCGGTCAACCCCCGGACAGAAGTAAGCGGATATCTTGAAAAAGAAGTTGCCCATGCTTCCGGATATGCTGCCGTCGCTGTTTTCACGCCAGGCACGGAAGCGGGAAAGTTCGTTTATTGCCACTATGATGTAGACGTTGTCTTTTTCCATGCTCATGATGTCCTCGGGGCTCGGAACCGGCACTCCCTTACTGTCGCCATAGGGGGTGTGCGAATGAAAATCGCCTATGATCTGAAGCTTCGAAAAATTCAGCAGGATGGGTTTAATCTTACGCCGGTTGCTTTCGTGGAACTGCACCCCGCGTCGCAGTCGCCTGGCGGTCTGAAGGCTGAATGCATATTCGATGATGAACCTGTCCAGCAGTTTGTATCCGAGCAGGTATCCGAGGGACTCTTTCTTATAGACTTCGGCGCTACTCAGAAGGAGTCCCATGAAGGCATTTTCAGAGAGATAAACCTTCATCGGAGCCGGTAAGCACGCGCCTATTTTCTGTGAGGCGGAATCCGAACGGTCATCACCGGACATGGCGCCCTCCTGACTACTCGCTCGGCAGTGTTCCCGAAAATCAGTCTCTCCAGTCCGATTCGTCCATAAGTCCCCATAACGATCAGGTCTATCTTCTCATCTGTTGCAAATTTCACGATTTCTTCCCACGGAACGCCCTGCAGGACCTTTTTCTCGACGTCTTTTAACGACCTTACCTCTTCCACGCAGCAGCCGCTTATCTCTTTCATTGCCCACTGATTCATCTCGTGGAATATCTCGTCGGTTGAGATGTGAGGGACATGAAGGCCGGTGGCCCTGATAATATCGTAAACTACATGCAGTATGTAGAGCTTTGCGTCGTAATGTTTCGTAAGGTCGACTGCCGCACGCAGGGCCTCATCGGCCCCTGCCGAGAAATCGGTCGGATAAAGAATGCGTTCGATTTTCATGATTCCTCCTTATTTGGGGATCGAGTCCTCAATGAGGTTCGCCCTCCGGTGTATGAATGAATTATCTATGCTATATAACAAATTATATATGAAGTTCCCTGAGTGTGCAATTATCCGGGCTATGCGTTCATTTCATAAAGTATCCGCAGTCCTTCGAGGGTGAGCTTGCGGTTCAGATGATCGATCCTGATCAGGGGGGCCATGATACCGGCGAGGCCGCCGGTGGCGATCACG
>CAZZGC010000088.1:5306-10017 GCA_964653915.1 uncultured Thermodesulfovibrio sp.
TGTCACGAGACAGCAGGTCGTTGCGGTTCCGAAATCGACTACGATCGTATCTGCCCTGTATAAATTCATTGCCGCTACGGCATTTGCAATTCTGTCCGCCCCAAGCGAAGAGGGCCTTTTGATTCTGAACTCAAGGCCGGTCTTAATCCTGTGAGAGACCTCAATCGTATCGACTTTGAAACACTGCTTAACCGCTGTGATTATGCGGGAAGTTTCGGCTGGCACCACCGAGGCCATGATGCAGCCCTCTATTTTCTCAGAGCCGATCTGTTTTGAAAGCATGCGGCAGTATCCAGTGACCGATGAAGGTCTCTCGTTTGCAGAAATGTGAAATACCTTTGTGACCCCTCTGCCTTTTGCCCGGCCGATGGTGAGTCTGCTGTTGCCCGCGTCTATCAGCAGTATCATGGCCCTGCACCGCCTGCTGAATCTTTCAGAATGGTTACGTCCCCGGCCCTGAGACATTTCTCTTCACCGTATGGAAGTTTGATGATCAGCTCTCCTCTCCGGGTGATACCCGATGCGGTGCCGTTGAGCACTTTCTTATCAGTCCTGACGCTTATTTGTCTGCCCAGCGTGCAATTCATCCGTTTCCATTTCATCATAAGACGTTCAGCACCTTCCTGTACAAGCAACTCATATAATATATCGAAGCACCTCAGAACCTCCAGCAGAAGTTCGAGTCTGTCGAAACTCTGTCCGCTCTCGATCATGAGAGATGTGGCAAGGGGCCTGATATCCTGTGGCAAAATGGATTCAGACATGTTGATATTCAACCCTATGCCTACGAACATGTAGAGCCTGCCTTTCCGGATGGATGTCTCGATCAGAACGCCACCTGTTTTTCTCCCCTTAATCATTATGTCGTTCGGCCATTTTATACTGGCATCAAGGCCGCTTACTTCCCTGATTCCTTCTGCAGCGGCAACGGCGGCTGCCAGTCCCGTCAAATGCGGGTCTTCCATCTGTTTAGCGGGAACTACGATTATGGTGAAATACAGATTTACGCCCGCCGGTGATACCCACTTCCGTCCCAGTCGGCCCCTGCCGTGAGATTGAGTATCTGCAACAATGACTATGCCGTGAGGATAATCTCTCTCGGCCGAGACGAGACGTGCGAAATCATTTGTGGATGTGGTGGAATCGAGATAGACGAACTCCCGTGACGAGCCTCCTGATGAGCCAAGGCGCGCGATCTTTTCTTTCAGGTTCATTTGCCGGGATTTCCCCGTCCGCTCCTGCCCGGCCATCTGCATTGATCGAACAGGATGCAGGTATTGCATTTAGGTCTTGCGGCGGAACATGTCTCTCTGCCATGAAGTATAAGTGCAAGGTTGAGTCTGGTGAGGTCTTTGGCAGGCAGAAGGGAGCAGAGGTCCTCTTCAACTTTATCGGGATTATCAGAGGAAGTCAGGCCGAGCCTGCGGGCAACTCTGAGAACGTGAGTGTCCACCGCCATGGTCTGCTGACCGAAGGCGCTGCCGAGCACCACATTGGCCGTCTTCCTGCCTACACCCGGCAGTTTTGTAAGCTCTTCCATCGTGGCGGGCACTCTGCCGCCGAAATCCTCAACGAGCTTGCGGCAGCAGTTTATTACAGTCTTTGCCTTGTTCCGGTAAAACCCGGTCGGCCGTATCTCCTGCTCAAAGGCCGGCAGGTCAGCCTCCGCATAATCAGCAGCCGTTTTATATTTCCCGAAGAGCGACTCTGTCACCTCATTTACCTTGACATCGGTACAGCGGGCCGAAAGAATAGTCGCGATAAGAAGTTCGAGCGGATTCGAATACTTGAGGGCTATCTTCGGTGCCGGATATTTTTTCAGCAAAAGAGCGGATATCTTTGTTGCCCGGGTCCTGTCGGTCACCATTATTGCTTTTTCAGTATCCTGACCTCTACTTTACCTTTGAGGGCATCCGCAAATTTGTGTGCGTCATCTTCGGAGCCTACTATCGATCCATAATGCATTGGAATCGCCACTTCGGGCCCGATATCAATGGCAGCCTTAACAGCTTCATCGGCGGTCATCACGTAGGTGCCCGAGACGGGAAGCAGCGCTATGTCCGCCCTGAAATTCTTCATCTCGGGTATGTAGTCGGTATCTCCTGCTATGTAAATCCTCTTGCCTCCAACAGTGAAGATGTAACCGACCCAGTTTTTGTCTTTTGTATGAAACTGTTTGTTTGTATTGTATGAGGGGACTGCCTCTATCATAATTCCCTCCACGTTAATTTTGACCCCGGGTTTTACAGTCTTCACGTTACCTCTCAGCTTCGAGGCGCAGTCGGCGGTTGCCACTATGACGGTACTGTCACTCTGCAGCCTGGCGACATCCTCAGGTGAGCAGTGATCGAAATGATCGTGTGTGATAAGTATGATGTCTGCCTTGTCTTTACGGCTGACTTTGAATGGATCGGTATAGATCACCTTCTCTCCGGCGATCCTGAATGTATCATGTCCAAGCCATTGAATATTGTCTATCATGGCTGATACCTCCTTTCCCGCTGAATATACAGTGTTTGTACAGACTATCAATGCTGTCAGAAAGATGAGTGCATGTTTCATTTTCCCCCTCCTCCCGGATACCTCTGTCCCTTTACCCTTTTGAACCTCTAAACAGTATCACAATATCTTGCCGCGTCTGCTGAAGAATTCGCTGAGCGCAACTCTTATCACGGCACTTCTGGACCATTTTTTGCCGGTCTCGGCTGAGTACTTTTCCGCAAACTCATCAAGGGCCTCGAAGACTTCGTCCTCGAGATAGACCGTTGTCTTTATCAGTTTTTCCTGTTCATCATTCATATTCCGTTCTCCGTCGGTGTTGGATAGTTCATTTCAGACTGTCCGGATTTTATACTATAATACATAGCATATCATGAAAGTTTCTGCACTGCTTGTTGCCGTACCATTTGAGACCGATCTCATCATACCGTCTTTAAGAAGGGCGCTGTCCGACGCGTCCACGGGAAAAAGAATAGTCAGGGGAAGGTTCGGAGAGCGGGAAATGATCTTGATGTGTGGTGGTATCGGGGCTGTCAATGCCGCTCACGCCGCAACACTTCTCATAGAGCGGTTCTCCCCGGATCTGATAATTAACGCGGGCATAGGTGGTGCCTATGATGGGAGAGGGCTATGCGTGGGTGACGTGGCGTTGGCGACAGTAGAAGTCTTTGGCGACTGGGGTGTTGCCGGCGATGGTGGCTTCGGCTCATTCAAAAAGATCGGCCTGCCCCTGGTGCAGACTGCAGAGAGGGAATATTACAACGAGTTTAGACTGGATGGCCCGGTGACACGAAATGCCATAGAGACTCTTCAACGGTATGAAGTCGCCGGCTGCAAAGTGATGCCCGGCAGGTTCGTTACGGTTGCCGCATCGAGCGCTTCAACAGGCAGAGCGGCTGAAATGGCCGGGCTGCATGATGCGGTCTGTGAGAATATGGAGGGGGCTGCTGTCGCACAGGTGTGTGCCATTTACGGTATTGATATGATTGAGATAAGAGGGATAAGTAATATTGCCGGAATTCGGGACCGCAGGAAATGGAATATGAAGAGGGCAGCGGTGAACTGCCAGAAGGCCTTAATGAAGCTGCTGGAGTCCGGAATATTATGATGAATCCGGCAGCACGGGAATTGAAAAAATCTACCGGGTTTCTGACCGGCCTTCTCCTGGTACTGCTTTTATTTAGTGGAGTATCATATGCTAAGGGCAATATCCTCTGGTCTGTAGAGACTCCGAGAAATACGATATACTTTCTGGGCTCACTGCATGTACTGAAGCCCGGTTCCTATCCCCTGCCGCCCGCGGTCGAGCGTATATACAATTGCTGCGACCGGATCGTGTTCGAGACGGACATGAGCGACAAGAGCGCTTCGGAGCTTCAGTCCCTCATGATAAACATCGGCAGGTATCCCAAGGGTCAGAGACTGAGAGATAACATCTCTGAAAAAA
Organism: uncultured Thermodesulfovibrio sp.; assembly: GCA_964653915.1. Lineage (GTDB taxonomy): Bacteria > Nitrospirota > Thermodesulfovibrionia > UBA6902 > UBA6902 > CAZZGC01. Next base: position 9,253 of record CAZZGC010000088.1, read on the forward strand.
CATACTCACTTCTTAGGATAAAGGCAAAAACAGCCGGGATCGATCTTGGAAAGTTCGAAAACTACAGGCCGTGGTTCGTTGCCATCGCCCTTGCCGGAATGGAGTTTCAAAGGCTCGGTTTCGATCCATCAATCGGGATAGACAGGTATTTCTTCAAGCGTGCGAGTCAGGACGGCAAGAAACTGATATTTCTGGAGACAACTCGGTACCAGCTCAGTCTTTTTTCGGGGCTCAATGCCCGAAAGCAGGAGCAACTCCTCAAACAGATGCTGAATGAGGTGGATCTCATCAACTCGGAATTCTCTTCCATGTGGAATGCGTGGATGAATGGAGATGCCGAAGGACTCGCCCGCATCATAAGAGAGGGATTCAAGGATTTTCCGTCTATTTACAGACGGTTCATAGTTAACAGAAACAGGCGTTGGATCGGACAGATAGAAAGACTGATGCGGGGTGACGGCGATGTCCTTGTGATAGTCGGCTCTGCACATCTTACGGGGAAGGACAGTGTGATAGAGATGTTGAGGAAACGGGGCTACAGGGTCCGGAAGCTGTAGGGGCGTGGCGGTGCTATGCCCGGAAGCGGGAAAAGCGAGAAAGGCGAGATAAGGATAGTAGGCAGTAGGCGGTAAGCAGCGCTTTGAAGGGTTTGTGAAAAAGGTAGCTCAATAGTAGTTTAAAGGTAGTCTAAAAGTAGAGTTTGGAGTTAAGAGTTAAGCGGGAGGGCTTCCCCCTTTGAAAAAGGGGGACCGAGGGGGATTTTTT
>CAZZGC010000089.1:0-9894 GCA_964653915.1 uncultured Thermodesulfovibrio sp.
TTCGGTAATGAAAAAAGGGCTTACCGAAATATAAATTTATTTTACCATATTGTTAATATATTTTACATATGAAGTTTAATAGCCGGAAAATAACGATCCGAAAAGCCACCGTCAATGATGCGAAATACATTCACTCTCTCATCAACAAATTCGCAAAAAAGGACGATATGCTCTCACGCTCCCTGCATGAGATTTTTGAGCACATCAGGGACTATTTTGTTTGCGAGATAGACGATCAGATTGTCGCTGCATGCGCTCTTCATCCGGTCTGGGAAGACATTGCTGAGATACGATCAATTGCTGTATCCAGGAAATATCAGAGGCAGGGGATAGGCAAACGCCTCATACGCAAAAGCCTTCGTGAAGCGTCATCTCTCGGTATGAAAAAAGTATTCGCGCTCACGTATAAACCTGATTATTTCAGAAGGCTCGGTTTTGTTGATATAGACAAGAATGAACTGCCTCACAAAATATGGGGTGACTGTCTAAAGTGCTCAAAGTTTCCGGACTGCCCTGAAGTCGCCGTCATATATCACTTGTAGCGGGCGGCATCAACCTGTACCCTGATATAGGCCTTCTCCCTGAGTTTCCTCACATGTTCGGCAACGGCGGAAGGAGTTTTTTTCTTTCTGAGTATTTCCTCTATATCGGTCCAGACGCTGTACACATCCCTGCCGCCATATTCTTCCCTATGCTGATTATAATACTCCTCCACTTCCCGGAATGGGACATGAATCAGCGACACAACTCTTTTTTTAATATAGTCATTGATGAGCTCATCTTCCTCTGCCGTCCCTTTCAGGTAAGAGTTCATTCCGGGGCGACTCCTCAGTGCCTCCTGCAGTATTAACAGTCTTGATATAAGCCTGTCAAGCACTGCGTAGTCATCCGGCACCCCGTGCTGCGAGACAAGTCTTTTCGCTTCCATGAATTCGCTCTCAAGAATAATATCCCCGTTAACTATGGCCACCACCCTTTCTATCACCACCGCGCCGGAAACATTCGCAAATATCCAGCAGAACGGCAATACAATGACAAATATCCATCTCATCTTTTCACTCTCCTGACACACTTAATTCATAATGCAGCAAACGTCCGGTTGAGATATTTTGACTTAGCACCTGTTGCACGACACGCCTTATTTGCCTGGTCAGGGTCTTTGTATTATCCAGGCCGATCATGACATCTGCCGATGCATGGATACTTTCAGAAGGCATGCCCAAAGCTGAAATGTACTTCACCTGCACTCTCACCTCTCTTCTTTCCTATTTTCTGGCCATAATCAATTCTCACCGGGCCTACAGGTGTTCTGTATCTGATCCCCACGCCTGCGGTGTACCGTAGATCCTGATTGATCTCGTCAAGGGTTTCCCAGACATTGCCGCCATCCACAAATGCGCCAAATCCAAAACCTTTCGGCAGAGAATATCTGAGCTCCGCATTCAAAAGGCTGAAAACATTTCCGCCCGTTGGATGTCCGTCCTTTCCTTTAGGTCCCAGGGTATCCTGATCATACCCCCTCACCGTTGTCCTTCCTCCAAGAAAATATCGTTCTATGAGTGGAAGCTGTTCCGTGTCATCCAGGCTGAAGGCAACCCCCCCGCGCAGAGATAGCGCCAAAACCAGCTTTCTGTGCAGAGGATAGAACCATGCGCTCTTGAATGTTGTCTTAATGAAATTCACTTCGGAAAAAATGATACTCGACGCCATCTTAACCACGACACTGTTGAAAGAGCCTCTGGAAGGATCAAATGGATCATCCCGGGTATCTATATAAATCCCCGGAGAAATGCTGCTGATTCCCACGGTCCCCTGATCCTCGCGGCTAAGAATAACCCCCTCCTCCACATTCTTTGTGTCCGTAAACGAGTATTCATAGTCAAGGCCAACGGTCACATGCCGGGACATCTTTCGCTTTACTTCGGCTAAAAGACCGAACTTATCTATTTCATACAGGAGTTCTCTTGTATCTATATTAATGGATCTTTTCTCTTCCTTCAGAAGATATACATTCAGCGGCAGGTTGTCAATATTAAACAGCCATGGTTCCCTGAACCTGAGCACAAACCGCTTCTCCACAGAGCTAAGTTCGGTCTTGAAACCTATCTCTCTGTTATATCCACCCAGATTACGGTAACTTATATCAAGCATCCCCCTGAAACGCTCGTAATCACCAAAACCCAAACTGATCTCAACCGCCCCAGGCCTGCTCTCCCTGAGAGAGATCAAAATGTCTGTTATCGATTCCCCATCTTTTACCACACCTGTATCAATTTTATTGATCATCACCTCATTGAATATACCAAGCCGATACAGCCTCCTCCGGCTTTCAAGTAGCATCGACTCATCATAGAGGTCTCCGTCGTCAAATGTCAGCTCCCTCCTGATAATCTTAGGCCTGGTAAGGTTATTTCCCTTTATTATGATCTTTCCGATCCTGTGAAGCTTTCCTTCCGTTATATGAAAAATCAACCTTACCGAGTCACCGACCTTCTCCTGACTAATATCTATCGATGCCCTGGCGTATCCACGATTCTTGTAATAACGGAGAAGCCTCTGTCTGGCATCGCTTACGTCAACCAGATTTAGTGGGGAGCCGGCTGAAATACCAAGCAGCTTTACAAGCAAGTCGTTCGATGCTATGGTGTTCCCGGTGATCTCAACAGAATTAACCGTTGTACGCACACCTTCATCGATACTGAAAATGATGTTCATCCTGTCACCATTGCCGGATGGGAGTCGCCGCACCTCCACAACCCGGGCGCTGAGAAATCCCAAAGCGTTATAAAGCGCCAGAATGGCTTCGATATCATCGTCCACAAGCGAGTCGTTATAGGGGACGCCTTCTTTAAGGGACATGACACGCTTTATAGCCTCCGGAGGAATGGAAACACCGGGGAAGGATATTCTGCCGATATTAACACGCACACCTTCCTGAATGAAAAAAGAGACCTTTATCTCTTTCTCGTTATGCTCTACTGCAGCAGCCACATGGGCATTATAAAACCCCCTGCTCAGATATACACTTCGTACGGCATCAACAGCCTCCGCAATGGTATCGTCATCAATTCTGCCATCTCTTTCGAACGGAAGAGCCTTATTGAGGGTGCTGGTTTTAACAGAATCATTCCCCTCAAAAGACACCGACAGATGAGGGCCCTTCTCAACCGGCACTTCCAATATCCCGTCACTGAATGAATACGGCCCAATCTTCACGGCGACAAACCCTTTTCCGACGAAATATTCCCGCACTCTATCCATATCATCACGCAGTCTGTCCAGATCCAGCTTGCTATACTCTACAAGCCGCATGACTCGCCTTACCTCAGGGATGGTAACGATCTTCTTAATAAGTGCCGGCATACCTTCGTCCAGATAAATCAGAAGGTCCACAGTCGCAGACTCGGCATCAAGGATATATTCAATACGTACATCTGCCTCCGGATACCCTTTTCTCACACAATAGTTCAGAAGTCTGCTCTTAACCGCCGGCAGCATTTTTTCGAAAAAATTCACTCCCTTTTCGATCTTAACCGCCTTTTTAAGGCCTCTCTCAGAAAGCACACCGCTGCTCTTAATCTTGACTTTCCGGACTAACGGAACTTCAGATACATCATACACAAGTCGTACTCCATCCCTGAAAGCGTCTGCATCAACCTTTATATCGAGAAAAATTCCTTTTTTGAATGCGCGCCTCAATCCCCTCTGTATGTCGCTCAGATGAAGTTTATTGCCCTTTTCAAGCCCCATGAGGTCCAGCATTTCCTCCTCTTCTATCCTTTTCAGTCCCCGGGTCTCTATAGCCCTGATAACATTTCCCTCAAATCCTGCCGCTGACGCGGCTTCCCCAACATAGGCGTAAGCCATACCGCTACCCGTCAGCATTACAACCATAAAAACTGCCGCTATTTTTATCACAATCAATTTTTCATTAATATTGGTAAAAAAAGTCTTCATGCCGTCTTACCTGAACTCAAATCTGAATTTTATGTCACCACCGACGCTGCCCAGTTCATCTCTGGATCCAACAATCGACCACTCGTCACTAAGTTTATATTCCACTCTCACGAGCTGCTCCTCCGAAGAGCCTATAGTGGTCGAATACATAACCTTTATCCTGTCTTCCAGAAGTCGTCTTGCCACAGTAACCCTTGAGGTAAAAGCCCCTGTTGACGTGGTATGTGGTTCTATACTGATGCGCTCAAAGCCTGTAATGGACTGTATTTCCTTCTGAATATTTTCCTGCATGCCTCCTGTCAGAATAGACGCTGCCTCTTCGGTAGCTATGCCGCTGACGAATCCTTTTGAAGACCCTCCAAGCCCGCCGAATGTCAGGAGAGTGAGAATCTCCTGCTCTGAAAGGGGTGGTTCGGAAAAAAGAGACAGGGAAAAATCATCAACAGTACCATCGAGTGACAGTCTCAAATGATAATCATCCCGGTAACTTTCAGAGACTATATGGAACAGAGGCTTGATAGTGCGTGGATCAATGAAATCTACACTTGTTCCTTCCAGGAGTCTGAACTCGTTTCCTCTGAAAAGCAGGGTTCCGCTGTCCGCTCCGATCCTGCCTATAATGCCTATAGATCCCGGTTTCCCGATTATGTTGATATCGAGGGAAATAGGGGCCTTCAGCAGGTTGTTGGATATCTTTATATCGTCACTCCCTGACAGTCTTACATTTAATTCTGTATCACTGAGAAACTTAATATACCCGATTCTTTTGCTATTGACGCCCTTCATACCGATAAGCCACTTCTTCCAGTCCACATCTTTTTCGTATCGCCCCCTGCTAAGATCGAGGCTGCCCGTCAGGCTGCTCCCCTGAGATGATGATTCATAAAATAATATTCCATTCACAGTTGCTTTGAATCCTTCAAAAGGCCTCAGTCGTACATCGTTCAGTTTCATATTGAGATAAAGGCTCTCGGGGCTGATTCCGGAAAAGCGTCCTTCTCCGCTTAAAGTAATCATCCCTCCGGCATATCCTGCCGTCACCGATTCAAAATTCAAGCGCTCTTTTTTCAAGAAAAATGTCCCGTTAACCGGCCCGATCTTCTGACGCGATGCAAGAGTTGCGTTTACGCCGGAAAGAGTAATTTCGCCAAACATCTGTGGTGATTCCCAGAGACCTCTTATATCTATGCCTGCCAACGCCCTTCCTGAAAGAGAGATAATCTCTTTACTGAGCACCTTAAGAGGAACAACGCTGAAATCACAGTCAAGCCTCAAGTCAAGCTCCCTGCCTGGTATAAAACTGCCTGACACATTCAGCTCCGCACGATTTCCCATAAATGAAAACGATCTGAGATAAATACGGTTATCAATCATCTCCATCATTATGGTTCCCGAGTTCTTTATAACGTAATCATACATCCCGATATTAAGACGCTGCAGTTCCGTCCGCATCTTCAAATTCCCCTTAACGGATCTGAATGTAACCAGCCCCTCGCTCCGAAGCGTAAAATCATCTGGAATATCTTCAAAAAAACCGGCAGCCAGAAAATCATACCTGCCGTCTCTTAACTTTATATCAGCACTCCAGTCTTTCATGCCGGGCAGTTCAGCCGTCAAGTCAAGTTCGATCCGGCTGTCGGCAAGTGTACCGGAGGCGCTAATTTTTCCGTTTCTGAGCATCCCGGTAAAAGAGCCGCCGCCTGCTCTTCGTTCACCTACAACCATATCTGAAATGTCTGCAGTGAATTCCGCAACGGGAGACCTGACAGTCCCACCCAGCGCAATATGAAGGTCCGCCATCCCGTCAGCCGAAAAACCGATTCCTTCAAACAGTTCTTTCATACTCAATGCATGTATATCAGCGATACCTTTTACCGCGCCGCTGAAAAATACGTTTCCATGAGCGGAAGCGGTTGTTCCCCCTGCAGAGACAAGCGCATTCCTGATAATCAGACCTTTCTGATTTATTTCAAGATCTCCATTAATCCGGTCCACGGGATATCCATAAGCATTGACCTCACGAAAATCCACCTCGGCGGGGATACTATATTCAGACCTGTCTCCCCTGAACTCGAACGATAAGGAAGCAACGGCGCTAACCGGCATCTCCCTGTAAAATGCCGTGATGAGCGGTGAGACCGGCAGGTCCTCACACGATCCGTCTCCAATGTAATAGGGGCTGGAAAAATCAAAGAGACCTTTAGCCTGCCTGAATTCAATACGACCCTTCAATTCGCAGGAAGCATCTCCATGCCGTATTTTCATGTTACTGAGAACCAGCTGGTCAGCCTTATAGCTGAACTCGGCCATCACGCCGTCAATCGTGTTCCCCTGTATGTGGCCTTTACCAAGGACGGCTCTACCCATTATGAGAGGATCCCCGAGAGGGCCTGCCATAGAGCCCGTAAACACCACAGGAGCCGAGATATTTTCATAAAAAGGCGACATCAGATCCCTTACATCACTGCTGCGTACCTCTACATCGAGTGCCATATACTTTTCGCGCAGGTCAAGATCTCCTGTCATCCGCAATTCCGAATCGTCTGTTTTCAAGACGACGTCTGAAAAAGTAATATTACCGCCATTCATCTCCAAAGAGACATTTGCATCTCTCAGCCTCTGATGCACAGCGCCGCCGTTGCCGGCCATGTTCCTGTAAACAACGTCAGCCGTGAGATCGAGGGGTTCCCCATGGTTGTGGACGAGGGTAAAATTCCCTGCGATAACTCCCTTCGGGATAGGCGGCTCCCAGTGAATAAAGCGGAAAAAGTCCGGACTGTCAACACCCGATACCTCTGCCACGACACCATAATCGCCATAAGGAATACTCACAAACCCCTCCCCCTTGATTTCGCCTGTGAATACCCTGCCGGTAAACCCTGAGAGTGAAAATTTGTTATGGGAAAATTCCAGGTTCCCCACAATATTGTCAACAGGCAGCCCCCCCAGTACCCCATCATTCAGGGTAAGGGTGCCATCAGCAGCAATATCCTGCAGGGAGCCATGTATTCTCCCGGCAAGCAATATTTCACCACTTATATTTTCATCGACGTGGAGCAACTCCATTAATGATTCAAGGGCAAAACGGCTGTCAGTCTTCAGGTCAAGCTTCACATCAGGTGAACTGCCGGTCCCGAGCCCCGAGATATTGACCGATCCATCAAGATTAATTTCACCGCTCTTGCCGGTGCTCAGCCCTAACAGACCCTTGTAAATATCCGATGTTACCCTGACTTTACCTTCAACCGAGATACTGCCGGATTCTTCCTTGTCAGCCAAAACAAATTTGCCTTTCAACCTCATACTTGACTTACCGGACATAAAATCAATTGTTTCAATCTCGCCTGATCTGCCTTGCAATGAAGCCCGCACTTTCAGCTTGCCTTCGAACTTTCTGTCACGTGAGAAATTAAACACGATATCATCCATAAAGAGATCGATTTCCGCACCACTCCCCTTTGCGGTCATGCGAGCATCAAATTCCTGCTCGGCGATCCTGAATCCTGCAACATTGTCTTCATATACGATGTTGCAATCGGTCAAAAATATGTTTCGTACGGAAAAACGATATCCATTCCCGCCGGGCCTCCCGCTCTTCTTCAGGTTAGACAGAATTCTTTCGATATCCCGCTTTTTTACAGTCATGTCGGGTTCCTTCAGCGTCAGTTTCCTTATTCTCACCTCTCCGGATAACAGAGAAGCAATGTCTATGTATGCCCTTGCCTTTGTTATCCATAGCAATCTGTTGCCTTCAGCGTCAAACATCTTGAAGCCCTTGGTCTGTATGTAAAACGGGAAGAGATTAATAACAGCCTTTTCGATCAGGATTCTCTCGCTCGTGACATTTTCCAGACCGGGAATCAGGATCCTCTTAATATAGTTGGAAAGGTAAGGCCCCCTTAGCAGAAAAAAAACCAAGGCAAGTACCGCGATCAGAATCAGGCTGTACCTGGCAAACCCTGATCTTTTGCCGCTTTTTTCTACCATTTAACGACTGTATCCATTTCAGTTGTAGATTGCGGCAAGTCCGGGAGGGAAACGATCTCTATTTTCATCTAAACGGTCTGATACATGGTCAAATATTCAGTATAAACAAGCTGTATAATAACCAAACCCTGTTGCGGGCGTCAATTTGAGAGGCCTGTGCGTAAGCTTTCCGATTCCATGAAATGAATTGCTTCTGTAAATGATGGGGGGCAACGGACAATACATGTTGAAACTACATAAGCTGAGAGGTTAAACTGTTACGTACTTAAAAGAGTGATTGATTGGGCGGTTAGCTCAGCTGGGAGAGCGCCGCGTTCGCAACGCGGAGGCCGGGGGTTCGAATCCCCTACCGTCCACCATTTCCATAGAACGTTCCATTCACGGTTGTTCACAAACTTATTTTCTGTAAGAGAGTAAGCTATGCCGACCTGCAGAATTCGATGTAGCTGGGAGGCGGGAAAACCACTTCAAGACCTGCTTTTCTCTTTATCCCGTCCGGACCGGACTTGAACGACCACCTGACCCTGCAGTTAAGGCTGATCGTTTCATCAGCCGGGGTGCGGAATTTGACAACAAGTTTCAGTCCAGGGGTAAAACGTGACCGGTGGCCAAAGATGTCTTCGGAATCCGTAATAATGCTCATCCCGCGTTCAGAGACATTCTTTATCACAGCTTGACAGGTAAAATCTCCGCTTGTAACCTCAGCATCAATATCTGCATTCTTACGCGGGCTCTGCCTCCTCTCTCTGGTCTGATCGGTCATAAAAACTTTTTCTTTCAGCTCCGTCTCGGACATTTTTGAACGAAATCTATAATATCTTTTCTGAAAAAAAAATTCAGTGATCACACACCCGACTTCACCTGCTGTCTCCCATCATCTTCTCCAGCCGCCGCAGCTCACCTTCGGCAAGAGCTCTCATCTCCGATCCCTCCGAAGCATACTTAACAGCCTTTTTTAGATCCCGTTCTGCCCGAACATTCCTGTTCTTTCCCCTTAAGCTGATTGCACGACCGTAATAGTCCGCCGCGAGAAGATTCCGGTGCCGTTCCCGGTTAAGCGGAAATGACGCCAGAGCCTCTTCCCTGATGGTAATGGCGCGACTAAAATCATGATCTCTTTCGTAGGCCGAAGCTGCCAGATCAAAGGGGTCTATGTCTCCATACAGCAGGTAGCGCCGGGTTCCTTGCGTAGCATTACGGTAAAGCTTCAACATATAGAGAGACTCCTTAAAAATTTCTCCGACGAACTCCTCTTTCCTTTCAAAATATATCTGAGTCAGCAAAGCCCTGAGAGCAAGAGAATCGGGGAATTTATTGATACGTTCTCTCATAGACGCTATAACATCATGCAGTCCCGCCATGCCCGCACGGTAAAGTCTTATATCGGTCTCTGAGCAACGTTCAAAATATACTGGCTCGAGCCTTTCCGATATCTCAGTTGCGAGCATTGAAACAGCCCGGCGCCCGTCCTCATCACCTTTCACCGTCACAGGAATCCGCTGACCGTCCGATGCTCCATGCGGATTCTCTAAAAATGCTTCGATCATCCATCCTGAATCCACCTTACCATAAACACCGGATATCATGTAATCCGCATCAGCAGCCTTACTGAACTCCCTTTTTCTGACACGATTCAGACGCCACACCATTCCACCTTGTTTCCCATCGGCATCAAGCTCACCCCACATATACAGCGGCTCCATCGTCACAATATTGTCCATATCCATCTCAAGAGGTATCAATTTTATAAAACCCTTTCCGGAAAGCTCGGTTTCCAACTGCCCGGACAGAGCGGTATTGATCTGTCCCGAATGCCGCTCAACAAAAGGGAATACGGTGAGACTCACGGGTTCATAGCGGTTACCGGCTACTCCGGCCGGGCAAATCCGGACATTCAAGAGCAATATCAAAATAATTATAATACCCGGCGTTACAACTCCGGGTATAAAG
>CAZZGC010000090.1:0-9827 GCA_964653915.1 uncultured Thermodesulfovibrio sp.
CTCCGAGCGCCTGTGCCGCTTCCAGGAGCGTCACTCCGTCATCGACTTCACCTCTCCTTCCAGAGGGTTGAAATATTACCTTGTGTTTCTTCATTTACTGCTTCTCCATTCTATTGTAATTCCGGGATAACTCTCATCCATCACTTACTGCTTACTTAGCCCGGTTAATTCATAAATTCGCAGAAGATGTGGCGAAAAAAATATTGGCGATACCTTAGCCGAATACCAGAAGATACAATCTGTAAGTTCCACAGTACCATGTTTCACGCTATGCGTCTCCATTAATCCCATCGCGTTCAAGATTTTTTGAGCCATGCCTTCTGCGAATACCAGATTTATGAATTATATAGGTTAATTCCATCCAGACTCCGACATCAGCCATACCTTTCCATACAATCAAGTTCATGAGTAGTGCAGGATAGCCGTTTCCTCCCATGAGGGCATATATTTATGCAAAGTCCGCAGTTGGGCTTCCCCTCAAGTCTTCTGGCCGTTTCCTTGTAATCTCTGCACTTCCTCTGGTTCACAAGCTCAACATAGGGTTCCTCTCTCGACCAGTCATTTCCGGTCAGGGCTCCTGCCGGACAATGTTCCACACAGAGCCGGCATTTTCCGCATCTGCATTTCGTAATCGACTTGCCGGCCCTCAGAGGTGCATCCGTCAGTACCGTTGTAAAGGAAAGCCGTGGGCCGAATTCCGGATTTATAAGCAGCCCGTTTCGACCGATCCACCCAAGACCTGCCGAGGTAGCCGCTATCCTGTGGGTAAAAAGCGGATAGAGCCTCGATATGAAGGTCTTTTTCTGATCTCCCATTACAGGAGGAATGGCGAGATACCTGTGCCCGCGACTTTTAAGAAAACGGGCGGCCCTCTTTTTCAGTGCAGCCAGCAGATCCACAGTGCCGTCATTGAGATTCCTCGACACGCCGATAGATACCGCCCGGTGGAGATGCTCTATCTCTGGCCTGAGTATCTTTTCGCTGATGGCGGCAAAACCTACAACAGACGCCCCTGCATTCATCAGCTCCTTTTTCAGTTCATCGTCTATCAAGCCTTCCTGCCTTCCGCCTCCTCCTTGAGCTTCTTCAGCGAGCTTATCATGTTTATCGCGTCTTTCAGTGCATTGTTTGCATCAGGCGAATATCCGTCTGCCCCCCACTTCTCAGCGACATCAGCGGAGACAGGTGCCCCTCCTATCATGATCTTTACATTCGGGTTTTTTGCTCTCAGGTCATCGATGACCTTCTTCATGCCTACCATAGTGGTAGTCATCATCGCGGACAGACAGACGAGATCGGAATCCGTCTTCATCTGTTCCTCGACAAACTTGTCAAGCGGTACGTCCTTCCCCAGGTCATAGACCTCGAAGCCGGCAACATCGAACATCATCTTGACTATGTTCTTACCTATATCATGGACATCCCCTTCGACAGTGCCTATGACTACCGATCCCTTGACGCCCAGATCGAGCTGCTTTACATGGGGCTTGAGCAGGTCCAGTCCCGCATACAACGCATCCGCACACATAAGCAGTTCCGGGACAAAATACTCCTGTGCCTCAAAAAGCCTGCCCACTTCCTCCATGCCGCTTACCAAGCCGTTGAAGATGGCGTCGTTGGCTTCTATCCCTTCGTCAAGGGCTTCCTGCGCAGCCTCCTTGGCGACGTCTTCATCATACTGAATCACAGCATCTCTGAGCTTTTTCAGTATTTCCTGTTTTCTTTCTTCCGTTGCCATCTCTCACCTCCTGTATTTTTTTACCTCATCCATCATTGTGCGAAAGTTCTCTGGCGGCACTGTAGGCCATATATCACAGCCTGGCCATACCGCGTCAACGCCATTGTCCAGACACTGCTTCATCGTCTCACGTATCTGCTCCTCCGTCCCCGAGACAAGCACATTATACGGATCATAGTTGCCGAACAGCAGTGCATCCGGGCCGATCTTCTTGCGGGTCTCGGCAACATCGTTTTTCTGATCGACACTTATGGCACGTGCCCCGGATTCCACCATGAATGCGGCAATCTCGTTCGTCTTGCCGCAGATATGGAGTACGGTGTTCCCGTCAAGCGCAGAAAATATCTTCTTCAGATAGGGCAGAATGAGATTCTTAAATACACGCGGGCTCAGGACGTCCGAGGTTGCCCCCATCTCCCTGACCGTTATATAGTCTGCACCGGCATCGGTATACTCTTTTGCGATTATCACAATCGCATCTGCAAGCAGATCAAGAAGTGCGCCTACCTTGTCCGGTTTCTTGAAAGATGATTTAAGGAGGCTGTTGAGTTCCATTACCTGACCCGCAAGGGTAAAAGGGCCAAGCACATGGGCGCCTATGGCCACTTCAGAGCCCACGTCCTGCTTTAGTAAGCCTATAGCCTCTTTCATCATGGGAATCCTGCCTCTTGAAGGGATGTCCGCAGGCAGACTGATATCCATCTCATCGGCATTGTTGATGAGTTTTGTCTTTATTGTCGGATAGAGAATATCCTCTACATGTGCATAAACGTTAATTTCGCATCCAAGGGCCTCGGCCTCTACACAGAGGTCGAAAGGCACAACGGCACACTCGAATCCATAAAGTTTGAACGTAGAAGCGGCCGAATCGGCCATCATCTTTGCGTCCGAGTGCACGGCGGCGAACCGGTAACCGAACTCCTTCAACCCTTCGGCCGTTACATTGCCCATGCCGCTGAAGCAGGGTGGCCTGTCAGTCTTTCCTTCTGAAAAGAGCTGCATAACGCGCTCCTTCGGTGTCACCAACTGTTCTGTCATCTGTTATTTACTCCTTTCGATATTCTTCATTCATTACCTGCGGGCCTCTCCAGTTGCAAGTTTTTCTATGAATTCCGGGAAATACTTTCTCAACGGCAGGTCTTCATTGTCCGGGATATCTCCGGTTTCATCGAAAACCAGCGTGGACAGCAGCATGTGTCCGGTCGCCACTGCCGGGAATATCCTCGGGGCCGTCACGATAGGGCCATAAAAGTTGAAATCGCTCCAGAGTGCTGAAGCCATGCCCTGAGCAACCGCGTCCATCGCCCTGAAGCCGTCAAGGCCCCAGTGCTCTTTCGAGGCCTTCCACATGTGCGTACCGTTGGAATAGGCGCCCCCGCATGGCAGCCCCGTTTTCTCCTTTATAAGCCGGTTGGCCACAAGGGAAAAGGACGTTGCCGGCAGATTCATTACGGATGTATCGACTATCACTGTATCAAAGTCTCCCGCCCCCTGTTCAAGCAGACGCTCCAGAGAAGTCAACCTCCCTTGAGGGGTCTGGTCCTTGTCATCAAAAGCCTGTATAACTACATTCTTTATCCCCAGGTCCTTGAGCTTTGCCACCTGCCCCTTTATGTCCTTGTCCCACGGGGTGATACTGTTGTACAGGAATTTATCCTGAACACCCAGTTTCGAGATATATTCAGTAGCCCGGGCTCTCTTTTCAGCTACCCACATATCAATGCCGAAGGGCATATCTGTTGTCTCAAGATAAAAATCTATGTAAATCTGCGCCTCCTCCGCCGTATTGGCCACCATTGCAACCATCGACGGAATACCGGTTGAGGCTGACAGCTCCTCCTGCTTCCTTATCAGATCTGTTGCCTTCTTGCGGTCAAAATTTCCCTTTCTGTCCTGCAGTATCCTGTCCTTGTTATGAAACATGGACGCTATCAACAGTGGAGGGTTTACCCCCGGCTGTCCGCCCACCTTGATACCACCCAAATCGAACACCTTCTGATCCTTGAGAAAAACGAACATAACTTCTCCTTGATTAATTATTCGCAGGGCATGCCCGCAGGCACGCCCTGCGTAACGGAATTTCTAATAGATGCCGTGGTCGAACTTCGGCTGGGGCAGGTATTCCCACTCCTCTCCCTTTCTGAACTTGGCCTCGATATCAAGGCACTTCAGGGCATACTCGAATGCATACGGAATCCCGGGGCCGCCCGGAACAAAGCCTGCCAGGATCATGCCTACAGACGCAGCCTCGAAGATCTCCCCCGTTGTAGCTCCCGCATTGATCGCCGGGATGACATGAATGATGCACCTCGGAGAACAATAGGCCACTCCACCGGCCATGAACATGAGCTCCTTGACCTTTTTTGAAAGCGCACCGTCACTAAATATGCTCGCATAGAAGTCGGCGAAAGTCCTGCCCGGATCGGGGGTAACTGTATTTATAATCTTGAACATCCTCGGCACAAAGCCGCACTTCTGATTCATGTACTCATTGACTTCTTCGGGTGTCATCTTTTTTTCGTCAGACATGGTTGCCTCCTTCTGCCCGGATGTCTCGGAGAACCGGGCTATAAAATTTCTGATTTCCTCGAGGATTCCCATATTGCGGCCCTCCTGGCGTTTTCTTCTGCATCCCCTCCTTTCCTTAGAGTCTCCACTCCCTTGCCGTCTGAATGAACTTCCGGATATTCTCGTACGGCACAGTGGGAGGAATATCACAGCCGGGCATCAGGACAAATCCACCATCCGTCCCGGCCGTTTCTATAACTTCTCTGCAGGCCTTCTCCACATCATCAACACTGCCGTTGAGCATCACATTGACCGGATCGATATTACCGGCAAAACAGATCTTGCCATGAAGAATTTCTTTTGCCTTGCCTATGTCGGTCTTATGGTCCAGGCTTATGCAACTGGCGCCCATCTCAGCGAAGAGATCAAGCCTGTCCGTGGTGTTTCCGCAAATATGAACCAGAGTATAGGCATTTCTGGATTTGGCCCAGTCAGTAAACTTTTTAAGGTAAGGTAATGCGAACGTCTCAAACTGTTTCTTCGAAATGAGATCCCCCGATGCCGTTGGATCGGCAAGGCTGATAACCTCAAGTGTGCCGTCTTCCACGAGCGGTTCGTAGAGACGGATGAGCAGATCGCAGGCAAACCCGGTCACCGCATGAACAAATTCCGGTTTCTTGAAGGTCGCCTTCATCATCTTTTCCTCTCCTACCATGCGGGCTCCAAGCGTATAGGGCCCCCATGCGGTCATGGTAACGACATATTCGTCACCAATCTTTGCCTTTGTTTCACGCAGTGCCGCCCTGACAGTAGAAATAACCTCATTCTTATCGAGTTTTGCCAGATCGAGATACTTCAGATCATCTTCAGACGATATGAATGGCTCCTCCAGGTCAGGAGCTCCCATCTCACGGAACTTGATCCCGCCGCCGAAGGCAGATGCATGAAAATTGTTGTAACCGGAGCCCGCATAAACTATATCGCAGAGCAGCTTGCCCGACATATTGACAAGCATATCCGTCATCTTCGCGGCATCCAGTGAGAGCGCTTCAAATGAAGAGCCGTAATCCTTTATGCTCCACATTCCGCCTCCGAACAGTGTAACAGGCACCCTCTCCGGCTTGCCGCCTTCAAACGCCTTGATTATGATCTCTTTCGATGTCACCTCAACCTCCTTTGTCAAAAAAAGATTAATTGTTCATAGCAGGGATCAGAATTAACCGGACACACTATACTTGCAACGATCCTGCCAGAATAGAAACATCCGTAATGTACTGATTTATAATCCATTCAGGGAATTTTGCTTCTCTTTTGCCGGGGAAAAATTCCCCTTCAGGGGAAAATTGCCCCGATCGTAATCAGTAGTAAGCTGTAAGTAATATGCTAAAATGAGGACATGGGCCGCATTACGGGCGAATCTCTTGATTTATCGGTATTGTTGGACGTTCTCAACAGCCTGCAGATCCCTGCGCTATATCTTGGATTCGATTTCGGACTGACAGGCATCAATTCAGCCGCTGAAAAGAGTCTGCTATATAAAAAAAGCGAAGTTTCCGGCATTCCGCTTCAGAACATCATCAAAGTCCCTGTAGCATCTGCAGCCGACCTGCCTCCACAAAAATCCGTAACGTTTGACGGTACATGTATGAGAAAAGACAGGGAGTCTTTCCCGGCGAAGATAACCTTCATCAGGCTCGCCGACGGATTTGTAGTCACGGCAGAAGACCGCAGCGACCAGATAAAACTTGAACTCAGGGCAGCTCACAGGCGAAAGGAAATAAATACATACAATGCCCTGTCCAGGACCATGAGCCGTGCACAGGGGCTGCCGGAAATCACCACCGGTGCACTTGATACGCTCGTTACCGAGATGGATTTCGATTCGGCCTGGATATTCCTCGCCAATGAGACGGGACGGCTTCGACCTTTCGGCTTCCGGGGCGATCCCCGGATAACTCCGGCCGAACCTGAACAGTTTTCAAGTTTTGCTGACAAGGTCTTCAGTTCCGGCAAGGCTCTGATTGTCAAAAATACACTTGATGACCCAAGAGTCTCGGAGGATGTATCGCTTTCAGGCTTCAACAGTGTGGCCGCCGTTCCGATCATATCAAAAAATATCGACGGCAAGGGGGGCAGAACCGTTGGCGTACTTGGTGCCGCCGACAGGATGCGGAATTACTTCTCCCCACTTGATATACAGTTTCTGACGACCATCGGCAACCTCCTCGGGGTGGCGATCGAAAATGCCGGCCTCATTTCTGATCTCAGGGAAAAAATAAAACAGATAAGGCTGATCAACGAGATCAGCGGGGTCGTCAACTCGAGCCTCAGCATAGGCCATATCTTCAGGCTTGTGTTCTCAGAGATCCGGCAGATCGTGGAATTCGACAGAGCAAGCATCACTTTGCTGAAAGAAAACAGCAACCTGCTTGAGATATTCGCCATAGACACCCGTCGTCCGACAAGACTAACCAAAGGTGTCCATGCACCCATAGAAGGGACAAGCGCCGGCTGGGTTACGGTTAACAGAAAGCCGTGGATAAACAGAGATCTCGAAAAGGGGATGAAGTTCCCCCTTGACGATGCACTGCGCAGGGAAGGTATACGCGCCACCATCAGCGTGCCTCTGTACAAAGACAGCCCACTCGGCGCCCTGAACCTCGACAGCATCCATCCCGGCAAGTATACCGAAAAAGACCTCGATATCCTTATGCCGGTCACGAAGCACCTGTCTATAGCGCTCGAAAACGCGATCCTCTTTGAGGAGATTTCACGGGAGAAGAAGGAATGGGAAAAGACCTTCGACGCAATAACCGATATGGTATGGATCGAAGACCTTCAGAGACGTATCCTCCGGGTCAACAGAGCGGTGGTAAAGAATTCGGGCAAAGCGGAGATCGCGCTCATCCAGCGAAGCTCGCGTGAACTCTTCAGGGCGCTCCGCGTTCCGGGGGGAGTGAATCTGTCGTATGAATCGATCGAGCACAAGAAACAGCTCTTCAAGGAAATAAGGGGATCTGCCGGCAGCATTTACTACTTCTGGACCTATCCTCTTCTGAACAGCGAGGGCAGGATCTACGGTGTCGTCAACTATCTGCGGGATGTAACAGAGCAGAAGAAGCTCGAGCAGAAGCTGATCCGGGCAGACAAGCTGGCATCACTTGGCATTCTCGTAGCAGGCGTTGCACACGAGATCAATAACCCTCTGGGAATAATCGCAGGATACTCCGAGGCGCTTCTTGACAGGGCATCCGATCCAGTTCTTCAAAAGATGCAGGCGTTTGCGGACTTCCCGGAATATCTTGAAACGATAAACAATGAGATATTCCGATGCAAGGATATCCTGAAGGCACTTCTTGATTTCGCACGACCGGGCAGTGGCACATTCAGAATGATAGACATCGACGGCCTGATCAAAGAGGTGATGCTTCTTGTAAAGCACGGGGCAAAGAGCCAAAAACACAAGATTACTCTCGATCTGCAGAGCGACCTCCCCGAGACACTGGCGGATGCCGGCGCGATGAGGCAGGTACTGCTGAATATCATCATGAACGCCTTCTATTTTATGAAATCCGAAGGCGAGATAGTAATAGGAACGTCGCTGGAGCATCGCGCTTACGCTCCGGATCAGATAAAGATAACAATCTCGGATAACGGTCCGGGCATCAGCAGTGAAAACCTCGACCGGATATTCGATCCGTTCTTCAGCACAAAAGAAGTCGGCGACGGTACAGGACTCGGTCTTTCGATCTGTCACAGGATAGTGCACGAACACGAGGGGACGATCGATGTCGAAAGCGGACCGGGTGCGGGGACGACATTTACCATTACCATACCTGTCAGGAGAAAGGGAAAATGAGCATAAACATACTGATTGTTGATGACGAAGAACCCTTCAGGCGACTGCTGAAAAACGAGCTTGGCAGGAAGGGGTTCATGACAGATACAGCCGAAGACGGAAAAAGCGCACTCGACAAGGTCATGGCCTCGCCGTTCGACGTTGTTCTGCTTGATATCGACATGCCGGGGACGGACGGCATGACCGTACTGAGAAAGCTCCGCAACGATCCTGCCTCTCCCGCCGTCATAGTCCTCACCGGCAAGGCCACGGTGGACACAGCGGTCGAGGCCATGAAGGTCGGAGCGGTCGACTACCTTACAAAGCCATACAAACTGGACGAGCTGGCAATCGTTATCAAACGCGCCCATGAACAGAGAAAGCTCAGCCTCGAAAACAGGATGCTCCAGCATGAGCTGACACGGCGCGAACTGCCTGATCATATCATCACAGAGAGTGCCAGCTTCCGTGAGATGATCGCCCTGGCCGAAAAGATCGCCCCTACGGGATCGACCGTTCTGATTACAGGAGAGAGCGGGACCGGCAAGGAGATTATTGCGCGCTATATCTGGGAAAAGAGTGACCGCAGCAAACGGGCCTTTATCGCCCTGAACTGCTCAACACTTTCGGGTGAACTTATGGAGAGCGAACTGTTCGGGCACGAAAAGGGCGCCTTCACAAGTGCGGTCTCCGTAAAGAACGGCCTCGTCGAGACAGCGGACAGCGGCACATTGTTCCTTGACGAGATCGGGGAAATGCCGGTCGGCATTCAGGCCAAGCTGCTGAGATTTCTGGACTCCGGTGAGTTCAGGCGTGTTGGCGGCAACCGTACGATGAAGGCCGATGTCCGTATAATTGCGGCTACAAACAAGGACTTGAACATTGCGATAAAAAAGGGGGGATTCCGTGAAGACCTTTTCTATCGTCTGAATGTGATTACGGTAAGTCTTCCCCCTCTGCGGGAGAGAAGAGATGATATCATTCCTCTTGCCGTGTATTTCATGGAGAAATACAGCCGTATCATCTCGAAACAGGTCCAAGGTCTGGATGATGACGCTGCAAAGCTCCTCATACGATACGATTGGCCCGGAAATGTACGGGAACTCGAAAACGTTATAGAACGCGCTGTAATTCTTTGTGATTCCGATACAATCAGGATGAGGGATCTTGCCGTTAAGTGTCCTGAATCGCTACCCGTACACACCGGCTCCGCAAGACTGAAGGATGTGGAGAAAGAACATATACTGAATATTCTTAAGCAGACCGGCGGTAATCAGACCATGGCAAGCAAGATCCTTGGAGTGGACAGAAAGACCCTCTATCTGAAGCTAAAAAAATACGGCATCTCCTGATTATCCAAGCGGTTATCGAAGTTGAACTTCGATAACCGCCTCTTGACTCTGCATTTCTCCTCCATTCCTTGAATTAAGCATCCATTGCGATATACAATAATTCCCTGAACGCGGGCGTAACTCAGTGGTAGAGTGTCAGCTTCCCAAGCTGAAGGTCGCGGGTTCGAATCCCGTCGCCCGCTCCATCTTAGTTCACAGTTCAGGGTTGACAGATGACAGCCGGCAGGGGCCACATATACAGTCCAAAGAGAAGTTTGCCACCTTAATATCATTCCGTAACCTATCAGGCACTACGCCTGGGGCGCACAACATTCGAATTTTCTTCACATTTCAAATGTAATGTTTTTGATTGACGGCGTACGGTCTATAATTGGGAGCGAAACGATTATGC
>CAZZGC010000091.1:0-2418 GCA_964653915.1 uncultured Thermodesulfovibrio sp.
GGAGGGGCTTGACAGCTGAACCCGTTCTGCCATCTGAGAAGCGGATTGCTATCCTGCCTTTTGAAAACCTGACGACCGTGATAGATGCGGACAAGATACTCCGTCCTGTTTTGTCTCGCAAGATACGCTCTCTGGGATATGAGGTTGTCAATGCCGATGACCTTAGCACGTTTCTCTGTTTAGAAGGGGTGAGGGATATGAGCAGGCTCCCTACCGGGATAACGCGAAAGGCCGGCAGGAAGCTTTCTTTCAACACTGTACTTGCAGGCGCCGTGGTATCTTATATTACTGAGAATAGGCCCGAGATCGGTATAGTCGCCCGTATGACCGATACATCTACAGGAAGGGTACTCTGGGCAGATTATGCCTCTGTGACCGGAGATGACCATATTACATTGCTGGGACTTGGTAAAATAGATTCTCTGGAGAGTCTCTTTCCTGAGGTCATGGACAGGCTTTTTGTCTCATTCAGCCAGAAGATGCTTGAGTCCCCTCATGCGCCACTTCCGCGAATAGCTGTTCTACCATTCAGGAATGTATCGGGAGCGCCTTACGCAGCGGAGATCGCGGCCCATCTTTTTACGGTCAATCTGTTCAAGAGCGGCCGATACGAGCCGGTTGACCCAGGCGACGTCAGGCGGATGCTCGTACAGTTGAGGATACGTCAACGGGGAGAACTGAGTTATAAAGATCTGAATGCCTTTTCAGTCACCTTCGGGACTAACTACCTGATAGTCGGCGTGGTAGAAGCCTATAGGAAGCCAAAACCGCCTGCCCCGCCAAAGGTATCGATCTCGGCGCGGCTTTTGGATACCCGGCGTAACAGAATACTATGGTACAACAGCGCATATCTGAGCGGTGAGGACCGGATAATTATGTTCGACTGGGGCAGACTGCGCACGACTGACATGGTTGCCGATGCAGTGGTACGGGATTTCATTAAGCGGATGGAGAAGAATATAGTAACGACCAGGATTGCAGACTCCTATTACCTTGAGATCAGCAGGAAAGACTGATCCTAAAGTTACCGATGACAGACCGGAATCCAGGCCAATCTGTCTCGACTCAGCCGCATATCGGTGCGATGTCCGGACTGCTATTTATTTTACTCCTGACAACGGTGCTGTCCGGCTGTGCGTCCATGCAGAGGCAGAGCGACCTTATAGCCACAGTCGATGGAGAACCGATAGTAAGGGCAGATCTTGAATATGCCCTTCAGATAGCGCATAGACGGGAGAAGCTTACTTCCACGGAACCAGTCAATATCCGCCGGTTTATAAACAGGCTTATAAATGAAAAACTCATTGTACAGGAGGCAAGGCGAAGCGGACTCGATAAGAATCCAGAGATAGAATCTAAAGTAAAAGCCTTTATTCTGCGTGAATCGGTCACACGTCTTTACCGTGAAGAGGTGCTTGACAAGGCCTCCGGCAAAGAGGAACGCGAGCGGCTTGCTGCAGAATACCTTGAATCCCTGCGGAGAAAGTATAGCCCCAAGACAGAGATGGAGGTTATAAGCAGCATCCCGGACAAGATGACGCCGTCGGACCGGAAAGATCTATCGATGGATTTCCGTATTGTGGCACGTGCAGGTGCTTATGAGCTTACGATGGCTGAACTTGTAAAAATGATGCCCGAACGCATGATGAATAAGACCCCTGTCGATATCGTTAAAGGCTGGATAGACCGCAAGGTCGTGGATATTGAAGCACTTGGCAGACAATATTATCTCCGGCCTGATCTTGCGGCCGCGGTAAACAGATACAGGGACAAGCTTGTCCTCAGGGAGTTCGTACGTGCCTATATAAGACCCGAGATCAGAATATCAAAAGAGGACCTGAAGGAGTATTACGCGGCCCATAAGCAGGATTTTCCCGCTCCTGCAAGATACAAGATTCAACAGATAACTGTATATTCTGCGGAGACTGCCCGGGATGTCCGGGCAAGCCTTGTCGAGGGCGCTGACTTCGGCTGGATGGCTAAACAGTTTTCAAAGGATGTGTATGCGGCACACGGAGGGGTTGCCGGCTGGTTCGTAAAGGAGCAGCTCGATAGCGAACTCAGAAAAATTATCGACACTATGAAGCCTGGTGATCTCAGTCCAGTTTTTGGAAGCGACCGCCGTTATATAATAGTCAGAATTATGGAAAGGCGAGAGAGTGAACCACAGAGCTTCAGCCGGGTTCGGGAACGTATTATGAAGCGCCTTTATCGTCAAAAATATAATGAAATTTTCAGATCATATGCGGACAAGCTGAAAGAAGACGCCGTGATTGTTATGTACGAAGAAAATATCAGACCATTTGAGGAGGCTTTCGGAACATCAAAAAAGCCAGGAGGAAGAACCGCAGGTGAATAAGCGTACGTTTCTGCTTTGCCTCCTGTCTTTTCTTGTTGCAGCCGTTCTTATAAATTCCT
>CAZZGC010000091.1:2518-9804 GCA_964653915.1 uncultured Thermodesulfovibrio sp.
ACGTTTCTGCTTTGCCTCCTGTCTTTTCTTGTTGCAGCCGTTCTTATAAATTCCTGCACTCCCGGGCCTAAAAGAGTGAAGCGACGGTTTGTACCCAGGCCATGTCTTGAGTGCCACAAAGAGAGGCTTGCGGATTTCAGCAGAAAAATCGTTCATGCTCCCATGAAAGACAGGGACTGCGAGTCCTGTCATATTCGTCACGGAAAGATTGCGATGAAGACGTTCCGTGAGAATACGGAAAGTGCCCTCTGCTTCAGGTGTCACGAAGAGTTTGCACGCAAGATAGATCAAGCTGGCTTCAGCCATACTGTAATTAGGCAGGGTCGCTGTGTGCCATGTCACGACCCCCATGCCTCTGACAGCGATGCGCTTGTCAAGACTACCGGAAACGCCATCTGCCTTACATGCCACAAAGAAGGAGAATTTAGCCGGCAGAACCGTCATGCTGCGCTCGACCAGGGATGTCTGCGATGCCATGACTCGCACGCGTCGGATCAGCAGTATATCCTGAAGAGCCCGGAGGCCCGTCTCTGTGGCGAATGTCATGATTATGGAGATGGGGCATTCTCTGCAGCGCACCAGAACTATCCGGTGGGCAAGAGCCGGTGTACAGGTTGTCACAACCCACACACATCGTCTGCACCCGGTCTGATGAGAGAATATAATCATAAGCCTGCCCGGCTGGCAACATGTTCATCCTGTCACAATAAACCGGACGGAGCGAATCCTTTCGGACTCCGGGCGGCACCGGAAGACCTCTGTTATACCTGCCATGATGCAGAAAAGCCGGGCTTTACCGGCTCATATCAGCATCCGATGACACGTGATGGAAGGTGCCTGGAGTGTCATGACCCTCATGCATCCGACTTCAAGAAACTCACCATAGCCGAAGGTACGGATCTATGTACCAGATGTCACAGGGAAAAACCACGGCTTGATGTAAGTACGCCGCATAAACCTCTGACAGAGACGGGATGCACGGCATGTCATAACCCTCATGCATCGAACAATAATTTTATCCTGAGCATCCCTGAAGACCGCCTCTGCCTCGGATGCCATGAAGCTGTCGAGAAGGAATTTGCGGCTAACACGATTCACAGGCCATTTGATGAGAAGAAATGTACTGTCTGTCACGATCCTCATGGATCGGATTTCCCCGTGATCGGCAAGGCGTCGCCCGCGGACCTCTGTTTCGGATGTCACGACAGGGATGCCTTTTTTGGTATCTCGGTTCATAAGCCGGTGTCAGACAGGCAATGCGCCACTTGTCACTTGGCTCACTCATCGGCCAATGAAGGGCTCCTGAAAAAACCTTATGAAGACCTGTGTCAGTCCTGTCATTCCGGAATGATTCCTGATGTACCGCATGAAGATACTCATGAACCATTCAGGGAGCGCAGGTGCAATGTATGCCACAGGCCGCATGCAAGCGAATTTGAGGCTACTGCCGTGGCTCCTGTAAACAAACTCTGTTTTCTATGTCATGAGAAGATGAAGTCCGATATAGCCTCAAATCCCGAACGGCACCTGCCTGCCGAGGATGGGGAGTGTACCATGTGCCATAATCCCCACGGATCAGCGCTCGATTTTGATCTTGCGGACAAGCCTGTGAAACTCTGCCTTTTTTGCCATCAGAACGTGGTCAAGTCCGATAGGAGGAACGGTCACATCAGGATGGAGGGTGGTGACTGTCTGAGCTGCCACAGGCCGCATTACGGCAAGAGAAAGTTTCTGCTCGTAGCGAAGGAGCCGGCATTGTGCACCAACTGCCATAGGGACGACACAGAAAAACTGCTTTCCGCCCACCGTCAGCCTATCGGTTCAATAGACCGATGCACGTCGTGTCATGAATCGCATGTTACTGACAGACCCGGCATGCTGAAGGCATTCACCCATGAGCCTTTCGGTCATGGGAACTGTGAGGAGTGCCATGAATAGTCACGCGGCCGCAT
Source organism: uncultured Thermodesulfovibrio sp. (assembly GCA_964653915.1). GTDB lineage: Bacteria > Nitrospirota > Thermodesulfovibrionia > UBA6902 > UBA6902 > CAZZGC01. The sequence goes on from CAZZGC010000091.1 coordinate 4,471, forward strand.
TCAGGAGTAATGCCATAATATTTGCGCTATTACTTGTGGTTGCGGCACTCGCGATGACGCTGACCGTACCTGAGGAGGCTTCGGCAGGGGCCAGGATAAAAAAGAATCTTCAAAAGGTTTGTGCCAGGTGTCATAAAGATATAAAAATGTTGCAGACAGCTCCTTACAAACATCCGCTGTTCAAAGCTGGCAGATGTACTAAATGTCATAATTCTCATGTGAGCCGTGTGACGGGCCTGCTCGTTGATGACACCAATAAAATTTGTCTCCAGTGCCATACGAAACTAAGCAGAGCGATAAGAGAGGAAAAACCTCACAGAGCAGTGACAGACGGTAAATGTACGGACTGTCACAATCCCCATGGGAGCCGGTTTGAGGCTCTGGCAGAAAGCGATGATGCAATACTCTGCCTGAAATGCCATGAGGAGGTAACGGATAGTTTAAACATGCCTTATACATGCAAGGCCTTCAGTCAGAAAAAGTGTCTGGCTTGTCATCAATCGCACACGTCAACTGAAGCGCCGCTGCTCAAAGACCGGCCGGTGGTACTCTGTTCAAAATGCCATGAACCCCGTTGCAAAATAGATGGCATCCCCATCAACCCGCTGGTCAGGGAGAAGGACTGCACGCAGTGCCATTCAGGGCATGGGAGCTCAGTGGAAGGCGTACTCGGTCCATTCGGACACAGAGATTTTCTTGAAAAGAGATGTGATACATGCCATGAGTCGTTCTCCCAAGGAGTGCCTGCATCATTGAAGCGGAATGATGAAGGGCTGTGCCTTGAATGTCATGCCGATCAGAAGGCCATCATCAGGCCGGATGATCCGCATACTGGAGGCACCGCAAACTCGTGCGTGAAATGTCACAGCTATCATGCATCACGGGCGGATAATCTCACAGAAACAGGGGCGGAAGACTGTCTGCGGTGCCATGAAGATACTGAACAGCGAACCCTCACCATGGAGCGAGCTATAGGGATTGCGGAATGCGCTCCGGTCAGGGAGCGGGGATGCTTTTCCTGTCATATCCCCGCGCACTCTGACAGGCCGTTCTACTTCTCTGCTGATCCCGTTATTCTCTGCGCCAAGTGTCACAAGGAAGAACATTCTACATCTCATCCTGAAGGCGAGAATGTGATAGATCCACGTAATAACAGGCCGGTGACATGCATTTCCTGCCACAGTATGCATTCTGCAAGAGCGGATTTCATGCTGACTCATGACAGAAACAGGGCATTATGTGTGCAGTGTCACAGAGCGATGTAATGAAGACGCAATGAATTTGTCTTTTTGACATTTTAAGAATCGATGATGGATAATCTTATCTGCATGATCAGACACATGCCGAAGAGGCTGGCACGGCTATTGCATTTATCGTATACAATGAATCGGCTCTATTCGACATTCATCGCCACTTCAGTTGTGCTGAACCTGCTATTTGTCTATACCTCCAGCGCTGCCATGACCGGGCAATGCAGCAACTGTCATACCATGCACAACAGTCAGGGTGGCGCCGTTATGGTTTCTTACACATACGGATCCGAAACAACCGGCGCAAAGGAATTCCTGCTTCGCGGCACATGCCTGGGATGTCACGCCATGGGGACTTCCAACAAGATAGAGTCCATTGGAGGGTCTGACGTCCCTCAGGTATATCATACCGACTCTACAGGTGACCTTGCCGGTGGAAACTTCGCATACCTCCTTGGCAACAAAGGCAGCGGCGCATCCGACCGTAAGGGGCACAATATCGCTGATTTCGGAAACAGTGACGACACATATACGCAACCGCCCGGCAGGAGGCATGATATATCCGGGATATCAACTACATTCACTTGCGCCGGCTCAAGGGGATGTCACGGTCTTCGAGGTGGAGCCGGAAGCGGGCTGGTAAAGCTTAATGGTGCTCATCACGCAAACGCCGGCCCCAGGCTTGACACGGCAAGCAGCGTTGCAAACAGCTACAGGTTTCTTTACTGGACAAAAGGACTTGAAAACAACGGACAGGTTAGCTCATCAACCAAATGGCAGAACACCAACGCATCTAATCATAATGAATATTTCGGGGACACTACTCCTGAGGACTTTGATTCCACAAGCTGTCAGACTTGTCATGAATCTGGTACCAACTATGCCCGGCCATATAACCAGACAATAAGCGGTTTTTGCGCCACATGCCATGGATATTTTCATCTGCTGAATGATTCTTCCTATAACGGGGTAGGTGACGACACGGTCTCACCGTTCATCAGGCATCCAACCGATGTAGTTCTGCCGGGCAGCGGTGAATACACCTCATACACGACTTACGATGTCACCACTCCCGTAGCGAGGACAACTGTTCCCACGTCTATAGGCAGTACAGTTACGGCGGGGACGGATGTGGTCATGTGCCTGTCATGTCATGCGGCACACGCGACAGATTATTATAAAATACTCAGATGGGACTACACGAGCTCAACACTTTCAACCGCCATCTCCGGATGCGGTAATTGTCATACAGACAAAAACTGATGAAAATGAAAAAGGCTATGAAGGCATATCGTCTGAAACTATTTGCCCTGGTGACAGCAGCCGCTCTGATAATCGTCTACTATTCAGTTCCTATGGCGGGAGTTTACACATCCACAGCACATGGCAACAGCACGAGCGGGGTTGACCGCTCCGTTGTAACAGGCTCTTCCTATCCTGATGCTACGGACACCTACCCTACGGGTTCATGCGGCCACTGTCATGAGCAGCATGCCGCCATTGGTGATCAGAGTCTTCCCGCCAGTCTTCCAACCGCGTATAATTATGCACTCTTTGCGGACAATTTCGGCTCGAACACAAACAGTTTCTGCTATGCCTGCCATGATCTGTTTTCTCTATCGGGCATGACGTTAGGATACGGCAGGTACGGCATTTATCAGGGAAGCACGAAGTACAACAGCTCCATACATTACACAAGTGCGAATATGTCATGGTCCCCTGATCCGTCACCACCCGGCCCACCTTTTTCTCCTACGTCATCTCTCGTGGATGCGGGCAACTGCCATAACTGCCATAACCCGCATGGTACTAACGACGGTACTGGCAGTCCAATCCAGCAGATGCTCTTTGCAAAAGATTCCAAAACCGGCGACAGTCCGGCCTATGAGTTGGGGGGATGCGAGGCATGTCATGACGGGTCACAGGCTGGAACGACCAAGGATGTGCAGGCACAACTTGACAAGACATACGCTCATCCAACTCACACCTACAACGATCGTCACACCCTGCCGGAAACAGGTGTCTCGGAGGGAGGCACGAGTTTCGGACCCTCATCGGCTGCCCGTCATGCCGAATGTGTGGACTGCCATAATCCGCACACCGTCCCGAGCGGGACAACCCATACCGCAGGCAGCACAGGCAATGCCGTCTCTGATGTGCTCAAATATGTCTGGGGAGTTCAACCTACATGGCCCTCCATCTGGACTCAGCCCACATCTTTTACGGTTCGGAAGCCGCCCACATACAATGACGGCGCTCAGTATGAATACCAGATATGTTTCAAGTGCCACTCCTACTACGGCCTCGGCACATTAACCAATGCTGTTTCTACCATAACCGGGCCATCCGGCGATTCGATAACAGACCAGGCATGGGAATTCAACCCGAACAACAAATCGGCCCATCCGGTTGTCGTCTCGTTGAACAATCAGACGGGATCGGGTACACCGAAGGCGCTGACGTCATCGCAGATGTCTTCCCCCTGGACCTCCGTCGGCACGCAGACCATGTACTGCTCGGACTGTCACGGGGCGGACAACGAAAGCACCGGAGCCGTCGGCCCGCATGGATCAGCGAGAAAATTCATGCTCAAGGGGACGGGACAGTACTGGCCTTACAATACGGATGGGGTGACCATGTGGCGTCTAAATACAACGGATGCCGCTGACTCCAACCTGTTCTGCAAGAACTGTCATCCTGTTTATTCCGGCGGCTCGTGGCAGAATAATGTTCACAGCAGAGGAGATCATAATAATAAGAACCTTACAATCAACGGTCAAAGCGGCAAAGGGGTACCGTGCGTCTCCTGTCACCTTGTCGTGCCGCATGGGGGAAAGAGGTCGAGACTCATTGCCTATGGATACAACAGTACATCGCCAGATGTCACCCCTTATATCATAAATACAAATACGGCGATCCTCAGGGGATTCAAGAAAGCAAGCAGCCCGACAAACTATAACAAGGGTAACTGCTATTCCTCATACAGCGGATGTAGTGGCGACCATCCCAATGCGGGCGGTTACGATCCGTAGAGAGGCGGCGGAAGATTAAAGAAGATATTCCTGATTTATCTTGATGTCGAGTTTTTGCTTGATACCGTCTATATAGGCCTGAAGATTCTGAGCCCCTTTCTGGGCGAGGAATACCTGTTTAAGCTGCTCCTTATTGCCACCTTCGATTGAATCGAGAATCCCGGCCTCTTCCGGGGCAAGTTCTGCGGTCTCATGGACCAGCCTGCTCATCTTGGCAATCAGCAGATCGTTTCTAAGGCTGCCTTCATAAGCTTGAGGAGTTAAACGGTTAAGCCTCAAAGCCCTCTGATAGACATTCACATCAAATACTCCGTTCCGCTGAAAGTACGGGGTGTTCATTATCTCGGCCTGAAGCTCTTCCTCGGTCACCTTGAGGCCGGCCATCTCCGCGGCCAAGAGCAGAACACGGCGGTCCACGAGTTTCTGAACAACGAGCTGAGGGAGGTTCATCTGCTTGATCTCATCATCAGAGTACTTTTCTTTCAACTGCTTGAACTCCCGGTCATAAGTGCGGTAGTACTCATCAAGCAGGATATGGTCGTCGTTTACACTTGCCACATACTGAACAGAGGGGTTGTCCTTAGGGCCGATGCCCCAGAATACGAACGCAACAGTTATCATGATGGTAATGGCCGCCAGCAGGAAAACCGAGAAGAACTTGTTGCTGCGCATTATCTTTAGCATGAGATAATATAACCTCTAACTGATCGAAAGGGCAAGTGAGCATGCTTTCATTTGCCGTAAACCTCTGCAAGAATTTTCCCGGCGCCCATCGAAAGGAGCGTTTCCGCAAGCCGGGTGCCCAGTGCTTCGGCCTCTTCAGGGGAGCCGTCGATAGCATCCCTGATCAATGTTTCGCCTCTGAGGCTTCCAACAAGTCCCGAGATTCTGATAACGCCGTCTTCAATCTGGGCATAAGCGGCTATCGGGACCTGACAACCGCCTTCTAGTTTTTTCAGAAACGCCCTTTCTCCCCTTACACATATCGATGTTTCTCTGTGATCAAGCCTTCCGAGCAGACCATTTATAAATTGATCATCAATGCGACATTC
>CAZZGC010000092.1:0-9787 GCA_964653915.1 uncultured Thermodesulfovibrio sp.
CTGAGAGAAAAGATACTGCTTGCCGGCTCGATCATCGCGGGCATTACGGCCCTGACAACCAGCCTGCGCGCATTGGGAATGTCACGAAGAGAAAAACTCCTTCAGGAGATCGAAAGACTGCGAACCGGATCAAGGCTCGGCAACATCGAGTCCAGACCGGGCAAGAGGCACAACATCCTGTTTCAGCCCATCGCATCTACCGCAATATGGTTCATCATCTCTGTGGCGGCGGCCATCCCCGTAATACGGGCTTCAGGCGAGTCCGCAAACATCTTTCTCTTCATCTCACCATTCGCAATTCTCCTGTTAATTGTCATAATAATATGGATCAAAATTTCAAGACAGAAGTAAGTGGTAAGTGGATGGGCGCCCCGGATAAACAGGTTAAATCATACTGATCCGGCTCCCTCAACGCCGTACATCTTCTTAACTGACTGCGAATACAGGAGAGCCAGAGCCGCGTAGCAAATAACAGCCACAGATCCAAGAATGATCGCCAGCCTCATCCAGGGGGCACCGGCTGCCTGCCTTGCTGATGTCAGTAAAAAGGTTATCCTTATCCATTCGAACCCCCCGGCAAACAGCAGAAGCCTTGCGATCTTCAGCGACCACTCCCTCCTGACAAAAAGAGACAGCATAGAGACGATTATAACGACCGCAACAGGAAGGAGACCGGCCCTGTAGTAATGGGCAGCCAGCAGCAGAAGGCTAAGAATCGCGGGAACCAGACGTAATACAGTCATTTTCTACCTTCAACCATCGTTTAACTATTGCTACCATAACTGTAAATATTGTTTATAATTTTACAATAATTTTAAATTTTTCTTGACACATTGCCCGATATAAGGTAAATTAAATATAAGTTGCGGTCTCCAGACTGTTCCGAACCAAAGGATCAAGTCAATCAGTCAGGGACGCTGGTGATGGATGCGGTGAGCATGACTCTGCAACATGAGTAAGCCTGAAGCATCCGCCGAAGCCCCATCTTAGGAAACTGCTTTTGGTTCCGCAGTGCTGGTGAGCGCAACTTTTTTATGGCTCAATTATCACAACCTTCATCTCCACCCGTTCATCCGGGTTATCCCTGCTGTCACGCGGCTGTTTGACGATCTTGTCAACAACATCCATTCCCGAAACAACCTCACCGAATACCGTATACTGCCTGTCCAGCCATGGTGCATCATCTACACAGATGAAAAATTGTGATCCGGCGCTATCGGGGTCTCCGGATCTTGCCATCGAAAGAGTGCCTCGCTTGTGCGGACGGTCATTGAATTCGGCCTTTAGGGTATAACCAGGATTGCCGGTCCCGTGCTTCGATCTGTCCGGAGATTTTGAATTAGGATCGCCCCCCTGGATCATGAAACCAGGAATAACCCTGTGAAAAATGGTACCGTCATAAAAGCCTTCCTTGGCAAGCCGGATGAAGTTGTCAACATGATTCGGAGCTACATCGGGAAAGAAACGAAGCTCTATGTTACCAAACCTGGTCTGAATCAGCGCCCTTGTCTTTTCCATCTTGGCTATCTCCTCTTTTGTAAAGGTCCTGTGTCTTACCTCCGCATTCGCCGTCAGGGCAAGCACAAAAACCATCAATACAGCCAGAAAAAAAGTTACCGCCTTCATAGCACCTCCGGTTTGCTGAGTTCCTTTAATATCTTGTTCATTATATCAGAGAACCTGCGATTAATCATCAAATTCGATCTGTTATTTTGCGTTTTGCTTGTTGACATCTAATTTTTTTATGAGTGCAATATATAGGAACAGATCGCACTATGTTATAATTTTGCATTAATGGCTCCCGACAGTACCTCCAAAACAATCTGTGCCGTTGGTGGCGGCAAGGGCGGCGTCGGAAAGAGCATCTTTTCAGTCGCACTTGCGAAGGTACTCGCCGACTCAGGTAAAAAAACTGTACTCGTTGATCTTGATTTAGGCGCTTCCAACCTTCATACCTATATCGGAATCGTAAGCAAGACCCCTACCATCGCCGACTTCATCCTGAAAAAAACCTCATCTCTTAAAAAAGTTCTCATTGAAACCGGTCACGACAACCTCCTGCTCATAAGCGGGGCCGAGTTCGTTCCGGGAATGGCCAACCCAGCCCACTGGATGAAGCTGAAAATCATGAGGCATATCAAATCTCTTCCCGCTGATGTCGTAATCCTAGACCTCGGAGCAGGCGTTCATTTCAATACGCTTGACTTTTTCGGTATCTCAGATTTGGGCGTAGTCATGACCTCACCCGAACCAGGGGCTGTAATGAACGCCTACAGTTTCATAAAAGGGGCCCTGTTCAGAAAGATACAGAACGTATTCAGGAGGCATCCCGAAATCGGTCCGGTCATTGAAGCCGTCACCAGAAGCACCGGAGATGAACAGAAGCTTTCTATTCCGTGGATGCTTGATCAGATCAGGAGCAGGGCGCCCGACATGCTGCCGGTGCTGGATGAGATAAACAGATCTTTCCGGCCCGGCCTCGTGGTCAACAGGGTGCCGGAAGGCCACAGGCACCTGCTTGTTCAGAACCTGATAGCTCTCTGCCGGGAGAGACTCGGTATCACTTTAGGGTATCTCGGAAACCTGCCCGACGTAAGGGATATCTCGGTATACCTTCTCGACATTCCGGGGATGATCTCATCAGCCCCCGGGAAAATCTACCGGCGGGCCGTCGAGCAGATCAGAACGGAACTGGGCCTGGCCTCATCATACAGTAAGCCTGACTTTTCCGATGAAGAGATCGAGGAGATAATTTCCCTGATAGACGGGCTTGATGAAAATATACTTAAAGGGACTCCCCGCGAAACGCTGAAGCTCAGGATGTATTTCAAGCCGGAGGAAGTGGTGGAGTTCCTGCGGAGCCACGGCGTAAAAGAAGACCTTCTTTCCAGATGACCTCTTACGCCATACCCCTCCCCATTACACCTTTCTGCCTCTCAGAATATACTGAATTTAAAATACCTGCCCGGATGTTCTCTGATATCCTCTATCAGCGAGCGCATTTCCTGTAAAGTTGACTTCAGTTCAATTGTCAGTTCCCGATCCTTCATGAGCCCCCCAATAGTACCCTCACCATTTTCTATCTTTTCAAGCAATCTGTCGAGACGGGCTGACGCTGACGTAAAGTTCCTGTACATAGTGTCATCATGTATCAGACCGCGGATCGTGCCATTCGAGCCTGCCAGTTCAGATGTAAACTCCTTCATCTCTTTCGCGGAAGCCGCTACATCCCTGTAGAGATCGTCCTCATACAGCAGTCTGCTCACTGTGCCTTTGCCGCCTTTAATCTTTCTGATGAGATCGGTAATTTCTGCTGAGGCGTTCTTCAGGTTGTCATAAATCGATGGATCTTTAATAAATTTCGATACCGTGCCCTCACCGCTCTCGATCTTTGACAGCACCTCCTCCAGCATATTGATAAATTCCGACAGACTCGCTATGGATTCCTGTCCTGTCTCGACCACATCCTGTATCTCCACACGTGACGTACCCAATATGGTATCGCCCGCCTGAAGGCCTGACTCCAGGGAAGTCCCCGGAGTGAGCTCGATATACTTGTCGCCCAGCAGTCCAAGGGTAAGAATATCAGCCATGGAGTTTTTCTTCAGATATCTGAGAGAATCTGCAGATATCGTCATCTCAACCAGTATCGTTCTCTGAATCGTAAACGCGATCTTTTTTACCGAACCGATCTCCACGCCCGAAAACCATACCGGCGAACCCTCCCTGAGTCCCTTCACATCATTAAACTTTGCGTATATCGAAACCTTTGGGGCAAACACCTTCTCTATATCGCCGGCAAACATCACCGCAAAGAAAATGACGGTCAGGGCAATGGAGATAACTATCCCGACCTTGAGCTTAGCCCATCTGAACTGTTTTATATAGTCATACATCTCCCCTCCCGGTTCATATACTTATATCGGTCACAAAGAGTTCATTAATAAACATCCTCAACTCGGGATCATCAGTTCTTTTCAGTGCTGTCAGGTCCCCGTCGAAGGCGATATTCCCTCCCCGGACATACATATATCTTTCCGCAACCTTGACCGCGTCCGTCACCTTGTGGGTAACGATAATGAATCCTGTCCGCTCCGGCGGCTCCCCTCTGGATAATTCCCTGATGAGACTGCAGATATTGTCAGCGGTGAGGGGATCAAGCCCGGTAGTGGCCTCATCGTAAAGCATCATCCGCGGCTGACATTCCGCAAGCGACCTCGCTATCGCCACCCTTCTCTGCATCCCGCCGCTCAGCTCCTCCGGCATCATATTGATAGCATGTTCTATCTGAAGCAGCCTCAATATCTCCCTGACACGGGACTCAATCTCTTCTTCACCAAGTTTCGTGTACTCCCTCAGGCAAAATGCGACATTCTCTTTTACGCTCAGAGAATCAAAGAGGGCGCCCTCCTGAAACACAATGCTGAATTTCATCCGGAACGGCCTCAACTCGGATTCCGTAAGGGCCGTGATATCGGTGCCCTCGATAAATATGCTGCCTGAATCAGGACGTACCAGCCCCAGCAGCAGCCGTAAAATCGTGGTCTTGCCTCCTCCGCTGCCTCCCAGCACCGCGATTCGCTCATGAAATTCCGCGCTGAAGCTCAACCTGTCCAGTACTGTCCGGCTGCCATAAGTGAGCGTGACGTCCCTGAACTCAATCATATATTGCTCCCCGTGACGAAAAGGAGGAACCTCGTGATCATAAAATCAGCGATAATGATCGTTATCGTCGACAACACAACCGCCGACGTCGTGGCCCTCCGGAGTCCCCTTGCCCCTCCTCTCGTTGACAAGCCCATGTAACAGCTTATGCATGCAATGATGTATCCGAACATAAACGGTTTGACGATTCCCGCTATAATATTTCCGAAATCCATTATCTCTCTGATCTGGCTCCAGTAGAAAGGTCCGCTCTGATGGCTGACGAATGTTGCAATGTAGTAGCCGCCGAATAATGACACCGCATCGCCGACTACAGTCAGTGCCGGCAGCATAAGTACGGCCGCGATTACTCTCGGCGTTACAAGTTTCTTGATCGGATTCACTCCGTGTACTCTCAATATATCCACCTGATGCCCGAGAGTCATCGAGCCAAGTTCAGATGCCATGCCGGAGCCTACCCTGCCGGCAAAGCTCAGTGCTATAGCTACAGGCCCGATCTCCCGAATCATCGAAATCCCGACTATTTTGCCCGTATACATCTTCAGACCGAGTGCGGCAAGTTCAGCCGAAATCTGGAGCGACAACGCCATGCCGATAAACAGGGATACAAGAAAAACGATGAGGAAAGAACCGGTCCCCATATAATCCATCTGTTCAATGATTTCACGAAAGTAAAGAGGTCTCCGCAGAATGCCTAACGGTGCCATCACGGACAGCAGATAAAAGTCCTGGAGCCGCGCTACAAATCCCTTCAGATCCATAAGCCCTTAGCCTTAACCCGCATCAACATCATTATACTGGAATTTTTCCGGATTGTGGAATAAATGTATCGATACACAACGGTCGGTTGACATTAATCAGCCGGTAGTATTTAATATTCTGTAGCTGCTTGAATCAGGACAATCGTCGATTCACCAAATATCACTTCGTATAGAAAAAGGAGGATTAAATGAAACTCGTAATCTTCAGAGAAACCCGTTACCACAAAAAATTTCTTTCTGCAGCAGTGGCACTTCTTGTCTTCGCAGCCCTGACATTTACCGCCGTTGGCGTGCAAGCCAATGGTGATTATCTGCCGCTTGTTGAAACCGACTGGCTGGCAAAGAATCTTGACAACAAGAATATCAAGGTCGTACATGTTGCAGAGATGATACCCGAGTCCCAGAAGAACTTCGACAGCGCTCATATTCCCGGTTCTGTATTTCTCGGAATTGGCGACCTCATGGGAGCAATAGGCAACGGCAGTGCCGCTCCGGACAAAGCCGCTTTTGAAACACTCATGGGCAATCTTGGAATAAGTAATGATACATACGTAATAATTTCCGGTGTAAATGCCACTAATCCGTTCGTAAGCGGAGCGTTCTGGTTAATGAAGTACCACGGTCACAAGAAGGTCAGCTTTCTGAACGGAGGATTTTCAAAATGGCAGAAAGAAGGTCGCCCTGTCACAGACAAACCAACCTCTGTGACGGCGGCTAAGTACAGCTCAACTCCCGATTCCTCGATATTTACCACAGCAGATCATGTACTCGCAAGTATCGGCAGCTCGAAAACGGTAATTGTGGATGTAAGAAGCGCCGACGAATATACAGGCAAGGCAAACCCAACAAATACCAAGAGGGTTGGGCATATCCCCGGCGCAATAAATATGGACTTTGCATCCACCAACCTGAACGCCGACGGGACATTCAAAGCTATAGGCGATCTCAAGGCAGCTTACGAGGCAAAGGGGATCACCAGCGGCAAGGAAATCATCACGTACTGTGTCGGCGGACTGAGGGCTGCAAACTCGCACTTTGTGTTGAAGTACCTCCTCGGCTATCCGAATGTAAAGAACTATGTAGGGTCCTGGCAGGAATGGGGAGACCGGCTCGACCCTGCAAAATATCCGGTTGAAAAATAATAAACCGCGCGGGATAATCATATGGCAAAGAAAATAGCGGTACTCGTAAGAGACAGACAGGAAGAGGCCCTCAGAATGGGCCTCGGCCTTACCCTTGCCAATGATGAGGTCAATGTCTTCGTACTTGACAGAAAAGTAGAGAAGAACGAAAAGAACGACATGAACATCGAAATGATGGGAGACCTCGATGTTAAACTCTTTACCAACTGCAAGGAGAATGAGGGCATGGAGTTCATATCTACGGAAGACCTGGCTGCAAAGCTGCTTGAGTACGACCATATATTGCCTTATTGAAATGAAGGGCCACTAACCATGAAGATACTTTATCTAATGACAAAAGAACCCGATGATACATGCAGAACTTTCATCGAGGAACACAGGAAGACTCATGACGTATCGATCTTGGAGATCAACGAAAACAGTGACTATGAAGCCATCGTTGACGCCATAGTGTCGTGCGATAAAGTGATATCATGGTAGGATGGTGAAATCATGAAGATAGGAATACTAGTCAACACGGACAAACACCTCGAGGCCGTTGCCGGTATCGCCCGGGCAGCCGTGGCAAGAGGTCATGAGGTAACCATATTCAATATGGATGCGGGGACACGCCTGCTCAGTGAGCCAGCTTTCAGGGCGCTCTGCTCTGTCGAGGGCATTAATATGAGCTTCTGCGACCATAGTGCAAAGGAAGATAACGTGTCAACGGACGATGTTCCGGGAGATATTAACGCAGGCAGCCAGTTCGACAACGCCAATATGAACCATAACTGCGACAGAGTTATCGTTCTTTAAGCCATTGTCCTGAATGTTCAGGAAAAGACAGAAGGCGGTCCGAATAATCGTACCGCCTTTTTTTACTGATGAATACTGATCCTTCATCCCGTAAAAACGGTCTCCTGCCTGTTGTATTGCTATTCAGTATCGCCATCCCGCCGCTACTGTACCTTTACAGAGATATAGACAACAACAGGCTCACAAGCTGGGATTGGGCCTTCTCGATCATCGATCCTCTCACGTCACTCGCCGTGGTCTGTGCCGCGGCCGCCCTCGCCCTGCTGTTCGTCCGGTGGAGGGGCGCAGTTGCAAAACCCGTTATCTTTCTCACGGTGGCGGCTATAGCTCCTTCCATTATTATGTACTCAGAACCAGAGCTCATCGTTGATGCATCGAGGTACTTTATTCAGGCAAAGCACCTTGAGTTATACGGAGCATCCTACTTTATTCAGCAGTGGGGAGATAAAATAAATGCCTGGACCGATCTGCCGCTCATTCCCTTCATCTACGGCCTCATATTCCGCTACGCCGGCGAGAGCAGGGTCTTCGTTCAGGTCCTCAACACTATCATGTTCGCGCTTACGGCCCTCTCTGTATTTCATATAGGACGCACCGTCGGCGACGATGAAACAGCTCTGTACAGCGGTCTGTTCATGCTCTCCATGCCCTACGTATATACACAGGTCCCGCTGATGCTCGTAGACATGGGGACCATGTTCTTACTGACTCTCTCCATCCTGATCTTCATCCGGGCGATCATGCGTGGAGGCATATGGATACCGGCAGCCTCGATGGCTATTGCGTCGTTACTTTTTGTCAAATACTCTACATGGGTGATGATGTCGGTCTTCATGGTGATAACAGCGGCATTAGTGATCAACAGGACAATAGAGGGAGGCAAAGAGGGGTCTCGCATCCTGCTTCGGGCGCTAATCACCGGGGCTGCCGCACTTGTCATCATATCGCCTGTGGCCTTCAACTATCTGGATGTCATAAAGTCACAAATCGGTCTTCTCTTAAGTTACCAGAAGCCCGCCCTCAAAGGATGGGGAGAAAACTATCTATCAACATTCCTGTTCCAGATTCATCCCTTCGTAAGCGGACTGGCCATCTGGTCGCTGTATATAGCGGTACGCAGAAAAGATTTCGTGTATGCCGGTATATGCTGGCTCGTGATTCTCATGCTATATCTTGGAGGCTGGCGTATCAGGTACATGCTCCCGGTCTTTCCGATGATAGCAGTGATGGCCGGATACGGTCTCCGTGAAATTCCGGACAAGACATCCCGCCTCTTTACGGCCGTCTCAGCCTTCACCACATCCGCAGCTGTTGCCCTCTTCATATATCTGCCATTTCTGGGTAATATGTCACAGGCCAATCTTATGAAGGCGGGACAACACCTGAATGCACTTAAGGCCGGACCCGTCGAGGTGATAACAGCGCCATCTCCTACATTCACTATAAATCCAGCCGTAACAGTCCCCATACTGGATCTGTTTACAGAAAGCAAAATCTGCTACCGCTATAGAGAGCCCGAACTGCCGGAAAAGATTCTTACATCACCGCTGAGATTTTCATGGACTTATAAGAATCCTGACTTCTATACAGCAGCCGACGCATGCCAAGGGGGCGGCCCCGTTGTTGTCATCATCCCGGAATATGATCAGTCAATTCCCGGCGACATCCTGACCAGGATTTCCGGTTACGAAAAAAAGGCGGAGTTTGGAGTTACGACAGAAATCTTCAGATACAGCCCCCGTGTGATAATCTATCAATGGCCTGCCGTCCCCTGACATGTTAACTTTACAGTTGATGCTTTGCAGCAGTGGAGATGGAGACTGGGCGGGAAAGGTTTTCTGCGATACTATCGTGTGAATTTAAAGGCCTCCAAAGCCTTCTTTTTGATATGCACAACCCGTGCCTTCCGCCTGAGAGACCCATAATTCAATAGTCCATCGCATAAAAAGATTTTACGGGCAGTCTCCATCTCCACGGCGGCTTTTGCAATTGTTCAGATTAAGCATTCAGAAAAGCTTCCACACCGAGCCGCTCTATAACTTCCCCTAACCGTTCCTTCTTTTTCGCGCTCCCGGGTCTCAGCTCAGCCTTCAGGCGATAATTGTGCAGAACTTTCTCTATTATTTCGAACACCTCGAAGTCTTCAACAAAAAGGGCGCACTCTCTTCCAAACATGACCGAGGTGCCCTCCTTACCGCCCACCGTAACCCTGAAGCCGGTCCTTTTTATACTGAGTACAGACTCAGGACATGATTCAACGCATTTGCAGCAGTAAGTGCATTTACTGTTTATCCTGATAGTACCATCACGCTTCTCCATAGCATCGAACTTGCAGACTTTGATGCACTCCCGGCAATCAACGGGACACTTTCTGTCTTTGACCGAGATCTCGCCTATGGCGGTAATTCCGATGTCGGAGTTCTG
>CAZZGC010000093.1:0-9735 GCA_964653915.1 uncultured Thermodesulfovibrio sp.
CAGCTTATCACTTATAAAACGGATTTGGGTGTCCAGAAAATCCCGACCAGCTCTCCACATATCTTTACCGCCATGCCTTCTGCAACTGCTCCAATTTGTGAATTATCTGGGCTAGGAACTCCGTTTCAATGGTTGTATGGAGAGTGCGAGAGAAGCGGGAAAAGCGCTTTGAATCATTAGCTCATTTGTCAAAATGACATATATTAGCTCAATCACCCCCCTTTAGAAAAGGGGGGCAGGGGGGATTTGAAGACTGTGTTTTATTGTGAAAAAATCTCCCCTGCCCCCTCTTTACCAAAGAGGGGGACTAAAAAATGGATCTTCAGGTTTCGGGAGCTCTCCCTTATCCCTTTTCCCTGTTCCTTCATCCCTGATCTGAGCCCTGCCTTCTGCGAAGGCTCCAGCCTGTCAAGTCTTTCACCTAAAATTCCGATATTAACTATTGCCTGACTATATTCACTCAGGCGTGTGCGGTCAGGTAATACAGTTGGGCTCAGGAGGTGACCATGACAAAAAAAATACTGAAGATCACAGCGGTGATGCTAATCGTCATGTCCCTGATAGTCATCACGGGCTGCGGCGGCAGTGGCGGCAGCAGCAGCGGAGGCTCATCCACCGGCATCGTAGGCAGTGGAGAATAATCTTTTAATAGATTCAGGAGGTAAGAAGATGAAAGCAAAGCACCACTTTTGTCTATTGAGCATAGCCGTGATATTAGCAGGCTTGCTTTTCCCCGCACATGCAGCCCATGCGTTGACTGCAGGGGAAACATACACCATAACAATTCAGAAGCTGAACTCCAACGGATCACTGAACAATGTCGGCAGTTCAGCTTCAGCAACTGCTGATTCATCCGGGAAAGTCTCATTCTCGCTGTCCGGCATCCCGGATAACAGCACATGTAACTTCCTCGTCATAACGATTAAAGACAGTCAGGACAATGTCGTCAGAAAGGGAGTAGCTCCTTGTCCCAATGCAGGTGACACACTGCCGGTCGGCGTTTCCAGTCTCACCAATGCGCAGACCGATGCATTACTCACTGCCATAGCCTCGGCAGGAACAGACGATCCCATTCTTGCCGTATTCGGATTCGCAATAGTGAGATCCTCAACCATTTCTTCTTCCGAACTCTCATTCGTGGCGGGGATGGCAAACCAGGCTATAAACGGCACAAACGGCTATGTAGATTATCTTCTGAACAACGGAGTCAGCAGTTCTCAGATCGCCGACTATCGGAAAATTATCGTAAGAAAACTCGCTGATACAAGTACAGGATACAGCAAACTCATGAAAGATGCCGTTGACGCATCCGGCACGGCAGCCAAGCTTAATGCTCGTGGGGAAGCCGCATCAAAGCTTCTCAGAGTCCTTGTTACGGCCTCAACCGATGCCGGCTTTTCCCAGGACAGGGTGATTGAGGCATTCAACGCCATGGGAGCGATAATAGTGCCACTGATGACACAGGCGGTAGGTAACGGGACCCTATCATCCACTACACAAAAGATAATCGACTCCAGCATAGGGGGAGGCATCCAGAGACTCAAGGCCGATCGTGATATAGAGAAGTACTCGCAGGCACTGACGACTCTTGGGGCTTCAGGAACGGATCTCAACAACTACCAGAGCGCGGCAAACATTCTCATGAATACCATGACCTCCGTATTTAAGACCTTTGAGCAGGTCTTCGACGGAAATGAAACCGCCTCTGATATTCAAATGGCCCAATCGGTCTTTGACACGGCCATGCAAAGCGCATTCGATCAGTTCCAGACCGATACCGCCGTCAGTAATGCACGCATTAACACAATGATAAGCAATATTGAGTCCGCCCTTGGTATGAACCCGGGAGGCAGCGGGCTTTCCCCGAATGATTTCCTGTATTACAAATCTGACGGTACATCCGTAAACTGGCCGGTGACTATGGTTATTCTCATGGACTGGATATCAAATACTGTATCAAACGGTGGCTCAATATCCTATACCCGTGATACAACTGCCATCCCCAGCACGGTCACGTGGTTGGGTTCATGTTCCGTAAACGGGTATCATGACCAGGCTGACTGCACTTCCAATGGCGGGATCTGGACTTCTCAAAGAACGGATTTCGCTGCACAGGGAATGCCTTCAATCTGCGCGACCATCTTTGGAATTCAGGAAGACATATGGATCCTTGAGTCGGTCAGATGGGCGGCTCAGGCTGCCGCCGGAAACAATATGAGCGCCATGGAGATAGCGGAAAAGAACTTCGCAAATTCAGTGGCCTCACTTGCGGGAAATATTTCCGGGACTACAGACGGATCGACTCCTCTGAGTTCGACAATAAAATCAGCCATTGTCACACTTCTGAAGTCGCCTCAATTTTAGCCGGCGGCTTCAGGAACCTGACAGTCCCTTCATTTCCCTCACCTTCCTGATGAGGAGCGGGACTATCTCGAAAAGATCCCCCACGATGCCGTAGGTGGCTACATCGAATATCGGGGCATCGGGATTCTTGTTGATCGCAATAATTATGTCAGATGACTGCATGCCAACCAGATGCTGAACAGCACCGGAGATGCCGCAAGCTATGTATATCTTCGGATTAACGGTCTTGCCGGTCTGTCCGACCTGATGGCTGTAAGGAATCCATCCCTCATCAACAGCAGCGCGGGAAGCTCCAACGACGCCGCCCAGTGCCTCTGCCAGTTCGGAAAGAAGCAGGAAGCCCTTTTCCCCGCCAGTCCCCCTTCCACCAGATACGATGAACTCTGCTTCCTGAAGATTGACACTGATTCCTGCCTGTTCCTTTACGGAATCCACGACCATAGTCACAGATTTCAGATCGCCGGCATCTATATCCGTTATCTCTCCGGTCCTATCAGGATCGTACTTCCCTTTCTTCATCACACGTGGCCGAACTGTTGCCATCTGGGGGCGGTAATCGGGACATAGAATTGTCGCCATTATGTTTCCGCCGAAGGCGGGTCTGATCTGAAGAAGATTGCCTGTCTCCTCATCTATCTCCAGAGACGTGCAGTCAGCCGTAAGACCGGTCCTCAACCTCGCTGCCACACGTGGAATGAACGATCTGCCTATCGGGGTAGCCCCGGCAAGGACTATGGCAGGTTTGTATTCATTAATTATATCCGTGAGGACAGATGTGTACGAATCGTCATTGAACTTGTTAAGAACAGTATTTCCACAGTGATAAACCCGGTCGGCGCCCCAATGCACAAGCTCCTTTGCAGCTGCATCATCCGCGCCTAACAGGACGGCGGCCAATGTTGTATCGAGTTTGTCTGCAAGTCTCCTTCCCGCACCCAGGAGTTCAAGTGCCACCTCTGACAAACGACCATCCCTCTGCTCGGCAAAAACCATGACACCCTTGTAATCCCTGAACTTTTCCCTGCTTTCAGCGGCCGCAGCCTGTACACCCTCCTCTTCCGTCTCAATAATAGCTCCCTCAGGACATACCGAAAGGCACGTCTTGCAGGAATTGCAATACTCATTAATAAATGCCGCCCCGTCCTTCATTTCGATGGCATCGAATGGACAGGACTCAAGACATGTCTCGCACGCAGTACACTTCTCTTTCCTGACGATTATAGGCATTTGATCTTCCTCAACTCCTCTACAAGTTTTTCCACCTGCTCTTCCGGGCTGCCATCGAGCATCATCTTCTCCGCCTTTGCATCAGGGGCAAAGATGTTTTTCACCTGAGTGGGTGATCCCCTGAGACCCAGACAGTCCTCTTCCGCATCGATGTCAGACATACCCATTGTCACGATTTCTGCTGAGCGGGATGCAATCGTCCCGCGAATCGAGGGCATGCGGGGTTCATTCAGTTCCTTAACCACTGTAAGCAGAACAGGCACCGGCGATTCAACAACATCGTAGCCATCTTCCATCATCCTCTGAACACGAATGTACTCAGAGCGAACCTCTTCCACCTTTTTTACATAGGAAATATGTGGAATGCCCAGAAACTCTGCTGTTTCAGGGCCAACCTGAGCAGTATCACCATCGATCGCCTGCTTCCCGCAAAAAATAATATCGGCACCGAGCTTGCGTATTGCCTGTGCGAGAGTGTAAGAGGTAGCCCAGGTGTCAGAGCCCGCAAATGCCCGGTCCGACAGAAGAACCACATCATCTGCACCGAGAGAAATAGCCTCTCTCAGCGCACTCTCCGCCTGAGGTGGCCCCATCGTCAGAACCGTTACCTTGCCGCCCAGTTCTTCTCTTATTACAAGCGCCTCTTCCAGAGCATGAAGATCGTAGGGATTGATAATACTCGGCACTCCCTCTCTCATCAGCGTATTCGTTTCCGGATTGATTCTGATTTCTGCAGTATCAGGGACCTGTTTTATACAAACGATTATATTCACAACCTGTAGCCTCCAGAAGGTGATTTAGCAAAAAGCAGCATCGCTATTATACGACATTGTTGCCCATATGTCATGTTCAGACTACGTCCTCTGCGCCGTCTCCTTGATCAGCGCCTGCCCAATGACGTTTCTCTGAATCTGGTTCGTCCCTTCGTAAATCTGGAGAATCTTGGCATCGCGCATCATCTTCTCCACCGGATACTCTCTCATGTATCCGGCCCCGCCCATGACCTGAATGGCATCGACAGTAACCTTCATCGCCACGTCGGTTGCAAAGACCTTGGCCATGGCAGACTCTTTTGACACATCCTTTGCGCCGCTGTCTATATATTTTGCCACTGTATAAACGAGAGCTCGTGCAGCTTCTACCTGCGTCGCCATATCTGCAAGCATATGCTGCACCGCCTGAAAACTTATCACAGGCACCCCGAACTGATGTCTTTCCCGCGCATATGCGGCAGCAGCCTCCAGAGCACCCTGCGCCACACCTACTCCCTGAGCACCAACACCAGTCCTTGACTTGTCGAGCGTCTTCATAGCCACAATGAAGCCCATGCCGGGCCTGCCGATGATATTCTCCTTGGGAATCCTGCAGTCCTCGAAAACAAGCTCTCGTGTGGCGGATGAACGAATTCCGAGCTTGTTTTCCTTTTTCCCGAAGGTGAAGCCCGGTGTACCCTTTTCCACGATGAAGGCTGACGCGCCCCGCGCTCCCCTGCTCTTGTCAGTCATCGCGATTATCGTATAAATTTCAGCCTCACCACCGTTGGTAATCCACTGTTTCGTCCCATTAAGGACATATTCGTTGCCGTCAAGTTTCGCCGTTGTCTGAACACCCGAGGCGTCGCTACCGGCGTTCGCTTCAGTCAGCCCGAATGCCACCAGGCATTTGCCCGACGCTATGTCAGGAAGATACTTTTTCTTCTGTTTCTCCGAACCATAAAGCAGAATCGGATAAGTTCCGAGAGCGTTGGCGGCATACGTTGTGGAGACTCCGAGACACACCCTGCTCAACTCCTCGATAGCTATCGACAGTTCGAACCCTCCCATACCAAGTCCACCGTATTCTTCCGGGATATAGATGCCCATGAAGTCGGACTGACCGAGAATCTTCATGATCTTCCACGGGAACTCTTCCCGTTCATCCAGTTCGGCCCTTAC
The DNA here is from genome assembly GCA_964653915.1 of uncultured Thermodesulfovibrio sp. Taxonomy (GTDB): domain Bacteria; phylum Nitrospirota; class Thermodesulfovibrionia; order UBA6902; family UBA6902; genus CAZZGC01. The sequence continues at coordinate 5,526 of CAZZGC010000093.1, forward strand.
GGGAATCACCTTTTCTTCCGCAATACGCCTTGCGAGGTCCTTGATTATCTGTTGTTTTTCATCAAGAAAGTAATCCATTTTCTATCACCCACCTCCTGCCACAAAACTCTAAACTCTTAACTCTATCTATACTCCACATTACCATTTCATCAGCGCTGAGGCCCATGTAAGGCCGGCTCCGAAAGCCTCCAGCAGTACATAATCACCCTTTCTTATCCTCTCGGTCCTTACAACTTCATCAAGGGCCATCGGTATCGATGCCGCAGACGTATTGCCGTAACTGTCGAGATTAAGTGCGACACGGCTCATCGGCAGGTTGAGTCTTTTGGCCGTAGCCTTTATTATGCGCAGATTCGCCTGATGCGGTATCAGCATAGCAAGCTGCTCAGGTTTTATCCTGTTCTTCTTAAGTGTATCCACAACGAGCTTCTCCAGAGTCCTCACAGCCACCTTGAAAGTCTCGTTACCCTTCATCTTTATATAATGCTGTTTTTTTTCGATCGTCTTTTTCGACGGAGGAGCGCTCGACCCTCCTCCCGGAAGACAGATATAGTCCCAGAAACTGCCGTCTGAATATATATCGGTTGAAAGAATGCCGCTTCTGCCCGTTGTGGGCTCAAGAACAACAGCCCCTGCACCGTCGCCAAACAACACACATGTCGCGCGGTCGGTCCAGTCGATAAATTTTGAGTTAACCTCCACCCCGATGAGAAGTATCTTAGAAGCTTCGTCAGTCCTTATGAATTTATCGGCAACAGAAAGGCCGTAGAGAAATCCGCTGCAGGCAGCATTGATATCGAAGGCCGCGCCTTTAGCCCCTATCTTTTTCTGAATGATGGCAGCAGTAGACGGCATGGGCATATCACCGGTGACAGTCGCGGTTATTATCAGATCGAGGTCTTTCGGCCTTATACCGGCATGCTTCAGAGCCCTCTTTGCCGCTTCTACCGCAAGGTCGGACGCCGCCTGATCACTCTTAGCTATCCGCCTTTCCTTGATTCCTGTTCGTTCGATTATCCATTCATCCGAGGTATTGACCTTTTTTTCCAGATCAAGATTATCGAGGACTTTTTCCGGCGCGTAAGACCCCGTACCGGTGATCTTACTCTTCAACGGCAACTGTCTCCCTCCCGCCGGAAACGTCCTTGAACTCCCTGGAGATGACATCGATTATGCCTTTACGATGAAACGTACCGGCAACTACAACTGCATTCTTGATGGCCTTGGATGTCGATCTGCCATGAGATATGATACAGGGTTTGCTCAGGCCGAGCAGCGGAGCTCCGCCGTATTCGGAGTAATCTGTCTTCTTCTTGAAGCTCTTCAGGGCATCCTTGAGAAGCAGAAGGTTGACCTTGCCGCTTGCCTTTTCGGATATCTCTCTCTTCAGCATCTTGGCCGTAGTTTCTGCGAGTCCCTCCGCTATCTTCAGCGCTATGTTTCCAACAAATCCATCGCACACGACAACATCAGCATCGCCTTCGAATATATCCTTTCCCTCAACATTGCCTATGAAGTTCATTTTTGACTGTTTCAGCAGCTTGAATGTCTCTTTCGTCAGCTCGTTGCCTTTGGCATCCTCTTCTCCGATACCGAGTATGCCGATCCTTGGCTTTTCGACATTGAATATGAACCGTGCATATGCCTCCCCCATAAACGCAAACTGATAGAGATGGAGCGGTTTGCAATCTACATTGGCACCTGCGTCAATTAGCACGAAATGTCCCCTGAGTGAAGGCATTACCGCCGCTATTGCCGGTCTCTCGATACCTTCAATCTTGCCTAAAACAAGCAACGCGGTCGCCATCACAATGCCGGAATTCCCCGCGCTAACCATGGCATCGGCGTCACCTGCTTTTACAAGATCGATCGCTACTCTGAGGGATGAATCCTTCTTTCTCCTTATTGCGGTCATGGGAGAGTCGTCCATCTCGACCACCTGTGATGCGTGTCTGACTGTTATGCGCGTACCGGTATACTCTTTCTGCCGGAGCTCTTCTCTGATCATATTCTCATCTCCGACTAAAATTACATTCAGATCATCGAGAGCATCAAGCGCATCTATCGCGCCTTCTACAGTTGTGGATGGGGCGTAATCACCGCCCATTGCGTCGAGGACGACTCTCATACGGATTCTTTTTCGATTACTTCGAGGATGTTTTTCCCGTTATAGCTTCCGCACTGCATGCAGACCCTGTGCGGGAGCTTGGGTTCCTGACACTCGGGGCAGAGTGAGAGAACAGGCGGCTTGATCTTCCAGTTGGCACGCCTTCTGTCCCGCCTGCTTCTTGAATGCCTGGACGTTGGATTGGCCATTTCTACTCCTTTCTATGTATCAACTTTTTCTGTAACTCTTTCAGGGGTTCAAGTCTCGGATCAGTCCTGTCATCCCTGCACGAACAAAGCGAGTCAGCAAGAATTCGACCACACTTCGGACATATTCCCATGCAATCTTCCCTGCAGAGAGGCTTCATCGGCAGCGCAAGAAATACCTGTTCCCTGACAAGGTCATCAAGCGCCAATTCTTCTTCCCTGTAAAAACTCGCATCAAGTTCAGCTCTTTCAAGTTCCCGCTCTCTCTCCACAGGAGAGTCAGCTATGGGACTCACTTCATCCCTGAATTTTATCCTCAGAGGATATACAAAATCTCCGAGACAGCGGCTGCACACAAGTTCAGCATCAGCAACTATTGTGCCTTCAACAAGAATCCTCTCCCCTGCCTTCAAGATCTTCAGGGAGGCACTTACTGCAAAAGTCTTGCCGTAAGCCTCATTCAGAAATTCAAACTTCAGATCCTGCTGTAAACCGCCTTCGGGTATGGCGGAGATATCCAGTTTCATTTCAAAGACCCTACAAATCAGAATTTAAATTATAAGAAGTGTTATATGTGATTGTCAATCGAACTTCATGGAAAGATCGGCAGCCCTGACCGAGTGAGTAAGCGTACCGGACGATATAAGATCGACACCGGTTTCGGCCACGGTTCTGACATTGTCCAAGTCTATATTCCCGGAGGCCTCGATCAGCACAGTTGCGGACGCATCCCTTATTGTCCGTACAGCCTTTTTCATCGCCTCTATGCCCATGTTGTCAAGCATGATTATGTCCGCGCCTGCCCTGACAGCCTCCTTCACTTCACGAAGATTACCGGCCTCAACCTCAATTTTCATTAAATGACCTGCATTTTTCTTTGCATAACTTACCGCCCTGGCGATACCTCCCGCTGCTTTAATATGATTATCCTTTATCAGGATGCCGTCAAAGAGCCCGAAGCGATGATTGCGGCCACCTCCAGCGCGTACCGCATATTTGTCAAAAATTCTGATACCCGGAGCTGTCTTTCTGGTATCCGTTATCATGGCACCGGTACCCTTGAGCTTATTTACAAATTGCCTCGTCAATGTCGATATGCCGCACATCCTCTGAAGCAGATTCAGTGCTGTCCTCTCCCCCGCAAGGATACTTCGCGCATTGCCCGTCACCGTCGCAATAACTGTTCCTTTCTTTACGTAGGCTCCTTCATCAGCGCTTATTGAAAAACTGACAGAAGGATCGAGAATCCCGAATACCCTGGAAGCAAACGGCAGTCCCGAAACAACACACCTTTCTTTCACGACAATATATGCCTTTGCCCCTGCAGATCCCGGAATAAGAATGTTTGAGGTAATGTCACCGCTGCCTATATCTTCCCTCAGGGCCAGCCTGATCAGTCTGTCAGCAGCTTGCGATATATCAGGATTCATCAGTCTTTGCCCATCAGTCCGAGCTTCTCGATATTGGAATTAATGGACTTAACTTTATCAACTAATTCATTATACTTAGACCTATTCTCCTCAACTACTTCCTCAGGAGCGTTTGAAAGAAAATTCTCATTGGCAAGTTTCTTTTTGACGAAATTGAGCTCCTTCTCCGTCTTTGCAAGCTCCTTCCTGAGCCTTGATGTCTCGGCCTCGACATCGATAAGCCCCTTGAGCGGGATATACACCTGAAGATCCGCCTTGACAGATGAAGCGGCATCCCTTGGAACAGTAAGATCACTGCCTGTCTTTATACTGGAGGCACGGGCAAGCCTTTCAACATATTCGATATTTGAGACCAAGATATCCACCACATCTTTTCCTGCAATGATAATTATATCAAGCGGCTTCGAGGGAGATATATTGAGTTCTCCCCTGATACTCCTTACGCCCGTTATGGCATCCATCACGAT
>CAZZGC010000094.1:0-5831 GCA_964653915.1 uncultured Thermodesulfovibrio sp.
GGCCTCGTCCGTGCTCAGGGAGAGGATGAAGGCGGAGTTCAGAAAGAAGGCGGAGGCAACGGCCGATGCTGTTGCCAAGATCGTCAAGAAAGGCGGCCTGTCCGACAGCGCCGCCTCGCAGATCCGGGCCAAGATATTGGGGATAGCGAAATGACCACCGCGACAATGAGCGGAATAGATCAGATGGCGAAGGATGGGGTCCTGCTCGATTATCAAATAAAGTGGATAGCAGATTCCTCTGATGTAAAAGTCGCAGAGAAATCCCGGCGAATAGGTATTACCTGGGCCGAAGCGGCCGATGATGTCATTGAAGCATCCAGCGAAAGAGGCACAGATTTTTTTTACATCGGATACAACAAAGACATGGCCCGCGAATTCATAGACGCATGCGCCTTCTGGTCGCGGCATTATCAGCTCGCTGCCTCGGAAATTGAAGAGTTCATCTTTGAAGATAACGAAGATAAGAATATTCATGCGTTCAGAATCGATTACGCCTCAGGGTATAAAATCCTTGCCCTCAGTTCACGGCCTTCGAACCTTCGCGGCAAGCAAGGGACAGCAGTCATTGACGAGGCCGCATTTCATGACGACCTGCAGGGACTCATCAAGGCGGCCATGGCGTTTCTCATGTGGGGCGGCAAGGTGAGAATCATCAGCACCCATTTTGGCGAGGCGAACGTATTCAATCAGCTCGTTGACGATATCAGGAAAGGGAGATATCCATACAGCCTTCATAAAATAACGCTCGATAATGCGCTTGAGGACGGTCTCTATAAAAGAATCTGCCTGGTGCTCGGCAAAGAATGGTCTCCGGAGTCGGAGGCACAATGGCGGCAGAATCTGATCGAATACTACGGCGAGCACGCCGACGAGGAGCTTTTCTGTATTCCGAGCAAAGGCAGCGGCTTCTACTTTACCAGTGCGCTTGTCGAGTCCTGCATGAAACAGGACATCCCGGTCTTGAGGTGGACGTGCGAGGATGGGTTTGAACAATTATCCGATGATGTCAGGTTTAAAGATTGCCAGGACTGGATCGACAGCACTCTTCAGCCTGTCCTGGATAGCCTTGATGATTCACTGCCGCATTTTTTCGGCGAGGACTTTGCCCGCGACATCGACCTTACGGTTATTCAACCGGGGCAACGCCTGCCGAATCTGACGGTACGGACACCATTTATCGTTGAACTGCGGAATATCCCGTTCAGACAGCAGGAGCAGATCCTCTTTCATATCTGCGACCGCCTGCCGAATTTCAGAGGCGGTGCAATGGACGCTCGCGGCAATGGACAGTATCTTGCCGAGGTGGCCATGCAGCGTTACGGTGCATCAAGGATCCATGAGATCATGCTCTCCCGCCAGTTTTATCAGGAGCATATGCCGAAATACAAAGTCCGCTTTGAGGACAATACTATCGAGATACCAGCGGACTCGGAGATACTCGACGATCATCGCGCTGTCAGGCTCGAGAAAGGCGTGCCCATGATTTCGGATATACGCAGGGCCAGCGGTGAAGGCGGTAAACGTCATGGTGATTCAGCAGTTGCGGGCATGCTCCTTATTTACGCGGTCAATAATATCGATGCCGGCCCTGTCGAGTACGAGACAGTGGCGGCGCGCGGTGCGAAATTCGCCGGGAAGGGGGCATATTGAAAAAACGCCGTATTTTGCGTTCTGAGCGCGTTTCGGAGCCGGGATGATGAAAGTATCGGGCCTGCCGGGCCATCGGAAAATTTAACCAGGGTTTAACCAGGGTTTTCGAGGTATTAAATGGCGATTCTTGATCAGTATGGGCGTGAGATCCGGCAGAACAGGCCGATCATGGATGAAATCGCGGTTCAGACCGTCCGCGACAGGTATTCGTCATATCCTTCCCAGGGCCTGACGCCGCAGAAGCTTGCGGCCATCCTCAAGGAGGCTGACCAGGGGGATATCTTCCGGCAGGCGGAGCTCTTCGAGGAGATGGAGGAGAAGGACACCCACCTTGGCTCGGTGCTCCAGAGCAGGAAGCTCGCGGTCACGGGACTCGAGTGGGAGATACTTCCGGCATCCGATTCGGCGGAGGATAAAAAGATCGCTGAATCCGCCAGGGAGATGATCGAGTATATCGAAAACTGGGAGGACGCACTGCTTGACATCCTTGACGCAGTGGGCAAGGGATTCTCCGTCAATGAAATCATGTGGGACCTCTCCGAAGGTCAGATATGGATTACAGAAATCAAGTGGGTGCACCAGAAGAAGTTCACATTCACCGGCCGTCCGGAGAGAGGATTCACCCCCCTGCTTGAATACCCGCGGCTGATAACCGACGAGGAGCCCGTATGGGGCGAGGAGCTGCCGCCGAACAAGTTCGTGTTTCACAGGTATAAGGCTCGTTCGGGCGCTACTGTACGTGGCGGGATAATGCGGCCGTGCGCATATATGTATCTGTTCAAGAACTACGACATCAAGGACTGGGTGATATTCAACGAGCTCTTTTCTGTCCCGATGCGCATCGGCAAGTATCGGCCGGGCGCGGGCAAGGATGAAATTGAGACACTGAAAAACGCGGTCTTCAATCTGGGCAATGATGCCGCCGCAGTAATCTCGGACTCAACGATAATCGAACTGCTTGAATCATCCCGGCGCGGGGATCCTTCAGGATTCGAAAAGCTGGCAGCCTTCTGCGACCGATCGATGTCCAAGGCGGTACTGGGCCATACGGGCAGCTCCGACAGCACCCCGGGCAAGTTAGGCAGCGAGCATGAGGCCAGGGATCTCAGGCAGGACCTGCTCGAGGCAGACGCCAGGGCGCTTGAGAAGACGATCAAGTTTCAGCTCCTGCAGCCATGGGTGATATTCAACTACGGCGCGGACAAGGGCATACCGAAGTTCAAGCTCAGATATGAACCGCCGGAGGACCTGGAACGCACTGCAAAGGTCTACGGCATTCTCGTGAAGGACGTGAATTTCCAGGGCATCCCTGTGGATCATATCCATGAACGCTTCGGCATCCCGAAGGCCAAAGAGGGGGAAGAGACGGTGAAGCCGGCGGGCCCTGCCCTCATGCAGCCCAATAAGATGATGCTCAACAAGGGGGAGTCGGATGCCGCATTCAGCCCTGAGCAGGAGCAGGTCGAGGGCCTTAAGGTCAATGCATTGGAGGACTGGCAGGCAGCCATCTCTCCGCTGATAGAGCCCATCAAGCAGATTATTGAAGAATCATCAACTCTCGGGGAAGCGAAGGCAAAGATTATGGAGGCCTATGGTCTCATGGATGATACAAAGCTTACAGAGCTGCTCGCTCAGGCACTATTCATGGCGGACGTCAAGGGGAGGATAGATGCCGGAAGCTGAATTCAGGCCCCTTCCGCCGGAGGAGGCCATCAAGTATTTCCAATCCAAAGGGTATCAATTCTCCTGGGACTGGCATGACATGTGGCATGAGGATCATACAAGGGCCTTCACGGTCGCAAAGGCTATGCGCGAAGACATACTCAAGGATATAAGGGCGGAAGTGGACCGTGCACTTTCAGAAGGAACGACGCTCGAGGAATTCAAGAAGAACCTCACGCCGGTGCTTCAGAAGAAAGGCTGGTGGGGCAAAGTGGCTGTCGGCGATGAAACCGGCGCCAGGGTCGTCCAGTTAGGCTCACCATGGCGGCTCAGGACGATATTCAATGTCAATATCCAGACCGCCTACCAGGTGGGGCATTACCGGGCAATGAACGATCCGGCAGTCAGGAAGGCAAGACCCTCCTGGAGATACGTGGCGGTCAATGACTCCAGGACAAGGCCCGAGCACAGAATGTGGCATAACACCGTCCTGCCTGCCGATGATCCATGGTGGGATACACACTACCCGCCGAATGGCTGGAATTGTTTCCCCGAAGGAACGATGGTAGCTACTCCGGCTGGCTGGCGTGAAATAAACCGATTAAAACCCGGAGATTTTGTTATAGGCGGAAGTGGAAATATCCAGCCTGTAATAGCCGTTCATAAAAGACCTTTTAATGGTGAGATTGTCAGGTTGTCCTGCAAAGGGCTTCAAACTTCTATGACCCCAAATCACCGTGTCCTGAGCATTGACGGCTGGAAGCGCGCTGATAGAGTAAAGCCCGGAGATATACTTGTGCAGCTCAGAGAAATCCCAGGTTTTAATAACTCGGTTATTGATGTAATACATTCTGAGACCGGCAGATGTCAGGATAGAATGTCTTTGCCAGGACAATGGGAATCTTCCATTTGCTCTGCATTCAATACCAAGCTTAATATCAGGAAGAAAAAAGTTAATCCAGTAGCGGCCAAGTCGATAATTGAATACGAATCTGAATCCGGATTCTTTCAGAAATTCATACATAAGCTTTTTGCAATCCGTCAGTTTCATCCTGGCATTTGGATGAGATGCCGGATTTACAGCATATTGAAATACTTTGGTAGCAGAGAATTTTTCTCTTACTTCAGGCCTTTTTGCCGATGTAGTATTCTTCAGTTTATCAGCTATCTTTCTTATCAGTTCGCTGTTTTGCTTGTTAATACCCTGTCTGACATGACGGCCTTCCTTCGCAAGTTTTCTGTTTATTTGCGAGAGCAATTCGGATGCCTGCTTTCTACGCATGTCATTGCAAATCCATTGAGTCTTTACAGCCTCGCCGCCATGCCTGGGTTCAATACCATAATGCTTCATCAACCTCATCAGGGTTCTGTTGTTGATATTCCAGATCGTGCAGATTTTCCTGTAAGAAAAACAATCAATGATATAGCGGAGGCAGAGGGCTTCACAGACGGGGCGCCTCTCGATAGTTTCGATTCGATTGATGATTTCAGAACTTGGGCCTCGTCTCATGCTGAGCTCCTCCGTGTCGATTCCATTGAAAATATACCATACACCGGCAATGTCTTCAATCTCTCTGTCGCAAAAGATAGTAGCTACTGCATTCCTATATCTGTAGTTCATAATTGCCGCTGTACCGTGGTCTCACATTCTAAGAGAGAACTCGATCGTGAAGGCCTTGATATAAGCAAATCACCGAAGATCCGGACTTATGAATGGATAAACAAAAAGACCGGCGAGATATTCGATATCCCCGAGGGGATAGATCCCGGATGGGCATACAATCCGGGGAAAGATTATCCGTTATATGACGTTCCGAAACTGGGCAAAGTCATACCCGGGCAGAAGACATGGCGGGATTATGGGAGACCCGATCTGAGGGATATCCCCGAGAGTTTAAAGACACCAGCGCCGGAGATATTAAAAAAGAGAAGAACACTGGAAGAAGCTGTAAATCTTTTAGCAACTGAGATTGGGATCCCTGAGGGGAAAAAACTCAAAGCCATCAAAACATTTGATGATGACCTTGTTATAGCGCACAGGTCATCTTTGCCACATCTTGTTGAGAAAAGGGATGAGGCAAGAGAACGATATGCCAAATATATTCTGCCTACTCTGCAGGCTCCATTTGAAATATGGCTGACAGAGTATAACGATGGTTTCAGGAAGCAATATATCGGACGATTTAAAGGCAAGCGTGACTTGCTTGTAATTGTGAAAAAGCAAAGAGACGGCTCATTCCTCTGGAATATTATGCATTCAGACAGCAAGCGATTGAATAACAACAGGACAGGTATTTTGCTTTATGGAAAAAAATAGTCGTCCATACGGCTTTCCGCTTTTTGGGTCAAGGGCTCCACAAAGCGACTTCAGCAAGTTAAGTGCCCTTGCACACCTGCTGAAGACCATAAGGACGACTTCTATATGAACGATAACATATATCCGGAGATATGGCAACATGGCAGCAACGATAGAAGTAAAAATCGAAGACAAGGAATTCAGGCGGATGATGAGGCGCTTC
>CAZZGC010000094.1:5931-9729 GCA_964653915.1 uncultured Thermodesulfovibrio sp.
GAGATAAAGGCGGCCGTAACGGACTACCTCACTGGAGGCATAAGGTGATTTCTGAACCGCTTCAAGGGACATCTATTAATAAGGAGGGTATATTCCAGCATGTCGTACACAATTGACAATCCGCCTGAACGGATCAAGGGACTGCCGCGTCATGCGCAGGAGATATGGATCGCCACATATAACAATGCATTGAAGCAATATGGCGACAACGAGGAAAAACTCAACGCTATCGCCTGGGCAGCGGTGAAACAGAAGTATGAAAAGGATGAACGGGGCAGGTGGGTCCTGATCGACAACTCAGAGGGGATCATGTCGGTCAACACAGAGCTTCACGGCCGGGTGCCTGATGAGATACAGGTCATACCATTCGGCAGGCACAACACGAGCAAAGGGGATTTCGAACTGGATGAATCATCGGCAGCGCAGGTTGTGACCGAATTCAATTCGAAAACTAACGACATGGTCATCGATTACGAGCACCAGACACTCACCGGCGCGGAGGCCCCTGCGGCGGGCTGGATAAAGAGGCTCATCAACAAGGGGCGCGATGGAATATGGGCCGTTGTCGAATGGACGGACAGGGCAAAGAGATACATGCAGAACAAGGAATACCGCTACGTATCTCCGGTATTCCTCAAGAGCCTGTCAACAGGAAAGGTTCTGAGGCTCTACAATGTGGCCCTGACGAACCAGCCCAATATAGACGGAATGACGCCGCTGATCAATAAAGGCGGAATACTCGGTTATCGTGAACCAACAAAAAAGGAGGGAAAGCAGATGAAAAAGCTTTTCGAGGTATTGGGACTTCCTGAAACCGCATCTGAAGATGATGCGATCCAGGCGGTCAACAAACTGAAAGATGCCTCGCAGGTGATGGCCAACAAGGAGATCCTTGACAAACTGGGCCTGCAGGAAGGTGCTACAGGCAAAGATGTCGAGCAGGCGATACTGGCCATGAAAGCGCCTGCGGCAAGCAAGGCGGTGCTCGAGGCCCTGGGTCTCGAAGAAGGCGCTACGGAATCGGAGGTCACCGGCACCATCATGGCGATGAAGCAGTCTCATGGGCAGGCAGGCGAACTGTCGCAGAGGGTCGCATCATTGGAGCAGCAGCTCAGGGGGAACGAAGCGGCCGACCTCGTCGGGATGGCGATGAAAGAGGGTAAGATCACTCCCTCACAGAAAGAATGGGCGGAAAAGTACGCCAAGGACGACCCGGAAGGCTTCAAGGTCTTCGTGGCAAAGGCCCCGGTGATCGTCAATATGAAGAACGTGGCCGGCGGCATTGGAGCATCCGGCGGCGCAATAGACGACGTGCAGATGCAGGTCAACAAGATGCTCGGCCTCGATGAGGAGACCTTCAAGAAACACAATCCAAAGGAGGGCAACTAAATGGCAGCTTTGACGGCAGACAGAGACACTCCCCGCAGAGACGGCGATATCGTCTCGATGGGAGTCGCGGCATCAAAAAAAATATATGCGGGCGCCCTGGTCGCAAGGGACGCAAACGGCTATGCCACGCCCGGGGCGACGGCAACCGGCCTCCTGGGCGTCGGCAGGGCTGAAAGCCAGGTGGACAATTCATCGGGCTCAAACGGTGACGTGACCGTCGAGGTCAGGAAGGGTGTCTTCCGCTTCGACAATTACGCAACCGACCAGGTCACCATAGCCGACATCGGCAACGACTGCTATATCGTCGATGACCAGACCGTGGCCAGGACCAACGGCACCGGCACGAGGTCGGTGGCGGGCAAAGTCTTCGACGTTGATTCAAACGGCGTCTGGGTGAAATTCGAATAAGGAAAGGAGAGGCAAATGATAATAAATCAGGCGACATTAAGCTCGATTTACAAGAGCTTCAAGACGATTTTCAACGAGACCTTCCAGGGCGTAAAGCCCATGTGGGACCAGGTGGCGATGCGGGTGCCGTCATCGGTCAGGGAAGAGACTTATGCCTGGCTGGGTAACTTTCCCAAGCTCAGGGAATGGATAGGCGACAGGCAGGTCAAGAATCTGCAGACCCACAGCTACAGCATACGCAACAAGGACTGGGAGTCAACTGTAGAGGTCGACCGCAACGACATCGCGGACGATGCGATCGGAGTGTATCGGCCCATGTTCAACGAGATGGGCCGGTCCGCGGCCGCACATTACGACGAGCTTGTGTTCGGCCTTCTGCCGCTCGGATTCTCGACTGTCTGTTATGACGGGCAATACTTCTTCGATACCGATCATCCGGTCGGCGGCGGCACTGTCTCGAATCACGGCGGCGGCGCGGGCACCGCATGGTACCTGCTCGATACAACGCGGGGAGTCAAACCGTTCGTCCTGCAGATCAGGAAGCGCCCGGAGTTCATCGCAAAGGACAATCCCGATGACGAGAACGTCTTCATGCGCAAGAAATACCTCTACGGCGTGGACTGCAGGGACAACGCAGGCTTCGGGCTCTGGCAGCCCGCCTATGCGTCGAAGCAGACGCTCGATGCCGCGAACTACGGCTCGGCCCGCGCGGCGATGATGAGCTTCAAGGACGACGAGGGCAAGCCACTGGGGATCAGGCCGAGCGTGCTCGTTGTGCCCCCGTCACTCGAGCAGGCCGGCAGGGAACTGCTTTTGAGCGAGCGCGACGCAAACGGCAAGACCAACCCCTGGCGCAACACGGCTGAGCTGCTCGTAGTGCCCTGGCTGTCGTAGTAACTGATTCAATCTGAACAGGCGGGGGGCATCCCCCGCCTTTCTGAAAGGAGACTGATATGCCCAAGGTAAAGATTCAGATAAGCAAAACCGCATACCGCAAGGCCGGCATGACCCACAGGCCGGAGGTATTCCGCCGCGCGGGCCTCACATTCGGCATTGAGCCGCAGGAATACGATGTGGACGCAAAGACTCTGAAGATACTCGAGGCGGAGCCGATGCTGGAGATCCTGAACGCCGTGAAAGATGACGGGAAGAATGACAATAAAAAGAACCAGGGGAAAAAACAGACGGGGAGTAACAGCAAGACTAATGGCAACAATAAGGCAAAGAACAACGCGCGGAGTAAAGGAGGAAACGGGAAGTAATGCCCTACTGCACTCTATCTGATATCGAAAAGCTGATCCCGCAGGATACCATCATCCAGCTTACTGATGATGAAGACACAGGGTCGGTAAACCAGGCGCGGGTGGATGAGGCGATCGCCCAGGCAGATTCGATTATCGACAGCTACTGTGGGACGAGATACTCGGTGCCCTTCTCCACCGTGCCGGACATCGTCAAGACGCTGTCCGTCGATATAGCGATATACAATCTCTACTCCCGGCGGGTCGAGGAGATCCCGGAGACGCGGGACCAGCGATACAGGAACGCGATACGGCAGCTCGAGGGCATCGCCAGGGGGACTATCTCGATAGGAGAGGATCCCGAGCCGGCGGTGCATTCAGAAGGGGGCTCGGAGAGCAATAAAACCACCAATGACAGGATATTTACGAGGGACAAGTTGGAGGGGTTTTAAGGGATGATTAAAAGGCTTCTGATTGTCGTATTTTCGATACTCGTAATGCCTGCTCTGTCATATGCCGTGCAGGGCAAGGCATGCAAGCTGCCTAACTGCACCTATCAGTTCAACAAGCTCACGGGCGGCACGATTGACGCTCTTGATTCCTGGGACGGGCAGTTCCTCAAAGACGGTGATGTGGCCTATGTAAGGACCAACCAGGACGACCCGGCATATCCGAATCAGTTCTATACGTGCAAGTATGATATTGATTCCGGACTGGCCGAATCCGTGCCGGATATTATCGCCCCGGACGCCAACGCCGG
>CAZZGC010000095.1:0-1967 GCA_964653915.1 uncultured Thermodesulfovibrio sp.
GGACCACAGAGGGGTAATCCTCTGCGAAAGAGTATTTCTTCGCGATTTCAGGGTCGGCGTATTTGATATCGGGCATATAGATGTCAACGATACCTTTCAGCAGCCGCAGAGTATCCACTGATTCGTATCCACCGCTGTTATAGACTATCGGGATCTCCAGCCCTCCGGCTATTGCTGATTTCAGCGCCTTGAGTATCATGGGCACCTGATGAGTGGGTGTGACGAGATTTATGTTGTGACAGCCCAGCTTCTGTAACGAAAGCATTATCCTGCCCAGGTCTTCGAAGGATATTTCTTCCCCTTCACCAAGGTGGCTGATGTTGTGATTCTGGCAATAAATGCAGCCAAGGTTGCAGTTAGTGAAAAAGATGGTCCCTGACCCTCCGCTTCCGACAAGCGGTGACTCCTCACCGAAGTGGGCATTCCAGCCCGAGACCATGGGCAGAGCGCCCGTTCTGCAAAATCCTTTTTCTCCGGCAATTCTGTCAACATTACACTTGCGGGGACAGATTACGCATCGGGAAAGCATCTTTAAGGCGTCTCTGATCCTGTTTTCCAGTTCATCAGGCAGTAATTTGAGAAAGGATGGGCGAAATCCGCTGCTCATGGCTGTAAATAAACACCGTAACTGATTGAATTCAGTGGATATATGGGTGTTCCTCCCTCGATTTTAAAGAAAATTGTCATATATCCCGATACATAATCAATGGGTTCGCTATATGTATATTAGTATATGAACTGCATCGGAATGGGGTCAACCGGACTGCCGTGAAAGAGATAAGTACCGACAGAAAAAGAATAAAGGGCGGCATATTCCGTTCTCCTCTCTACAGGAGATTCCTGACGCCGGTTATGCTTACTGTAATCGCATTCGGGGCGGCCGTATATTTTCTTGCCGTCCCTTTCATGAAGAACATGGTCTATTCACTGGAGGAGAAATCAGTACAGACAAATCTGAACAATATCCAGAAGCTTATAGATGCAAATTATCTTGCGATCGAGGCGTACAAGGAATCGGTCACATCAGCCCATAAGAGACAGCTCAAGAACATTACCCTGTTTATGGAAACATATTTAAAGAACAAGTACGAACAGGTGCAGAAAGGGCTGATAAGTGAAGACGAAGCGCAGATGAGCGCACTTGATGAGTTGCGGCAGTTTCGTTATGGGAACAATGATTATGTTTGGGTGGCGGATTACAACGGATATTACCTTTCGCATCCGGATCCCCGTATGAACATGGAAGATTTTTCCGGAGTGAGAGATGTGTTCGGTAACTATGTTCTCATGCCGCTTATCCGCATGGCCATAGAGAAGGGGGAAGGCTACCATTCATACTGGTGGCAGAGGTTAGGAAGCGATCTTCCGGCAGAGAAGCTGACGTATGCAAGAGTCTTCCCGGAGTGGGAGTGGGTTATAGGTACAGGCGTCTATCTCGATGACCTTGAATCGGAGATAATTATGCGCAAAGAGAAGATGATCCAGGAACTGAGGCAGATACTCAAACCCATCACGATAGGAAAGACCGGCTATATGTATATTTTCGATTCATGGAAGAACATAATTGTTCATCCGGATTCGGATCTGGAGAATACCAATATTTCATCATGGATCAACCCTGTCACCGGTAATGCGCTTGCCGATGATCTGATAGCGGCATCCCACTCCAGAAACGGCAATAACATGGTCGCCTACAAATGGAACCGGCCTGGCGACAGCATGAATTTCGTCTATGACAGAATAGACTGGGTAACTTATATCGATTCGTTCGGCTGGTATGTAGTGGCATCGGTGTATGCCGATGAACTGAATGCCTCATCCATACTGCTGAGAAACCGCATTCTTCTGATCTCTGGTTTGGCAGTCCTCATTTCCATAATCATAATTGGATTCCTGATGAGCAGGTTGCTTACACCAATCCGGCGTCTCTCATACACAGCCGGACTTGTAAAGGCCGGCGATCTTAC
>CAZZGC010000095.1:2067-6553 GCA_964653915.1 uncultured Thermodesulfovibrio sp.
GTGGTTATTCTTGATGTTGATTATTTCAAACAGCTTAATGATACTTACGGTCATAAGGCCGGTGACCTTATTCTGATTGAACTTGCCAGAATTCTTTCACGAAACATCAGGAAGGGCGATATTGTCTGCCGTTACGGCGGAGAGGAATTTCTAATGATTTTGCCAGGCGCATCTGTTAGCAACACAGCTCAAAGAGCTGCCGCGATCAGAGTCGGTGTGGAGCAGATGCGAGTTGATTATAACGGAAAGAGCCTTGGAATCACGGTATCTATCGGGACGGCGGCTTATCCTGATCATGGAGCAACTCCTGATGCGGTCATCAGGGCGGCTGACGATGCGCTGTATAGCGCAAAAGACAGCGGCAGAAACAAAGTCGTGATGGCGTAGTAGATGGGGGTATGTAGTCTGTTCTCGCTCTTCCCGCTTATCTTGCCTTTCCCGCCTTACGTCTCACCTATGGCAGGTCTGACAAAACTCCGAGACACTTCCTTTTGAGATCAGATAGCTGAATTCAGAGGAGTGCGGATCATGGCAGTTTGTACACCTGAATGTGCGGCTGTCATCTCCGCGAAATCCTTCCATGAATGTAGGATGTCCGTTTACCGGATGATTGTTTTCCTGAATCTGTTTGTGACATCTGATACAGACCGCATTTATATCCGCTTCGAGCATGTATGATGCGTTATTCCCATGAGGATTGTGACATACTGTACAGCCCTTTTCTTTGATGGGCGTGTGGATAACAGCCTTTTCCAGAATATCCTCCATTCCGTGACATTCGACACAGAGCGAAACAGTATCTTTCTTTACAAGGGCTTTTCTGTCAGCGCCGTGCGGATCGTGACAGGCGTTGCATGCCGACATAGAGACCGGCCCATGTACATATTCATAATTTGAAAATGTTTCCTCACTCTCTTTATGACACCGGTAACAGAGTTCCGCTGCGGCGTCTCCGACCGGAACGGAGAACTTTACAATCAACCCATCGGCCAGGGGAGTTTCAGCAGGTTCAGGATTGTGACACTGAAGGCAGTCCCAGTCGATCCCGGCCGCCCTGTGTCCGGATATCCGGTTAGCCGGGAAATCCTGTCTGTGACATGGATAGCAAATAGCACCGGAACGGCTTCCGTGCTGCGTGCTGATCTTTTCCACAGCAAGCTCGTGACATGAGGCGCAGCCGGATTCTTTTTCCATTGTATGAAAGGGGGAAAATCTGTAGTCTTCCGCAAAGTCGGCTTCCGAGGCCGCCAGCGACAGTATCTTTGCTCTGAAGATATCTCTGTCGCCCTCACTGATGACTATCATGTTTTCTTTCCCGTAGGCCAGGGGGATAGTGACATGCAGAGTACCTTTATACTGCCTGTATGATCTCGAGTCATAAGGAAGGGGTTTCCCATCGATGGTTACTCTTATCTGCTCGGGACGAGATGTCTGCCCTGTCCATGTGTAATGCTGTACCTGGCTCCAGATGCGGGGGATTTCGGCGTCTTCAGAGAGAGTGGGAGAGGCAAAAGCGATCAGGAATATCACTATTATTGATGACAGCAGGATGCCCGGCATACTTCCTGCCGTCTTCTGGAGGATATAAATCAAGGGATTCCCGGTGCGCTTTACTTCCATCTCTGTTCATACATTTTCATCAGGATAGATACGGCCAGCTTATTGAGTCTGTTTGCCTTGTCGTTCATTCCCTTTTTTTCGTATATCTCGGCAAGAGTCACGATGACATCGAGGCTCGGATGCTCGGAGATGAATGCCTTTTCGAGTTCCTTCAGAGCTATTTCGGTTTCCCCACGGCCGTAGTATGTCAGACCCAGGCCGGCTATGGCATCATCAGAGTCCGGATTTATGAGCAGGGCCTTGCGGAACGAAGCCTCTGCTCTATCGTACTTATTGGACTTCAGCAGGGCGAAGCCGAGCCCTATATGCCCTTCTATCTTTTTGGGCATCAGCCTGACTGCAGTTGAGAACTCCCTGATGGCGGAGCCGTACATCTTTTTCGACTGCATCAGGCGGCCGTAGTTTATTCTTCTGATATACTCTTTTTCCTCCTCGCTCTTGATAACTATTTTTTTGGGCTTGAGCGATGTGGCGAGCTGTTTCTTGTCCCATATCCCAAGGAGGTACTTTACATTTCCTTCGACTATATTCCTTATGTTGTAGGTGTACGGAATCACCTCCCGGAGCTTCCCGTCCTTGTCGGAGAGGATTACAATAGGCATCATGAAGACACCGTATTTGTCATGAACGGCTTTGTCTTCATCGTTCAGTACCTTAATCCGGATCGATGACTTTTCCATATACTTGGAAACCGTTGCCGCCTCCCTGTCGTCGCTGAAGATGCCGACAACAGCAATACGCGCCATATAGTTATCAGCAATCTCCGAGATTGCTGAAAGCAGGGCCAGTGATCTCTTTTTTCTGAACTCAGGCCTTACCGAAAAGAACATTATCAGGGCCGGCTTTCCGTTGCCGGGGATAAATGAGGTAACGGTGTTGTCATTTACCGCGGGCAACTCAATTGCCGGCAGTTTATCACCCTGCTTGTAGTTCTGCAGTGTTCCGGATTCAATTGGATAGGCATTTCCAAACATCACCAGCATTACTGCCGCTATCATCAGAAGGATTGTGACAGTTTTGTTTGTCCCGGCCCGTTTCATCGAATCTTTTCTCCTTGAGCTATTCATAGCATGAACTAATTGTTTATCGGCATAATGCGGTCATAACTTTTGGCATTGTGGCACCCCCTGATACAGGTACCCCCGTTTTCGGTTTGTCTGAATCTTATCCTGATCTTGAACCGCTTGCCGAACGGCGTTTCACTGCGTATATGCATCGGCTGATCAGAGGCATGAACCTCATGACATGCCTTGCAGTTTCTCCCCTTCTTTCTCATGGTGACATGAAAATAGTGGAGATTCTTTCTGCCATTTCTGAAACCGGTTTTATCGGTATCCGGATCAAAAATCATATCTTTGTCATGACAGTTGAAGCACAGGGCGAAGTCCTCTGCGCTGAAATTGCCGTCATATTCAGCGGTAAAATTGGAGCGAAGGAGCTTTCTGTTTGCGGAGCCGTGCGGCTGATGGCAGTCTGCACAGGTGCCTTCCACAACCGGACCATGCTTGTATTTTGCCCCGGTGATTAACCGCCTCATTCTGGTATGGCAGGAGAAGCAGATCTTCTTCATCGGCGCCCTGAGCTGCTTGACATAATTTGTGGAATGGGGGGTATGACAGACGATACATCTGTCTTTCATGACGGGATCATGTTTCACCTTGCTATTGACAATTCTGCCGGCTACCTGGGGACTCAGCTTCTTGTGACAGAGCAGGCAGAGGTCCCTTATGGGGTGATCGGATTTTATGTATCTTCCGTTTTTGTCCCTCGGGCCTCTCAGGTGAAAAATGGCTGAAGAACCGTGAGGGTCATGACATAGAGTGCAGTCTTTGCGGACAGGTTCGTGGATATACCGGCTTTCGAACTCCTCTTTTCTGACAGTATGGCAATTCAGGCATAGTTCGCTTCCCGGGTCGGTAAGAAGTCCCTTATATTGCGATACATGGGGGGTATGGCATGCGATACAGTCGCCTGACTCAACGGGTGTATGCGTGACCTCCTGATTTGTTGTATTGTAGCCGTGGCAACCGGCGCATAGTTCAATTGTATTTCCCCTTTTCAGATGGTACTCCTGATCTGATTTATGCGGGTCATGGCATGCTGTACAGTTTTTCTTTTCGACCGGGAAGTGTATAACCTTTGCCTGAGTCATCAGTTCCTCATTGTCTGTGTGGCAACTGAAGCAGAGCGTTCCGTCCGGCAATTTCAGGAAGTTCATGTTTCCGGTGCCGTGGGGGTTGTGACATTTGAAGCACTTTCCTTCACTGAAGGGCCCGTGCCGGTACTGGCCCCTGTCAAAGCCGGCATGACATTTCTTGGTGATACAGGAGACTTGCTGAATCACGTTGGTCAAGAGGCCGGACTTAACGGTATCAGGCTGATGGCATTGACTGCAGTCCCCGGTCAGATCCTTTCCGGTATGGGAATAGAAGGGACTGAATTTTTCCGGATAGGGTGGGGCTGGCTTGCCATCCGTGCGGATGATCTCTATCCTGCCGGATGGGGCTGTATCAGAGGACAGCGCGACACTGTTTCTGCCTTTCATGAGATCGAGTACGAACTGGAAATAGCCGTTCGATACCGGTACTGGATAGTGCTGATTACCTGCGGCGTTCTTAACGTCTATCGTTACCGACTTACGGCCTGCAGCCTCTCCTATCAGACGCAGGGATTTAGCTTCCGTGACTATATTACCCATAGGGAAAATAAAGCCTTTTCCTCCGGCATGAGACTGAAGGGGAATGATAATGACCGATATGAATGCCGCCGTGAAAACCGCAGATATAAAAGTGTTTTTTCTCATAAGAATGTATACCGGTATTTTTAAATACTTATCGGCAGATTTGGAGAAGGAGTTGAGGCGAGG
>CAZZGC010000095.1:6653-8111 GCA_964653915.1 uncultured Thermodesulfovibrio sp.
GTCCACTCGATGAGGCCGCCGGCAACAATCAGCTCCTGCATGAATGGCGGAATGGGTTTAACGGGGTATTCTTCGTTCCGGGTAAGATTTTTTATGACGCCTCTGTCCGCGTCTATTTCGATCTCATCGCCTTCTGCCACTGCACCGGAGGCTTTTTCAGATTCAAAGATAGGCAGCCCGATATTGAAGGCATTTCTATAGAATATCCTTGCAAAGCTCTTTGCTATTACGGCCTGAATTCCCGCTGCCTTAATGGCAATGGGAGCATGCTCTCTTGAAGATCCACAGCCGAAGTTTGAATCAGCTACAATGAGATCACCAGCCCTGACCTTCGAAGGAAAGTCGCTGTCTGCGTCTTCCATTACGTGCCGGGCGAGTTCTGCCGGGTCGGATGTGTTCAGATATCTTGCCGGGATAATGGCATCAGTATCTATATTGTCACCAAATTTCCATACTCTGCCCTTGAGAATCATAATACCTCCCCCGGGACGGCTATCCTTCCCTTAACTGCCGATGCAGCAGCCACCGCAGGGTTGGCAAGATAAACCTCGCTTTCGGGATGGCCCATCCTTCCTACAAAGTTTCTGTTGGTAGTAGCTATAGCCCGTTCGCCTTTTGCAAGAATTCCCATATATCCGCCGAGGCACGGGCCGCAGGTTGGGGTTGAAAAGACCGCGCCTGCCTCTACAAATATCTCGGCAAGTCCGTTTTTAACACATTCAAGGTATATCTGCTGTGTTGCGGGGATCACGATCATCCTCGTGTCTGGATGTACCTTTTTACCCTTAATGATTCCGGCGGCCTCCAGGATGTCTTCATATCTTCCATTGGTGCAAGAGCCCACCACAACCTGATCTATCGTTACCGACGAAAGCTCCTCAGCAGGTTTTGTATTGGACGGCAGATGAGGACAGGATACTGTAAGAGGTATTGCGGAACAGTCGTATTCCCTGATTTCGGCATATTCAGCATTGTCATCTGAGGAGTATATTTTGTATTCACGCCTCGCTCGGTCCTTAACGTAACTTTCCGTTATACTGTCAGGCACGATTATTCCATTTTTCCCGCCTGCCTCGATCGCCATGTTGCACATGGTCAGCCTTCCGTGCATCGGAAGGGAATGAATAGCTTCACCGTCAAACTCCATTGCACGGTAAAGAGCGCCATCAACCCCTATATCACCGATGGTATGAAGTATCAGGTCTTTTCCGCTGACCCATCTGCTCGGTTTCCCGTAGTAAATGAATTTTATCGAATGGGGGACCTTGAACCAGCACTCTCCTGTTGCCATTGCGGATGCTACATCGGTAGATCCCACACCGGTTGAAAATGCGCCGAGCGCGCCGTACGTACATGTATGGCTGTCGGCCCCGATTACGAGATCTCCCGGCAGCACTACCCCCTGTTCCGGCAGCAGGGCATGTTCGACACCCATTCTGCCGACCTCGAAGTAGAGGC
>CAZZGC010000095.1:8211-9540 GCA_964653915.1 uncultured Thermodesulfovibrio sp.
TGCCGCAGTGTGCGGCCAGAATCTTTTCGGTTATAGTCACAATGCCTCCGGAAATGAAAGATGTAATGGAAATACTACCGAAAAACGACGGGGTTAGTCAAATTTTCAGGCTCAGGTTGTTGTTGTGGCGTTGGCCTGAGCGCGGCGCTGCTTTTTTTCGATCGCCCTGGCCACTTTCAGGAACGTCCTGACGATGGCCGGATCAAAGTGACTCCCGGCCTGTGACTCAATGTATTCATAGACCTTTTCGGCAGGCCATGCCGAGCGATAGGGCCTGTCGGACCGGAGCGCATCCCATACATCCACGATGGCAAATATCCTCGCGGCTATCGGTATCTCAGTACCTTTCAGTCCCCTCGGATAGCCGCTTCCGTCCCATCTTTCATGGTGATAGTACGGTATATCAAGGGCCTGTCTGAGATATGCAATAGGTGACAGCATTTCATGTGCATATACGGGATGCATCTTCATTATCTTCCATTCTTCTTCATCGAGCTTGCCCGGTTTAAGCAGGATGCTGTCAGGAATGGCCATTTTCCCCATATCGTGCAGGTATGCCCCCCTTCTGATGTGAAGCAGTTCTTCGTCCCTTATGCCCAGTTCCCTTGCGATACGCACTGTCATATCCGCAACACGCCGGGAATGGCCTTCGGTCTCACGGTCCCTCATATCCATGGCCCTTGACCACCCCTCGATCGTGCTGTCGTAGGCAAGTGACAGCTCCAGGTTCGATTTCTGGATCTCATCGAACATAGTGGCGTTGTCTATGGCAAGGGCCCCCTGGTTGGCAATAGTTTCGAGAAACTCTATCCATTCCGCGTCTGCAGAAAATGGCGTCCTGTTGAACAGTTCGAGGACACCTTTGACATGCCCCTTTGCTATGAGCGGCACTGCGAAATAAGTAACGAACTCTTCATTATGGAAAGAGCCGGAACTGGAAAAACTTCCTTCTTCTTCAAGGAGATTGGATATATAAACGATACGGCGTTCCATGGCCGCCCTGCCTGCGTTGCTTTCACCGAGTTTAAGACTGGTATGAGCGAGGGCTACAGACCTGAATCCCGCGCTGGCCATGAAGTCGAGCGTGTTGGTGTGCCTGTTCAGGATAAGTACGGTGGCGGCATCGATCCGCAACTGTTCGAGTGCCTTTTCGAGGAAAACATCAAGCATGACATGGAGGTCAAGTGTTCCTATGATCGCCCTGTCTATCGATCTGAGCGCCCGGATTTTCTGCAGGTGAGACTGGATGACCTCTTCGTCTTGCTTCCTCTGGGAAATGTCGCGTGCAACATGAATGAGACCTGTCAGACGACCTTCACGATCGAAGCG
>CAZZGC010000096.1:0-9334 GCA_964653915.1 uncultured Thermodesulfovibrio sp.
GAAAAGTCCCTCTTTATCGATGATACGGAGGACGTGCTCGTTACGGCAAAAGAGTTCGGAATAAAGTATCTTCTCTTCAAGGCGCGCGCCAGTTCAAAGGCCGCACCCAAAAAGACCACTAAGTTCCCGGTCATACATGACTTCAGAGAGCTGATGTAATCGCTATTTGTTCATCATATCGAGGAAATCTTTGTTGCTCTTTGTGCCGGTGATCTTGTCGAGCAGAAACTCCATGCTCTCCACAGGACTGAGAGAGTGAAGCACTTTCCTGAGTATCCACATTCTCTGCAGCATCTTTCTGTCCACCAGGAGCTCTTCCTTACGTGTGCCTGATGCATTGATATTGATGCTCGGGAAGATACGTTTATCAACGAGCTTCCTGTCAAGATGCAGCTCCATGTTGCCCGTGCCCTTGAATTCCTCAAAGATGACGTCATCCATCCTGCTGCCAGTATCAACGAGAGCGGTGGCGATGATCGTGAGGCTGCCCCCGTCTTCTATATTCCTCGCCGTTCCGAAGAACCGTTTTGGCTTCTGGAGGGCATTGGAATCGAGACCACCTGACAGTACCTTGCCGCTTGCAGGGATCACAGAGTTATATGCCCTTGCGAGTCTCGTGATAGAGTCAAGGAGAATGACCACATTGCGCCGCGACTCGACCAGGCGTTTTGAGCGTTCTATCACCATTTCCGAGACCTGCAGGTGCCTCTGCGGAGGCTCATCGAATGTCGAGCTGATTATCTCGGCATCTACCTGCCGTTTCCAGTCCGTCACCTCTTCCGGGCGTTCATCAATCAGCAGTATGATCAGGTGCACCTCCGGATGATTCTTCTTGACGGCCTTGGCTATCGACTGAAGAAGCATGGTCTTACCAGTCCTCGGCGCAGCGACAACCATGCCTCTCTGCCCCATGCCGATAGGCGCCACAAGGCTCATTATCCTGGTGGAGTAATCGTCTTTCTTGTATTCCAGATTGATCGCCTCGGTCGGATAGTAGGGCACAAGATTGTCGAATAACGGCCTCTCGATACTCTCTTCCGGAGATTCATGATTAACAGCCTCGACCTTGAGAAGGGCGAAGTACCTCTCACTCTCTTTGGGCGGCCGTATCTGGCCAGTCACGAGGTCTCCGGTGCGAAGATTGAATCTCCTGATCTGGGATGGGGAGACATAGATATCATCCGGCCCCGGGAGATAACTGTAATCGGGTGACCTCAAAAAACCGAAACCATCCGGAAGTATCTCCAGCACACCCTCACCGAAGATGAGGCCTGTTCTCTCGGTCTCGGCCTGTAAAATTGCGAATATAAGATCCTGCTTTCTGAGCCCTCTGGCACCTTCTACGCTCAGGTCTTTAGCCAGCTTTGTCAGCTCATCGATTGTCTTTTCTTTTAAATCCGTTATGTTCATGCCTGCTCCTTGCTTGTCCTGTTTGTTAGCCATATGATTTACTTCCTTTGTCAGAGGGGTTTGAATTTATATATTGATAAATGAAATATAACTCTCTGGAGGTATTTGCCTTTCTGATCTATACGGGATTGTAAATAAGAAGATTTGCTTCACTCCATACTAAAACAGTTTTGCACTTTTGTCAATACCCTGATATAGATTTAATATGACATACCCCATTTTTTGAGGAGCTGATTTCCCTCATTCAAAAACGCGTTCTATTAAAGAGCAACCATTATTCATATATCATAATTTTCGTGATTGCGCAACAGCATTTTTCGATCTCAGGATTTATAATTTCATTATGGATCTTCGGGAAAAAGCCGGACGCTCGCCGAAGTCTCCCGGCATTTACATCATGAAAAATGCGCGGGAGAGGCCGCTCTATGTGGGCAAGGCGAAGAACTTGAGAAACCGCCTGTCATCGTATTTCAGACAATCCGCATCACTGGATGACAGAATCGCCGCCATGGTCAGGGAGGTCGCTGATTTCGATTTTGTCGTTACAAAGAATGAGCTGGAGGCCCTTGCTCTTGAGGCAAACTTCATAAAGAGACTTAAACCCCGATACAATGTTGTGCTTCGGGATGACAAAAACTATCCGTACATCAGACTGACCCTGCATGAGGAGTGGCCGAGGCTCGAGGTGGTGAGGCGGATAGTCAGGGACGGATCGCTTTACTTCGGCCCTTATATCCCCGCAGGCGCCATGTGGGAGATGCTGGATTTCATCAGGCGGAACTTCCCGATTCGTGTGTGCAGATACAACCTGAGCCGTCCTTTCCGGCCCTGCGTGCAGTATCAGATGGGCCGCTGCCTTGCGCCCTGTTCCGCTGATCATCGTTCGGAGGAGGATCACCAAAGATATATGGAGACCGTAGAGGAGGTCCAACGATTCATCAAAGGGGAAAAAAGGGAACTGCTTGAAGGATTGCGCCATCGAATGAAACGGATGTCTGATGAATTGCGCTATGAAGAGGCCGCGCTCATAAGGGACAGGCTTGGGGCTATAGAAAAGGCCTGGCGGTCGCAGAGAGTTATTGCTCCGGAGCTGGGAGATATGGATCTGATAGGACTGTTCCGGGAAGGGCAGGAGGCTACCTTCTTCATGTTGTTTATCAGAAACGGCCTTGTGCTTGGGCAGAAGGACTTCTTTCTGAAAAAGGTCGGCGAGATTGATGACGGAGAAATGCTGGCAAGTTTCATTGAGCAGTTTTACTCAAAGGAATTCATCGTTCCACCGCGGGTGGTCGTGCCTTTCAGAACGGATCTTGCAACACAGCGAATATGGCTTGGCAAAAAAAGGGGTGGGAGGGTGAAGCTGTCCGTGCCCTCCGATGAGACAGAAGGGAAGCTGCTCCGTATGGCAGTTGAAAACGCCGGCTTCGCTCATCATAAGCACAAGCAAGTCCGCATTGATCCACTTCTTGTGAAGATTAAGGAGATGCTTGATCTTGACGTTGTCCCGGAACGGATAAGTGCAGTCGATATTTCCAATATCTCGGGCGCGGAGTCCGTAGGCGCAGTAGTGACATTTGAAGGCGGCAAGTTTGTGAAAGATGATTACAGGCTGTTTAAAATTAAAAAGGTGAGCGGGATAGATGATTTTGCGATGATAGGTGAGGTAACAGAAAGGTTCTGCAGAAACATTGCGGAGGGCAAGGCTACTTCCCCTGACCTGCTGCTGATAGACGGCGGGCCGGGGCAACTTGACGCCTCTCTCAGAGCGATAGACTCCTCCGGCTTCCGGCTGAACACGGCAGCGATCGCAAAGGCACGAAGCCGGAAGACAGGCAGGAAAGAAGACGGCATCAACCAGGCATTTGAAAGAGTCTATCTTCCCGGCAGGAGATCGCCGGTTTATCTTGAACCTGGTGACCCTGCTACCCATCTCCTGCAGAGGATCAGGGACGAGGTGCACAGGGTCGCTATAGGGTATCACAAGAAGCTCAGGAAGAAGCGGACGCTCGAATCTCCGCTCGAAAAGGTCAGGGGTATAGGGAAGAAGAGACGTTTGATGCTCCTGCGGCATTTCAGGAGTATAGATGCCATAAGGAATGCCTCGATTGACGAAATAGCATCCGTCAGCGGGATGAACCGGAAGGTAGCGGAGGAGCTAAAGAGAGAGCTTGGCGATGGGCATTTGCGGCACCGCCGCATGCAACCATTGGAACAGAGTTAAGTGGATCAGGACGATGATCAACGAAGCGAGCATAAAAAAATATATCAGAAAGCTCATGGGCAGGCGAGCGCGTGATGTAGAGATCACAAAACTTGGTGAAGGGGTACAGGGCGCCGGATTCCTCATTGAGGTTCAGACCTCTGGTGGGGTTGAATATTATGTAATCAAGGGTCTGTTTCCGGAGGGACTGGAACATGATTATCCCGCTGACAGGGCAGGGGTGTTTCTCCTCGATCTGGATGAGTTTAACCATCTGCCCAGGCATGTCCGGGCTGTCGATGTACTGGCAGAGATGGAGGACGGCTCGATAAAATCGATAGGCGGTGGCAAAGAGTACTATCTCCTTATGGAACGGGCCGAAGGCACCGACTATTTCCATGATCTCCGGGAGTTCAGAGATCTGGAAAAACTTCGAATCAGTGACTTCGAAAAGATTCAGGCCATGACATCTTACCTTGCAAAGATTCATTCCGTCCGGAAGGAGTCACGGTCGCTTTATCTCAGAAAGGTCAGGGACATCATAGGCCACGGAGAGTGTCTGATGGGAGTCTTTGACACCTACCCTGAGGGGGTTATCAGTGCCGAAGAGATCGCCGTGATAGAGAAAAAGTGTGTGGACTGGAGGGCAAGGCTTCGTTCCGAACACAGGCGGCTATGTCAGATACATGGAGACTTCCACCCGGGCAACATCTGGTTCAAGGATACCAGGGAGTTTATTCTTCTTGACCGGAGCAGAGGGCCGTGGGGTGATGCCGCGGACGATGTAACCGCCCTGACCATCAACTACATCTTTTTTTCGATCAACAGGTTCGGTGATGTCAGGGGGGCATACCAGGAGGCCCTCGGTCTCTTTTACGATAAGTATCTTGCGCAGACCGGGGATTATGACATTTTGAAGGTGGTTGCCCCCTTTTACGCCTTCCGGGGTGCGGTGGTGGCAAATCCGGTCTTTTATCCGGATGTGACGCGGGAAAACCGGCAAAAGATATTCAATTTCGTAAATAACGTACTCGACGATGCATCGTTCAACGTTGAGAAAGTAAATAAGTATATAATGAAGAGTTAAGAGTCAAAAGGCAGATAAGAGGATGTGGTGTTGAGAATGGATATAAATTTTATCAGACAGACAGGGGCTATTCTCAGACGGGAAATATTCCCTCGTCTGCGGGAACTTGAGGCAGGCCCCTCATTTGGAAAGGGAGCAGGGGGGGATGTTACTCATCTCATAGACAAGAGGGTTGAAGATATCATTATCAGAGAGCTTGAGGGGCTCCGGGAGCCGGTTACTCTAATATCCGAAGAATGCGGCACAAGAGAGTTCAGTGGAGGAGGTGTAAGACTCCTGATAGATCCGATCGACGGAAGCAGGAACGCCGTTAGCGGGATCCCGGTTTTTTCGACCTCAATAGCCCTTGTCGAAGGCGACTCGGTCGGCAGCACGATAGCGGGATACGTGATCAATATTGTAAGCGGGGATGAGTACTGGGCTGAAAAAGGGAAAGGGGCATTTATCAATGGTGTCCCGATGAAAACCCAGCAGAATGACGAGTGCAGGGTTGTTGCGTATGAGGCCCAGACTCCCGGACGGGATATAGAGCGTATACTGCCCCTTCTGTCGAAGTGCAACAGGGCCCGGTGCTTTGGCTCGACCGCCCTTGATATGGCCTTCCTTGCCCAGGGAGCGGTGAGTGTCTTTGTTGTGCCGTCTCCATCACGGAGCTTTGATTTTGCAGGCGGCTATCTTTTGGTTAAGGAAGCCGGGGGCATGATCACGGATATCGGCGGAAACGTAATCGAAGATATACCCATTGGCGTCAAACGCACAAGCACCCTGCTGGCTGCGGCCACTTCTTCCCTGCACCAGAAGGCCATACAGGCATTAAATTACTCTAATAAATCAATCAATTATCGAAGTTGAACTTTGATAATTGAGAGGACCGTCGTGCAGAAGAAGAAAAAGAGACGCCCCTGCCGCAATCATGACCGTAAACAGGAACTAAAGAAAAACCCATGTCCCGACTGCGATTTCTGCCAGTGGTGCAATGACTCCAAATGCGGTCTCTGCCGCCCCACCGGAAAGGACCCGATGGCAAAGAAAAAGCCCCACAGACCGATGTTTTTAAAATACTGAAATATCGCTAAGTTATCGAAGTTCAACTTCGATAACTATCTGTTTTTGTTATATATCTCGGAATGTGTTTTTGGGGATGCTGAAATTCATCCGGGGCTGGATGAATTCGGACCCCCTTTCGGTGAACGGGATATATACAAGGCCGGCAGTTTCAGGTAAAATTTTGACTTCCTTCAGAATGGGGAAATATCTGTTTTTGGGTACGGCAAGCTGTGCTAATGTAACATTTATGCTCTCATATGCCTCCCTGTCGCTCAGCGTTACGGGCAGCAGATTGCCGGCGGGCAACCTGTCTGCTTCTTCAACTGGTGGTTGCAGAATGGTGAGTTGAGTTGAAAGCCTCAGAAAGACGCCGGGACGGGCGATGAAGGCCGGGCACCAGAATGCGAGTTCCTTTTCGTGCCATTCCTTCTGAATTGCCTTCGGCAGGTTGGCAAGTCTGACTAGATCGGCATACGAGGCAGCATCAAGCCCTTCAACCGTAGCCCTCATCTCCCAGAATGGGAGGTAGCATGCATTGTTATTTGTGGATGGCAGAATCTTGAAGGGGGTCTTTACGAATTCTGCCTGTCCGGCTGACCAGACAGAGTCACAATTTCTGCATAGCAGGGCCGTGCTGTTTTTGGCTCCGTCCAGGTCCCATCCACATTCAGGACAGAGGGCGGGGCGGAACATAATATCCCATTCGTGTGACGGATCGCCGGCCGTGCATATTTCCCCCCTACTGGGGGCCACCGGCCTCTTGAGAATGGCGTCATAAATGGTGTTGTCGCGTATATAAAAAGGTGCGTAAATCAGGCTCACCGCCTCACCGATGAAGGTCTCATCGACGGGACTACCGGTATCGACATTTAATGATTGAAGGACTTCATTAAGTTCGGGATGGAATCTGCTGAACGGAATCTGCGGCTTCAAGAATTGCCCCGGGGTAGCGGATGTCGCAAAGCGTAACGTCAGAGCCTGTGTGCGAAGACCGAGAGAACGCGGCATTCCCGCAATATCAGCGGCAAGGAGGCTCGCATCAAGAATCTTGCTGCGGATGCTCAGTGATTGGCGGCGGAAGCATAGGCCCCTCATCCTCCAGTATGGGACAAGCAAAGTCCCGTCCTCGCCCGGCCCTTCAGT
The DNA here is from genome assembly GCA_964653915.1 of uncultured Thermodesulfovibrio sp. Lineage (GTDB taxonomy): Bacteria > Nitrospirota > Thermodesulfovibrionia > UBA6902 > UBA6902 > CAZZGC01. Next base: position 6,888 of record CAZZGC010000096.1, read on the forward strand.
TGCAATATAGTATCTGAAGTAACCGGCTGAAGATATATAGAGCCGTACCCTGCAGAAGTTGCATAAAAAGAGCCGGTCGGTCTCATCCAGTCTTACCGGACCGCCGCACTGCGGGCACTCGTGGTGGATCTGCAGGCTACTGGACAGGGAAACGCTCACCGCACTGGTTGCAGAACACGGATTCTTTCATGTTTTCCGTACCGCACTGAGGACAATTTTTTGTAGTGTGCGTCTCTTTCGCTTCAGCACCGCACTGGGGACAGAATCTGGCGTTGGGCGGGAGATTTTTGTTGCATTGCCGGCATTGCCGGAATACAACTATCTGGTGCCCACAGGAAGGACAGAATTTGGCATCCACGGAAACTTTATTGTGACAGTCAGGACATGTCGGCACAGGCCCTGAAGGCGGTGCGGCGATCCCGCCATCTTCGCCATTGCTCTTCATCATGTTACCGAACATGGCGGGCATCATGAATCCCATGCCCATTCCGATACCTGCGCCGGCTTCCCCCTGCTGTTCGGATATCTTCTCGACAGCCATGGCGGCCTTCATTTTTAGCAGTTTGTTCAGATCGTCGAAGACATTAACACGGCTTTTGTCATCGATAGCCTTCTGCACTTCCTGCGGCGGGGTTATCGAGTTAATATATAGTTGTGACAGTCCAAGACCATAGTGGCTGAAGTCTTCTTCCAGTCTCATAGCAAGACCGGCTGAGAGTTCTTCATATCTGCCCGGCAGGTTGAAGACCGTATCAAGATGCTCGCCGAGGTGATCGTTGAATCTCGATATGATTACCCGGCTCAGAAACTCCTCTATGTCGGCTGTTGTATAGATCCCCTGGGTACCGACCAGGTTATTGATGAACAGAACGGGCTGCAATATCCTTATGTTGAATATCCCGAACGCACGGAGCCGGATCAGTCCGAGTTCAGAATCCTTGAAGGCCACAGGATTTTTTGTACCCCACCGCAGGTTTGTAAATATCTTCATGTTTGTGAAATAAACCTCTGCCCGGAGAGGACTGGTCAATCCCCAGGGAATACTCAGAATCTTGTTGAGGATCGGGACATTTGCGGTAACGAGTGTGTGACGGCCGGGGCCGAAGGCGTCGTATGCGCGTCCATGGTAAAAAAAGACCGCACTCTGACTTTCTCGCACAATAAGCTGAGCGCCAAGTTTGATCTCTCCTGAGCCTTCTTCAGGTATCCTGTGAACTATCTCTTTACCGGTTGAATCAAACCATTCGATAACTTCGAGAAAGATAACATTATTTGTACCCATCATGCCTCCCTTTGGTTGTCAATCGCCATGAACTGCAATTGTCAGGTTATATATCTAATATGATCGGTTTAAAGGGGAATTACTTTAACTAGGATAAGTTACAAACCTGTCACATACCTCATACGACTTCTCACTTACTACTTTAGATAACTCTGGCCCCCGGGCCTTTGAACCTCTCACTTGCCAACAACAGCTAATCACCAGGCACAGAACATCAGGGCATCTGGATGCTTATCTCATAGCTTCCGACCGATGCCCTGTCAACCAGTCCCTCCTTCCAGAGGAGGTCAACCGCCTTTGCCTTGACCTGTTTGGGGACCATCAGGATCAGTTTTGCGCCCTGACCGGAAAGGGCTTTCCAGTGGGCCGCCCTCCCGGGCGTCACGCTCTGTTCTGTCTCGACCTCCATGACGGCGAGGACCAGTCCGTGATTACTCAGGATGAGATCAGGGTAGCTGCCGTTGAACTCATTTTCCTGCTGACCCGTCAGATTGATCTTTATCTCGTCATAATCTCTTGAGAGTCTGTTTTGGAGGTATGTAACCATCCAGTCATGAATGAGGTCTTCATGTTCCATATCATATCCCCACTTTATATGTAAGGTTTACAATGAAATCGGGCACACCCGATGTATTGACATCCTCTGTCAGGGACAGGTCGATCGACTGGTTGGGTCCCGAATACCGGCCTCCTATGACAAGCAGCACGGCATCCCTGTCAACTGCCCTCAGATCTGTTTCCGGGTAGACCGGCGTCTGGGCCTCTATCTGAGCTATCAGGCTCAGGCTTTCTGTAACTGCGGCCTCTACGGCTGCGCCCGCATAGAAGAAGTTCTTCAGGTTTAAACTGTCATGTGCTTCCAGGTCTCCCGGGAAGACCGCGCCCATATTCCAGTAGGTCATGATTCTGCCGGTTATTGCGGCGTCAAGCAGGATAGAGAACCCTGTGTCGATACTTCCGTTTCCGAAACCCTCGTCTGCATCACCGGTAGGCAGTTCCATCTCGGCACGTGCTGCCGCTGTCAGCCGTTCATTCCGGAAGAATGTTTTTTTCAGACCGAGTTTTATATCCCCGATGGATGTCCTGCTCCGGCCCTGCACGAGAAGCCGCCCGTCCTTACGCACTTCATAGAGCAGTTCGTTGTCCGGACGGTTGCTGCGGCCAT
>CAZZGC010000097.1:0-1196 GCA_964653915.1 uncultured Thermodesulfovibrio sp.
GTAATGTTTTTGATTGACGGCGTACGGTCTATAATTGGGAGCGAAACGATTATGCAGGACAGGGCGGACCCTGAGAAAACAGAATTGTATTTATTGTAAATGCCATTCTCCTGAAAGAAGCTCAAGTCTGTTTTCGAAGGGTTTGTCCTGTCTGATTGACCATGGATAAGGCATAAACTAACATTTTAATATTTTGGGAGGTAAACCGGAATGACCGAGACAGGAATTACAGCTATCAACGAGAAGGTTCGTCAGGAGAGCGCATTCATACATGCGCTCGTATCCGAGATAGAGAAGGTCATCGTGGGGCAGAAGTATCTGATCGAACGCCTCATGGTCGCCCTGCTCGCCAACGGGCATGTGCTGATCGAAGGTGTCCCCGGCCTTGCAAAAACGCTTTCGGTCAAGACGCTTTCGGCAGCTATCCAAACCTCCTTCAGAAGAATACAGTTTACACCCGACCTGCTTCCGGCTGACCTGATCGGTACGCTTATCTACAATCCCTCAGACAGCGCCTTTTCTGTTAAAAAGGGGCCGATATTTGCGAACATCATCCTTGCCGATGAGATAAACCGCGCCCCGGCCAAGGTGCAGAGCGCCCTGCTTGAGGCGATGCAGGAAAGACAGGTCACAATAGGCGATGAGACATATATCCTTGAAGAACCGTTTCTGGTCCTCGCCACACAGAACCCGATAGAACAGGAAGGCACTTATCCGCTGCCCGAGGCACAGGTGGACCGCTTCATGCTCAAGCTGAAGGTCACCTACCCCGCCAGAGACGAAGAGTACCGGATAATGAAGAAGATGGCCACGACAGGGGAGCAGACAGCGGTGAATGCCGTAATATCTCCCGACGATATAATGCGTGCACGCACTGTAGTAAATGATATTTATATGGATGAGAAGATAGAAAAGTATATTCTCGACATAGTTTTCGCAACCCGCGATCCGGCACAGTACAAACTGGACGACCTCAAGGGGCTGATTCAGTATGGTGCATCCACAAGGGCAACCATTTACCTCAATATCGCCTCGAAGGCATTTGCATTTCTGCAGGGGAGGGGTTTCGTAACCCCACAGGATGTCAAGTCGATCGGCCCGGATATACTGCGGCATCGTGTAATCATAAGCTATGAGGCCGAGGCCGAAGAAAAGACCTCCGACGATATCGTACAGAGGATATTTGAAGAGATCGA
>CAZZGC010000097.1:1296-5970 GCA_964653915.1 uncultured Thermodesulfovibrio sp.
GAGTTTGGAGTTTAGAGTCAAGAGTTAAAAGTTCAGAAAGTGATACCTTCAGAGGTCATCAGGAAGATACGGCGCATACAAATCACCACCTCCCGGATGGTAACGGACGTCTTTGCCGGACAATACCAGAGTGTATTCAAGGGTCATGGGATGGAGTTCGAGGAGGTGCGTGAGTATCAGGCCGGAGACGACATCAGGTCTATAGACTGGAACGTCACAGCAAGGACAGGGCGTCCGTTTGTGAAGAAGTTTGTAGAGGAACGGGAACTGACCGTCATCTTTCTGCTTGATATGTCTGCATCTTCGCTTTTCGGTTCGGTCGGCAAGCTGAAGAGTTCGATAGCCGCCGAGTTGACATCAGTACTCGCTTTTGCGGCAATCAAGAACAATGACAAGACCGGACTGATAGCCTTTTCAGACCGGATAGAGAAATTCGTCCCTCCTGCAAAGGGCACAACCCATGTACTGAGGATCGTGCGGGAAGCCCTTTATCACAAACCGGTGGGCAGAGGCACCGACATTCCGGCGGTACTCAGGTATCTGAGCCGCACTGTCAGGCGAAGGGCTGTCGTATTTGTCATATCGGATTTTTATGCCGACGATTATGAAAGACCTCTAAGGATAGCCAACAGGAGACATGACATCGTAGCGATCACGCTCACAGACCCCCGCGAGATCGAACTACCTGATGTCGGCATTATACATATTGATGATGCCGAGACCGGAGAGGATTACTGGATTGATTCATCGGACAGGGCTGTCAGGCAGAGATACTCATCAGAGGCGGCAAGGCTCTTTGAAGAGAGAAAGAGAATATTCCGGTCGGCTGGCGTGGATCATATAGATATACGGACGGACATCCCATACACTCGTGAACTGTACAGATTCTTCAGGATGAGGGAGCGCAGAATATGAAACAGGCCGGCCGCTGCATACTGATCATTACACTTATTCTGATATTCACATCCCGGCCGGGCACTGCGGCTGAAGAGGCCTCGATCACTGCCTCGGCATCTGTCGACAGTTCGTCGGTCTATATCGGCGACAGGGTGACTTACACTATAGAGGTCAGAGCGGATCAGGATATCGAAGTTCAGATGCCTTCGTTCGGTCAGACACTCGGTGGATTTTCGATCATAGATTTCGAATCAGACAAAGGCGGCATTCTTGGCACAAAGACCTATCGGCAGAAGTATATTCTCAATACATACGAAACAGGGGCATATACTATACCTCCCGCAGTAATCAGATACCGCAGAAAAGGCTCCGAAGACTGGATTGAAAAGAAAACCGGGGAGATTAAGATTGAGGTCAAGAGTCTGCTTGAAACAAAAAAAGGAAAGAGGCTGGAGATAAGAGACATAAGAGGCCCTGCTTCGGGATACGATATTCGCAACCTTTATATAGCAGGCGCTGCCGCTGTAGTTGTTCTCATTATAATCGTCGCAATCATATATATCAGACGAAAACGCAAGGGAACGGTCCCTTCTGCGCCGCCTCCCCCGGCAGATGCGACCGCCCTGAAGGCACTCATGGAACTTTCGTCCCGGGGATACCTGAAAGATGGAAGGTTCAGGGAGTTTTACTTTGAACTTTCCAACATAGTCAGGCATTACCTTGAGGACCGGTTCAGTATCAGGGCGCCGGAGATGACCACAGAGGAGTTTCTCTACCACCTGAAGGAGACCTCTATCCTTAACCCGGATCAGAAGGGTATGCTTCGGGAGTTCCTCTCACACTGCGATATGGTGAAATTCGCAAAATATGCGCCGCGTACCGATGAGGCCAAAAAGAGTCTGGATCGCGCCAAAAGACTCATCGAGGAGACAGCGGAAAAGACCGCCGCAGGAGGCGCGCCATGATGCAGTTCCAGAACCCCTGGCTGCTTCTGCTTGCACCGGTCTCCGTGGCCCTGATCATTGTGGCCTGGCAGAGGCAGCGTCCGCTCTCGATCAGGTTCAGCACGGGACGTATTGCTGCCTCAACCGGGACAACTTTCAGGACCGTTCTGAGCAAGCGACTGATAATACTCCGAATCATTGCGGCAGTACTCATCGCGGTCGCAATAGCCCGGCCCCAGGAGATGCTTGAAGAATCATTCATAGAAACAGAGGGAGTGGATATTGTCCTTGCTATCGACACCTCAACAAGCATGCTTGCCGAAGACTTCAAGCTGAGCGGCAAGCGTGCAAACAGACTTGATGTAGTAAAGAGCGTTGTAAATGAATTTATTGGCAACAGAAAGAGCGACCGCATAGGGATAGTGGCTTTCGCGGCACGCCCTTATATAGTATCCCCGATGACTCTCGACTACGGCTGGCTCATGCGGAATCTCGAACGCGTCAGGATCGGAATGATAGAGGACGGCACCGCCATCGGCTCGGGTCTCAGCGTTGCTTTAAAGAGGCTCAGGGACTCTGGTGCAAAGAGCAAGGTGGTTATCCTCCTGACGGACGGAAGAAACAATGCCGGCCGGATATCCCCGCTGACCGCGGCAGAGGCTGCAAAGGCTCTTGGGATCAAGGTTTACACCATAGGGGCGGGAAGCCGCGGCCCGGTTCCATATCCGGTCAAGGACATGTTCGGCAACACTGTTTACAGGCCGGTCAGGATAGACATTGACGAAGAGACCCTGCAGAAGATCGCCGAAAAGACCGGGGCCAGGTACTTCAGGGCCACGGATACGGATTCCCTCAGAGAGATTTACAGAGAGATCGACCGGCTCGAAAAGACAAAAATAGAGGAACGGGGCTACGTCCGCTACCGCGAACTCTTTCATCTCTTTCTTATCCCGGCGTTGATAATTCTGACAGCGGAAATCGCTCTGGGCAGGACATATCTAAGGAGGTTACCGTAAAGGCATGAGATTCGGCAGTCTGGAGATGTTTCACCTGCTCTGGGGGCTTGCCGGTCTCATCCTCCTCATCTGGTATGCTGCGCGGAGGAAAGAGCGTGCCCTTGAGAGATATGCCGACAGGGAACTTCTTGCAGATATCATCCCTTCTTCGGCTCCGGGCCGCAGGAGGTGGAAGACCATCCTTGTTATGACCTCCATGTTCCTCATGATTTTATCCCTTGCAAGGCCTCAATGGGGTTTCGAGTGGAAGGAGGTCACACGCAGCGGCCTCGACATCCTTGTCGCCATAGATACATCAAAAAGCATGCTCGCACGTGACGTAAAGCCCAGCAGGCTCGAGCGTTCAAAACTCGCTGTCAGGGACCTTGTGAAAAAACTGCACGGCGACAGGATAGGCCTGATAGCTTTTGCCGGCAACGCCTTTCTTCAGTGCCCGCTTACGGTGGACTACAGCGGATTCCTCATGTCGCTCGACAGCCTCGATACGGATACCATTCCGATGGGCGGCACATCCATTGCGGCCGCCATTAATACCGCGATCAGGGGCTATGAAGGAGGCGCTCGCAAATACAGGGTTCTGATACTGATAACCGACGGCGAAGATCATTCAGGCAATGCCCTCAAGGCTGCCGAGAAGGCGAAGAACAGAGGCGTGAAGATATACACCATCGGCATAGGCACAAAAGAGGGGGAACTGATCCCGGTGACAGATGAGAAAGGCAACAGTTTCTACCTGAAAGACCGAAAGGGTAACATCGTCAAGACGAGGCTCGATGAGGAGACATTGAAACAGATCGCTCTGACTACTGGCGGCAGTTATGTTAAGGCTTCCCCGACAGAGTTTGGTCTCGATATGATATATGATCAGAAACTCTCGAAGATGGAGAAAAGAGAGATCAAGAACCGGATGACGAAACAGTACCATGAGAGATTTCGCATCCCGCTGCTCATCGCGCTCGTGCTCCTCTGCGTTGAACCATTCATAGGCGAAAGGAGAAGTACCGCATGATGATGAAGGGCAGGCACACGGCTTTTGCGATCGTTCTCTTGACGCATGTACTCATCATCTTCACATGCCTCATGGCAGAGGCCTCGGCGCTGAAGGAAGGCAAAAAGCTCTATGACGAAGGCAGGTATGAAGAGGCTGTCGGGAAGTTCAGGGAGGCGCTGAATGAGGAACCGGATTCGGATATAGCCTCCTTCGACCTTGGCGCCGCCCTGTACAAGAGCGGCAAATACGCCGAGGCAGCAGATGCATTCAGCCGGGCACTCGATACGGACGACAAAAAACTCGAGGCTGACGCCGTATATAATATCGGGAATGCCCGATACATGCTCGGGAAGACAGAGGCTGAAAGCAATCCTCAGACAGCGGTGCCATTGTATCAGGATGCTCTGCAGCACTACAAGCGGGCCATCGAGCTGGACCGCTCAAACACAGACGCTCGGTACAACTACGAGCTCGTTAAGAAAGAACTGCAAATCCTGCTTGAGAGGATAAAGAATCAGCCTCCCCGGGAAGGCGAAAAAGACAAGGCTGAAAATCAGGACCAAAAGCAACGACAAAAGGGCGGTGAAGGAGGCTCTAACAAAGAGGAACGGCAACAGAAAAAGAATAAAGGAGCTGCCGGGACCGGTAATGAAGGCCAAAAGGAGCAACACCAACAGATGCAAGAAGGGCAACAGGCCGGTGATTCCAAAAAAGAAAACACCGACGAGGGCAGGGATATGTCTCCTGAGGAGGCGAGAATGCTCCTTGATGCCTTTGGAGAAGAAGGTACACTCAAGAATCTGAACAGAGTACAGAGCGCCACCGT
>CAZZGC010000097.1:6070-9250 GCA_964653915.1 uncultured Thermodesulfovibrio sp.
AATTTGAGGCCACTGTCAGCAGAAACATCGTTCATGTAGGAGAGTCTCTGCAACTCAGCCTCAAGTTCGAAGGGACACGGGACATCCCTGCGCCCGAGATCAACGACATAGATGGCTTCAGCATCCGCTATGTCGGCCCATCAACCATGATGTCGATCGTAAACGGCCGGATGTCGTCGTCTGTCACGCACATCTACCGGCTCGTCGCTCTGAAAAAGGGAAAGTTCACCCTCGGTCCGTTCACGGTAAAGCACAAGGGCGACACATACCGTTCCAGAGGCATAGAGGTGGAGGTCATAGACAGGGCTGCCTCGCCTGCTCCTTCCCCTGGACATGGCAGAACCGGCCAGGCAAGCGGCAGCATATTCCTCGAACTTAAGGCGAAAAAGGAGAAGCTCTACGTAAACGAACAGGTACCTGTCACCGTAACGCTCTACGTAAATGGAATTAACGTACGGGATATCCAGTATCCAGAGCTGGACTTCGACGGTTTTTCAGCAGAGGAGTTCTCCAAGCCCCGCCAGTACCAGGTCGAAAAAGACGGTCTCATATATGACGTAGTAGAGTTCCACACCCGGATTTTCGGCACAAGGGCGGGGGTCTTTAAGATAGGCCCGGCGAAACTGGGCGCCACAATACTGATGCAGAGGCGTATGAGAAGACCTCGCTCACCTTTTGAAGACTTCTTTGGACAGGATCCCTTCGAGGACTTTTTCGGCACATTTGAACGTGAGCCTATCGAGCTCCGGTCAGAGCCCCTGGAACTGGAGGTCATATCTCTGCCTGAAGAGGACAGGCCCCCTGATTTCACCGGAGCCGTAGGTGAGTTCCGAATGAAGACGGAAGTTTCTCCGGCAGAGGTGCGTGCCGGTGACCCGGTGACTCTCAAGGTTCAGATAGAAGGAGACGGCAATATCGGGGCTGTAATGATAAAGGGTGTGGAGCCACGGGACGGGCTGAAGGTCTATGAACCCACGGCGAAGACCGACAAAGACCGCAGGACCTTCGAACAGATCATAATCCCGCTCACCGACAGGATTAAAGAGATCCCGGAAGTGTCATTCAGTTACTTTGATCCGGCAGCCGGAGCATACAGGACTATAAGGCAGGGACCTTTCCCGATAAATGTTATGAAACCGGAGAAAAAGGAGGCCGTGACGCTACTTGAGCCTCCGGAACACGCAATTAGTGAAAAATTGGGACGGGACATCATCTATATCAAAGAGTCGCCCGGTTCTTTCAGAAACAAAGGCGCCTACCTTTATAAGAACGGCCGTTACCTGGGCTTTCATGTTGCAGCCCTCTTGCTGTTTACCGGAACTCTCTATCTAATCAGGAGGCGGGAGAAGATGAGCTCGGACACAAGATATGCAAAGCGGCTCGCCGCCCCGAAGAAGGCAAGGAAGGGAATCAGGGAGGCGGAAGACTATTACAGACAGAACATGATTCAGGAGTTCTATGACGCAACATTCAGAACGCTCAGGGACTATGCAGCGGACAGATTCGGTATACCCGCCGGAGGCATTACCGCTGATGTACTGACGGGGCTGCTAAGGGACAAGGGGGCCGACGAGGAGATCATCGCCAAGACGGAAACGATCCTCAGGGAGTGTGATACCGCCCGCTATGCCCCGGCAACGCTCAGCAGCACGGGGATGGGAACTACCCTGACAGATATGAAATGGATAATAGACCGCCTGGAGAAGTCAAAAATATGAGGTATGGCAAAACAGGAAAGATGACTTGTTGCATTCAAAACAACAATGCCGGCAATCCTGTCCGGGAAACATGTGATGCGTCTAAGGTAATGAAACGAGTTCTGTATGCTGTCATGCTGTTTACCGTGACCGCTCTTTTCGCTTCCATAACCGGAGCCGCTGTTACGGATGGAAATCCCGAGGCCGCATTCTACAAAGGCAATACCCTCTACGAACATGGCGACTACGGTGCCGCTCTCGACGAATACCTGAGTATACTGTCGATGGGAAAGGAAAGCGGCCCGCTTTATTACAATATCGGCAACTGTTATTTCAGGCTCGGCAAGACCGGGGAGGCCATTCTTTATTACGAGCGGGCCAGGCGGCTGATTCCGCGCGACAGTGATCTGAAGGCAAACTACAGATTCGCGCTGTCTCAGACAAGGGAGCCATCTTATTCCCCATCTATGGCGCGCCGCATCATAGCAAGAAGTATGCTGCTGACGATAAACGAAATTACGGTTATGATATCAGCAATGTTCATCCTGATCCTCCTCCTCATAATCCTGGTCAGGCAGGCGGTCGGTATGAGAAGGTCTTTTTGGGCAGCGATCGCGGTCACTCTGGTTATAGCGCTGTCCCTGTCATTTATTCTGTATATGAGGATATCCGATATCGGCAGTGAAGCGGTCGTCATCGCGGAAAAGGCCGACGCAGGCTTCGAGCCGATCGAAAGCGCCACTGTACACTATACCCTATACGAAGGCGCCAGGGTGAACATTATAGAGAAAAAAGGAGCATGGGTCCGCATTAAAAGAGCGGACGGTAAAACTGGCTGGATAAAAAGTTCCCTGCTTAAGGTCATTTGACCAGCCGGTCATTCATCCTATAAAATCATCATCAGAAAAGAGACCGCAAAATGACTAAAGGACTGATTCAGGTATATACAGGCGAAGGCAAGGGAAAGACTACAGCCGCCTTTGGACTGGCCATGAGGGCGGCCGGGCACGGCCGTCGTGTGCTCATACTGCAATTCCTGAAAAGCCGCATCAGGGATTCAGGGGAGATCCGATCTGCCAGAAAGTGCGGCATAGAAGTCATCAAGTTCAGAAACCAGACGGCGCCGATCTTCGATCCGACTATATCGCATGAGGAACTCTCAAAGACGATCCGGAAAGCGGTAACCCGATCGATCAGGATGATAAGCAGCGGGGAGTACGACCTCGTGGTCATGGAGGAGTTCAACAACGCCCTCGGAAACGGCTATGTCCCCAAAAGCCTGTTTCAGGCGATCATAGATGCAAAGCCCCCCAAGACCGAACTCGTCTTTACCGGCAGGAGGGCGCCTGAATTCCTGATCGAGATCGCCGATTATGTCACCGAGATGAAGATGGTAAAGCATCCCGCCGACAGAGGAGTCAAGGCGAGGAAGGGGATAGAGTTTTAAATATCAAACATGAAAAATAAAAAATTAAAATTATGG
>CAZZGC010000098.1:0-9171 GCA_964653915.1 uncultured Thermodesulfovibrio sp.
ATCGGGCATCGGAATTGCATTTCCTCCTCACTATTACGATAAGTGAATATATCTTTAAAAGTAAATATACAATAATCGTGCCATCTTTTTTCTTTAATCATAAAAAAGCGGAACTGTCAACTGTTAACTGTCAAACACACTGCTTGCAGGATGACCGGCATATCCTGTAAAGTTAAAGTATAAGTCCTTGTAACGGCTTCGCGGGCGACTATGGGGTGGATAACCTACCATATTATTGAAGAATATCTGATCGCCCTTCTCAGTCTGTCCATCGCCAGGAGAGCGTTCAGGTCATCCAGGGACAGATCGCATACGATAGAAATCAAAAGCCGCATCTATCTGATTGCGGCGGGCTTTGTCATCCTCGGGGTCAGCAGTCTGCTCCACGCCTCGATCCATGCATTCAAACTTGACCAGAACCTGCTGTATCAAACGCTGATCGGATACTGTTTCGGACTGCTGATAATCATAATCGCAGTCTCGGCTGAAAAACCATGGGATAATAAATATCTTCCATTCTTATACTTCCCCTTGCTCATACTGCTGCATCCCAGCATCTATACTGTATTCCCCATTTTCGGGAAATTCCGTCCGCTCGTATGGGTCATCATCTCCTATCTTTCAGGTCTGGTATGTATGCTATATATAGCGGTCTATTACAGATGCAGATCCGTCCGCTATCTCTATTCGGCGCTTGGTCATGCCTTTGTCTGCTCGGCAGCCATCATGCTGTTTTTCCCTGCATCAATAGGTTCGTCTCCATGGATTTACGGCCATCTGCTGAGACCGGCAGGATTCGTAATACTTTTTTTCAGCATGCACCATGAAAATCTCTCCCAGCTCAGAGGCAGCCTTCTTTACAGGGCGCTGACCGCATTCAGCCTGCTGGCTTCGATCCCACTGCTCGTTTACGGCACCGTTATCCTGTATGAAAATATAAACCCTATTGATTTTATGAGCAGAAGTGTTATTGTATTTGTAATTCTTTTGATTACGCTGGCATCGGCGCTGTTATTTGGGTTGGGAATGATAATTAATCTTATCAAACCCATTATACGCCTGAAAGATTCAGTCAGTATGCTCGTGGAGAGAGGACTGAACGAGAAAATCGAAATATCTTCAAATGATGAAATCGGGGAGCTTTCGGCAGCATACAACGATATGGTAGGAAAGTTGCGTGCATCGATGTCGGAGCAGGACAGGCTCAGCAGACTTGCTGCAACAGGTGAACTCTCCGCAACACTCGCCCATGAAATAAAAAATCCACTTAATGCGATCAGCGTCGCTGCTACATACATAAAGAACCATTACAAAAGCGGCCTCCTCAGAGAGTTTATTAACGTAATTCAGAACGAGGCACTCCGGATTAACAAACTCACGACATCACTACTGAACTTTGCAAAGCCGCTGGAGCCTGAATACAGTCTGCATGACATCAATGCGCTTGTAAACGAGACAGCCCTGCTGCTTAAAGAAGAAGCTCTTGAACGCAACGTTGCAATTGATGTGTTGACGGAAATAAACCTTCAACCCTTCGAATTTGATTATAATCAGGTCAAACAGGTTCTCCTGAATCTTGTGATTAACTCACTCGATGCAATAGATCACGAGGGACGGATAACCATCAGGACCTCGGCATCCAACGGCTGCGTGATGGTCTCTGTCTCGGATAACGGAAAGGGAATAGCCCCACAGGATATGGAGAAAGTTTTCAACCCCTTTTTTACAACGAAGACACGCGGAACAGGTCTTGGCCTTTCTGTTTCCAAAAAAATAGCCCGTGAACACGGCGGAGACCTCAGGATTGACAGTACCCCTGAGCAGGGGAGTAAATTCACCCTCGTGCTGCCGGTGAAACCATGAAATACGAAATTCTTGTAGTAGAAGATGAAATAAGCACTCTTAAAGTTCTTACCCCTGCCCTTACAAAGGAGAACTTCGAGGTTGTAACTGCTCTGACCGCAGAAGATGCCATAGAGAAAATCAGGAAGAACCATTTTGACCTCGTGGTAACTGATTACAAGTTGCCGTCTATGAGCGGTGAAGATTTGCTTGAAGAAATAAAACTCATAAATGCCCACCTCCCCGTGATATTGATCACGGCATACGGTTCGATCGATCTGGCGGTAAAAACAATGAAAAAGGGCGCTTATACATTCCTGACCAAGCCGGTTAATCTGAATCTGCTTGTCTCCACCATAAAGGACGCACTGAGGGAAAGGGACGAAAAACCGGAAGATGATACAGCCGAAAGCTATCAGTTCCTGAATATCTTTGGAAAATCAAAAGGCATGCGGGAAGTCTTTTCGATGATTCAGCGTATCAGCAAGACCGATGCAAGCGTTCTGATACTGGGGGAAAGCGGGACTGGGAAAGAACTTATCGCGAGGGCTATACATTACACTTCGCTGAGAGCCGACAAGCCTTTTATCCCGATTGACTGCACGACAATTCCCCAGGAGCTGATGGAAAGTGAACTCTTCGGGTACGAAAAAGGGGCGTTCACATGTGCCTATAACAAAAAAATCGGGCTCCTCGAAATGGCCGACGGCGGCACCGTATTCTTTGATGAGATAGGCGATCTCGACTATGGACTGCAGAAGAAGCTGCTGCGATTTCTTCAGGAAAGAGAATTCCATAGAGTTGGCGGGAAAAAGCCTATCGTCACCAATGCAAGAGTCATAACCGCCACCAATAAAGATCTTGAGGAAGCGGTGCAGAATAATGAATTCAGGGCGGACCTCTATTACAGGCTGAATGTAATCTCTATAAGTATTCCGCCTCTTCGGGAACGTAGAGAGGACATCCCGGTAATCGCCGAACACTTTCTTGAAAATTTTACCAAGAAAAACAGGAAAGACATAAGAGGATTCGAGCAGAAGGTCCAGGAAATATTCATGAGATACGACTGGCCCGGTAATGTGAGAGAACTTGAAAACGTCATAGAAAGGGCTGTGATTCTGTGTCCGTTCGATAGTATCAATATTGAATGTCTGCCTAACAAACTGAAGTCGATAGAGGTGGAAGATTACTGCTTCTCCGATGATCTGAACCTGCCGGAGATGGAAAAACGTATAATAATAAAGGCCCTCGAAAAGACCGCATGGAACCAGTCACAGGCCGCCAAACTGCTCGGTATCAGCCGTAAGCAACTCATGACGAAAATGAAAAATCGCGGCATCGCATCCCAGCACCCCTGACAGCCCGCTTTCTCCGGCAGCTCCATATATGGAATAGCTAAACAAGTTCTCAAAGATTCGGGATTTCCCGGTCGGCAAAATTACCTCTTGATTTTTGCAAAATTCTGTTATAAGGTTTTATTAACGCAATAAAGAGGATGCTGACGGCGACTTTAAAAGGCATACCCACCAAGGACCCGCCTTTTAACTTCAGCCATGTCCCCTATCGTGTCAGCATCCTCTTTATTTTCTTCAGCGTCCGGCTGCGGGGTTTTGCCTGACTACGATATGAGGCTGAATCTTCTCAAACGTCTTAAGCCCTATCCCTTCGACGTTCATAATATCCTCAATGATGCTGAAACCGCCGTTACCCTCACGCCATCTGACTATCGCTGCGGCCTTCTTCTCTCCTATGCCGGGAAGTCCGGCAATCTCGTCAGCAGTGGCGGAGTTGATATCAATGACAGTGTCGTTTTTCGAGGCACCGCCTTCCGCCGATACCGCCACTGTCATGCCAAGCAGAAGCGATGCAGCCAGAATAATGACCACGATTGAACGCACTTGTCCTGCTACATGTTTTTTCATGTTTATTCCCCTTTCCGTCTTAATGTGGTTGAAACCGGCCGGTTCGAAGCACCGCTTCCACGAAGCAGTGACTTCATTCACGAACCGCGTAACTTTCACGCGGACAAACGTCTGTTGATTTAAAAGTTTCCAAGAATCAACTTCAACCCGTCCCGTTCAGGTTACACCATTTTACAAAATCATTTGCAGGAATGTCAAAAGGACCCAAGAGACTCCCTTACTCCCTCACTCCATCGGCAGGGACTGGTCCATAACGCCACGGAAGGTCTTTCTGTGCACAGGGCTCGGGCCGAGTTTCAGCAGGCTTCGCATATGGTCCTTTGTGCCGTAGCCCTTATGCCTGCCAAAGCCGTAACCAGGATAGGCTTTATCATACCTGTACATGATATCGTCCCTGACGACCTTGGCGACTATAGAAGCAGCAGCTATGGAAGCACTGACCGATTCGCCCTTAATCATGGAATGGGTGGGCATTCCGTTATGAGGCAGCTTTACGGCATCCACAAGCAGAAGAGAAGGTCTGATACCGAGATCATCCACAGCCAAAAGCATGGCCTTCTTCGTGGAATTGAGGATGTTGATCCGGTCTATCTCATCGGCCTCCACGATTCCTAGGCCGATGCCTACAGCCTCACGTACTATACGCCAGAAAACGATCCTGCGGTTTTTTTCGGAAACGGTCTTGGAGTCCATCACGCCGTCAATGATGGCCCCGGCAGGAAGGATAACGGCCGCCGCAACAACCGGGCCGGCAAGGGGGCCGCGTCCGGCCTCGTCCATACCTGCGATCAGAGGATATCTGGAACGCAGGCTTTCATCATATTCAAAGAGGGCTGATACGTGCCGCTGTCTGTCGCCTGCTCCGGAAGGCACAATAAATCACTAACCGATCAGCCGCGCCGGCCGATCAACTGCATAGAATCTGGTTATTTCTTTTTTGAGGTAAAACCCTTCTCCTTGATCTTTGCGGCTTTACCCTTCTTGTCACGCAGGTAATAAAGCTTTGCCCGGCGCACTACACCCTGTTTAACAACCTTTATCTTCTCGATCAGGGGTGAGTGGATGGGAAATACCTTCTCGACTCCTATGCCGTAAGATATCTTTCTGACCATAAAGGTCTCCCGCGTGCCGCTCCCCCTCCGGCCGATCACTACACCTGTGAATACCTGAATCCTCTCTTTTTCCCCCTCTTTGATCTTCATGCTTACACTCACTGTGTCACCGATATTGAACTGGGGGATCTCTTTCTTGTATCCTTCTTCGATTACCTTTATTGCGTTCATCTTACTCCTCCGGAATTTCTGATTTTATAAAATGTATCAGTCTTATGACCCTTCAATGCATATATTATGGTATCCACTGCTATTCTGCACCATTCAGATTTATATCCTCAATCACTATCAGATGATTTAAGCTCTTTTAGTATCTCTCTGTCAAGTTCAGTGAGCTCCATCTCCTCCAGCAGATCAGGCCTGACCTCAAGTGTCTTTTTCAAAGCCTCCCTGCGGCGCCATCTCCGGATCCTCTCATGGTCTCCGGAAAGCAGCACATCCGGCACAGCAAGACCTCTGAACTCCCTGGGCCTTGTATAATGAGGATAGTCAAGCAATCCCCATGTGAAGGACTCATCCTCGACCGACCTCTCGTCACCCACTGCGCCGGGCAGCAGACGTGTCACCGCGTCGATGACGACCAGGGCTGCAAGTTCACCTCCTGTCAGGACATAATCCCCTATAGATACTTCTCCGTCAATAAGGGTCCTGACACGCTCGTCTATGCCCTCGTAGCGGCCACAGATAAATACAAACCGGCGCTCCTCCCGGGCAAACTCTTCGGCCATCCGCTGCGTAAACTGTCTGCCCTGCGGCGACAGCATTATGACCCGCCTCGGCCGCCCCTCAGGATTCAGGGCATCCATAGCCCTGAATATCGGTTCAGGCTTCAATACCATTCCTGCCCCCCCTCCATAAGGGGAATCATCGGCTGTCCTGTGCGGATCATCAGTGAAGTCTCTGATATTGCAGAGCTTCACTTCAAGCAGCCCTTTAGTCTGAGCCCTCTTGAGAATACTCTCATTCAGGTAAGCGGAGAGCACCGCCGGGAAGAGGGTCAGTACATCACATTTCATCTCAGAATACTCAGGCCGTCTCAAAAGAGAAGGGAGCATTCAACTCCCTTCGAGAAATACTATCTTAAATTATAATTCCGAGCCGCTGCGTTCTCTCTTTATTGATGTAACCGGCCCTGCAACCCGGTTATCGCAGTAAAGCCCGCTATTCCAGAATCTCAAGGACGCAACGCTTGCCCAGCTTTGTGCCGGCAGCACTGAGGATCGTTCTCATTGCGCGGGCCGTCTTACCCTGCTTACCTATCACCTTACCCAGATCACTCGTAGCAACGCGCAACTCATATACCGTGGTTCTCTCTCCATCCACCTCAGACACCACAACGTCATCAGGTTTATCCACCAGGGACTTCGCCATTTGCTCAATGAGTGCTTTAATCATGATCCACCTCCAATGGTATCTGGGCTGTCAGTTTTTTACAGTCCCGAGATTTTCAAAAGTTTCTTGACGACGGCGGTCGGCTGTGCTCCGCGATCGAGCCAGTGTTTAGCCCTTTCCGTATCTATCTTCACTTCTGATGGATTTTTCAATGGATCATAAGTCCCTATGATCTCGATAAACGGGCCATCCCTGCGGCTGCGGGAATCGGCCACGATCACCCTATAAAAGGGTTTTTTCTTTGCTCCCTTTCTCGTAAGTCTGATTTTTACCAACTCTTATCCTCCGTATAATGGATATTAATAATACAGGATTTGTGTTAAATGTTGCAAGATTCGGATTTTTATTACCGATGGAACATCCTGTGCCGCTTCCCAGTTAAAACTTAAACTGCGGTATGCGCATCCCCTTGCCCCTTTTCATCTTTTTAAGCATCTTCTTCATGGTCAGGTGCTGTTTGACGAGCTTGTTAACATCCGCAACAGAGGTTCCGCTGCCCATGGCTATTCGTTTCTTTCTGCTGCTGCTCAGAACGACAAGGTTCCGCCTTTCTTTCGGCGTCATGGAATTTACGATAGCCTCGACCCTTACGAAGGCACTATCATCTATTTTTATTCCCTTAAGCTGCTTGCCCAGTCCCGGGATCATTCCCAGGAGGTTTTCCAGTGGCCCCATCTTTCTGATCTGATTTATCTGACTGATAAGGTCTTCAAATGTAAACCTGTCCTTCTTAATCTTATCTTCAAGCCTGAGAGCCTCATCCAGAGAAACTGTTTCCTGTGCCTTCTCGACCAGGCTTACCACATCGCCCATGCCAAGTATCCGCGAAGCCATCCGGTCGGGGTGAAAGGGTTCCAGAAAATCGATCTTCTCACCAACACCAACGAACTTGATCGGTTTGCCCGTCACATGAACAATCGAGAGAGCGGCACCTCCACGGGCATCACCATCCATCTTGGTAAGTATTACGCCGTCTATATCAAGCCGTTCGTTGAACGACTCCGCAATGTTGACCGCGTCCTGACCTGTCATGGCATCCGCTACCAGGAGAATTTCCTGCGGCTTAGCCTCCCGCTTCAGGGCTTCAAGCTCATCCATGAGGGCCTCATCAACATGAAGCCTTCCCGCTGTATCCAGTATGAGGATATCCCTGCCTTCAAGATTCGCCTGTTTAAGTGCCCCGGGAAATATGGAGACCGGATCGTCGCCGGGTTTCGTGGCGAATACAGGCACGCCTATCTGCCCGCCGAGGGACTTGAGCTGATCAATGGCCGCAGGCCTGCCGGTGTCCATTGCAACGAGCATGGGCCTCCTTCCATCCTTTTTGAAATTATTGGCAAGCTTGGCAGCCGTGGTCGTCTTTCCCGAGCCATGAAGGCCTGCAAGCATGATCACCGTTGGCGGATTTGGCGCAAGGGATATCTTGCGGTGGCCTCCACCCATGAGTTCACATAGTTCGTCATTGACTATCTTGACCACCTGCTGGCCGGGGGTTATGCTCTCGATAACCTCCTTGCCGACAGCACGTTCCCTCACTTTGGCTACGAACTCACGGACGACTTTGAAGTTAACATCCGCCTCCAGGAGGGCCATGCGGATCTCCTTCATGGCGGCGTCGACATCCTCCTCCCTGAGAAGGCCGCGACCCTTCAGCTTCTTGAATATTCCTTCAAGCCTGTCAGACAGTGATTCGAACATCTGTCTTAAAAATTTTCCTCTATATATTTTTCGGCCGATACAGCCGCAGTAGCGCCGTCTCCAACGGCAGTGGATATCTGCTTGAGAGGTTTTGCACGGACATCACCCGCCGCGAATACCCCCGGCGCCGATGTCGCCATCGACTGATCTGTGATCAGATAGTTGTCCTCATCAAGGTTGGCAAGCCCTGCCAGGAACTCCGTATTGGGGTTGTAGCCGATATAGATGAACACCCCCTGAACATCAAGAACAGACGTCTCGCCCGTCTTGACATTCTTCAAATGGATTGCCTTGACCCCCGTATCCCCCGTAATCTTCTCAACTACTGAATCCCATATAATCTCGATCGACGGATTGGAAAAGGCCCGCTCCTGAAGGAGTTTTTCGGCTCTCAGTTTGTCGCGCCTGTGAATAATGTAAACCTTGCCTGCGAACTTGGTCAGAAATATCGCCTCCTGAACCGCCGAATCACCGCCTCCCACTACCGCAATGTCCTCACCCTTGAAGAATGCCCCGTCACAGGTGGCGCAATAAGAAACTCCCTTGCCCCGGAACTCATCTTCTCCTTCCACCTTGAGATTTCTCGGATGCGCACCGGTCGCAAGTATGAGCGCCTTCGCCTGTAGAGTATCCCCGCTTTCGAGGACTACCTCTTTTAACTTATCTATGATTGCTATGGTTTTTACCGAATCCTGCCTGATCTCCAGTCCGAACTTCACAGCCTGTTTTTCCATCTTCCGGGCAAGTTCGGCGCCAAGGATTCCTTCCTCGAAACCGGGATAGTTTTCAACCCACTCAGTGGTCGTGACAAGACCGCCTACGAGCCCCTGTTCTATCAGCAGGCATTTAAGCTTAGCTCTTGCAGTATAAAGCCCTGCTGTAAGGCCAGCAGGGCCTCCTCCAACTATTATGACGTCATACATGCTTTGAAATCTTATCCCAGAAGTGAATCTATCTTGGTCTTTAGTTGTGCCTTAGGAACAGCCCCTACTACCTGATCAACCATATTGCCGTCCTTGAAGAACATGAGAGTAGGGATACCCCTGATGTTATAACGGCTTGCGAGGTCCTGATTCTCGTCGGTATTAACCTTGACGAACTTGACCTTTCCGGCGTATTCCTTGGCAAGTTCTTCGACAACAGGCGCAACAATTTTACAAGGGCCGCACCATGTGGCCCAGAAATCGACCATTACGAGACCCTGA
>CAZZGC010000099.1:0-9115 GCA_964653915.1 uncultured Thermodesulfovibrio sp.
ACATATTCACGCAGGGTTGTTTTCAGATTTTTCGATAACTGTTCTGCTCCCTGATCAATAGTCCAGGAATTATCGTTCACTAGTTCCTGATGGCCTGTAATCTCGTCGTATAAATCTTTAGAAATTTTATCTATCTCTTCTCGATAACTGTTTGATGCACCAAGTCTCAAGCTTGCGTTTGGACTAATTGATAATGCTCTGCCTATAATAGATACCATACTTTTATTTTTTAAATGTTCTGATCCGCTCCAGTTAATTCCGGATCCAATCCCAAGATTAGCTTCAAATCTCTCTGTATCAACACCATGTCTAGATAAAAATAAATTCGTTGCCAGCATATTTGATACATCTCTTGCCATCGTATCCTGCTCAGCCCTTGTTCCTGAAAGGAGCGTTTTAGCAAATGAAGAGTCCATGCTCTGGACTTTATTCCATACAGTTGAAGCATCAGTTTGAAGTGGAACATCTCTCATTTCTTCCACGCTTACATCCCTCTTTTGACTTACAACCTCACTTACCGACCTTCCGCCCTGGTAGATATCGTATTTCACAACATTCCCCGATCTGTCCCTCATTACCATAAATGCGTAATTTTGATTCGAATCGGAACCATCATGAAATCCGGAAAGCCTCTGTCCCGCAGCCGGATTATTTGCCCGCATTTCAGAAATAAAATCCTGGAGCTGGCCAGAATTCCAAACACCCACAGATGTACTGTAAAGTGTTTGCCCTTTATCCGTGAGAGAATATGTCTCAACCCCTCCTTCAGAAGTTGCTGATACATAAGATCCCTGATTAGCCTTCATTGTTCCGAAATACTCCTGATCCGAAATTTCAGAAACTGGTTTGTTATGCTGAATAGCTGCTACACTCAGCAGCATCCATGACTTAGCGTCAGCATTTGCATTACCGAAGAACTTTGTCCTTTCTATGCCTTCTTTTCCGGAAACAGCAGACCATCTCATTAAGCCAGCGTCTGTACGGGCCTGCACAGCGCCTTTCAGCTCACTCACTTTTTGAGGATCATAACCATTGTCAGCGAGGTCATTGATTAATCCCTGAATCTGAAAGTTCTTGTAATCCGCTACAGCCTGTGAAGCCTTATCAAGATTGTCCCTGAAGTGATCCTTTGCAATGCCTCTGACGACATTAAATTTCGCCCTGCTGTTTGTAAGCTTATCCATTTTGTCAGCAGATGCTGTGAACGAAAGGAAACTCTGAAAGTTATTCATTCCGTAATTTCTTGACAACCAGTCAAATGAGGCTGCCTCTGCCGCATGCCTGTGGGGGAATATGCCTGCCATATCGTCAGTTGCTTTACTCATCAAATCCTTGAACCTGTTTCCCAAAATTGAGCCCCATTTATTCAAGTCGCTGCTGGAAATCTGATCTACCGCTTTGCCTGTGATTAACTCAAATGCTTTTTTCTGCTCGCTATCTTTTAAAACAGATTCCAGATCACCCTTCGTCATGTTGCCATAAAATTGCCGTGCCTTTTCAATTGCCTTTTCAGCGCCTTCAGGACGTCCATCCCAGAATCCAAGCTGCTTCGACAGTCTGAACATTGCGAGGTCATAGGCTGCATTATGCCTTCCTACAGCGCTATAGGATGCCTGCATTCTTCTAAAGAACTCATGTGCCTTGTCTTTGCTTCCGAAAAACCCAGGATCTGTCCTGTAAAGAACTTCTGCCGGATTCTGCATCTGTGAATGAAATTTATCCCTTGCAGATATATTGGCAATTTCTTCCTTATCAGGATATGCCTTCTCAGTGTACGCCTTATCGGACAACCCGGCCATTTCTCCTGTTTTGATCGCCACAGAGGGTCCGCCGGCTGCTACGGCATGGCCTACTGATTTTGCCGTACTTGTTGAGCGTGCGTAACCGGTCTTATGGGCCGCACTAAAAGGCCCGCCGAAAAAATTCGATGTCTGTATTCCAGACTCGATATTGCCGGCCTGCTGATACGTCTTCGCCTCAACCCTCTGTCCAAAATCATACCTGCCTGCATTTGCTATTGTCGGGATAGACATCTCGGTAGAAGCTAATTTCTGAGAGGTTCCCTCGGGAGTCATGGCTGCGTGACCGGCGGATGCTCCTGAACTTTTCAGATGTCCTGATATATTGCTGCTGAGCATTGCAAGCGCTGTGCCTCCGAAATTCCTTATCAGAAGGCCGGTAAAAAGGGTGGCAAACATCATTGATGAACTCCTGACTATACCCGATATAGCCATCCCCTTTATGGCCGCGTTAGGCATGAGCATAATCTGATCGTATGCTAAACTCATATTCGCCCTGGCCAGATGGTACACATTATACGCGTAATCTATTGCGTAGGTGTGCATTCCCACATCCATGATTCCCCATAAAGTGAGCCAGATAAAAAATCCCAGCACTGTAATCAGAACCCTCGGGAATGCCGGCGTAAGAAAAAATAAGATAAGAAAAGGTGTAAGGAAGAAGGTCACCCCTGTGACTACGCCTCTTACAACCGGCATCCACTCATTTGCCACTATCGCTATGCCGGTCATTGTAGACATATTCTCAAGGTTCGCAAGCCATATAGTCGTTGTCCCCGGCGCATAACTGACAAGAGCCTCATTGATTTTGTGGGCAAGATTTACCTGTCTTAAGAATTCATACCATGCCATTGAAATAGTTCCGCCGTGAGTATAATCCACAAGGCCATCCATCATGCTCCGGCAGGCAAGTATTTCACCGGGATTAGTCACATCATAGCCGATACTTGAGCAAACCTGTCTGAGCATGCCGTCGAATTTTGTGGAATCCATAAGGTAATTCTTAAGACCTGCCCAGTTGCCGCCGGCATCCGTAAGACCGCCAAACCACGCGACCGTACAGGATGCCGCGTGATCCTCATTCCTCCAACCGCGCGCATCTTTCTGAACAACGGTATAGTTTGCCGGGTTTACTGACTGTTCAAGCTGATCCATAAAATCAAGGCTTTCCTGCTTAACCTCATTGATGCTCACATCCCCTGTCTGATTGGCAAAAAAGAGACAGTCCTCAATATATCTCTGAATTGTATAGCTCAGGTATGAATCAGGCTTGTTTGTATCGCCGTATATCGCCAGGGGATTTATTAGTGACTGATATATGAGCGCTGAATATATGCCACCTGCGGAAACACCGTACCTCGCCGGACTGTTCGGCGCAAGGGTGGTGTCAATGATGTCAACCGTATATCTTTCTATGAGATTAAGGATATACATCGGCAGAGTAATGGCATCGGGCACGTCAGCGATAGTGCTTGTCTGATTGGTGACAGCGTCATATAGATATACATTTCCCTTGTTATTGAAAACCAAAGGGATGAATATCGCGACTCCAAGCAGATAGGGGATGAAATACATGAACAGAGACCCCATGTGACCTGTCCTGATCATATTAAAGGCGCCTACAGCGGCAGCCAGAAAAAGTCCAACAATGGCTACTGACTCGGCAATTTCACCGTATCTCTGATCGCTGAAAATCAGGCTTATTTTTTCAAGAGACTGCTTTAGCGGCTCAAAAGCGTTGTAAGTGTAATATTCTATATCGAGCGCAAAGGAACTTGCGGGAAAGACAACCAGCACAAGAAGAGCTGCGCATGCTATCTTCAATCTGATGATGCCACCCCCATAACCCTGTCAGCAACCTGCTGGCTGTATCTCGATGACACTATTGTATGAATCAGATCTTCCACGCCTTTCATCCTTGAAACCAGATCGAGTATTGTATTTACTTCTTCTGCGGATTTGCCGTACACCTCCCTGACTGCATTATTCAACGCGTATGCATCAGACTTCATATCTTCCAGCTTTTTTTCCAAGTCATCAAACTTTTCAATCATGCACTCATGGGAAGACTTCCCCGTATCAGGTCCCTGCTGCGATGTAATGATCCTCCTTCCTTCATTGATGAGATCATGAAGCAGCTTGTACATGTCGGCCAGCATCATGTAAACAAAGGCACGGGCTGTTACATCGCTTAAGAGCGATATGATGACGGCTTCCTGCCCGGTTCCTACCGATGATTTCAGCACTGTGTATATTGGAAGAGGGATGGAATCAAGAAAGCTCTTCTGGGACGCTGTCAGGTTCTGCTTTATTAGAAGATTGTTCATTATTCCGAGAAGATTGCCGGAGACATACTGAAGCAGGTCTTTATTGAAATCCGTAATCTGCGCACAGCTTCCCGCATTATCCTTCATATACACGTCCCCCTTCAGAAAGTCATCCAGGGAATAGGCGTTGTTTTCAAAACAGGAAGGTATTATGGTGCCCTGGACTATTCCGCCGGTTACCGTAATATCAATGTCTCCTGCATATCCTCTTATCAGATCAACATAGATTGCCGGAATATTTAGTCTCGTAGCGAGATGCTCAAGGATTGAGCCTCCCGTGCCAAAGACGTCAATCAGATCAGCAACACACCCGGCGGTGTTTTCCTGCAATACGGGACTACTCACACCCTGTATCCGGCCTGCGTCTCCATCGCTGCCCTGTATTGTCTCCTTGGCCTTTTTGTAGAAATCCACAATCCCTGTCTTTTGCAAATACCTTGTGGCCATTTCTCCGAGCCTGTTATCGTTTAATGCCTTGTTTGCCACATATGCGACCATGCCCTTTGTAGCCTGACAGTCGTTAATCTGTATGTTATTAAGCAGGTTCAGGAGCGTTTCAATATCATTTATGATTCCTTTTGTCTGCTCACTTAATACGGAAAGGGCAAGCTCAAAGGCGACTGCCGGGGCATTCTGCATGATCGTCTGAAATTTCTGGACAAGGTACTCGAAGTTGGTAAATGACAAGGAGCCGAGAAAGACATCGATACCTCCGCATCCGACATTTATCCTGGGAGGCGCCACTGATATGGGATTTAAAGTTCCGGTAGTCATCCTTCCCGAGAAACTTCCAAACGTGTAATACCCTCTCTGTTGCCCGCTGAAGTAGCCGGAAGACGCCGATGTATGCTGATTCAGCCAGTCATCCACCCATCCGGCATAAGACGGAGCCACTGTGCTGAAAATAAAAAAAACCAGAACCGTTATGTTTATGGCTTTCGATTTCACTTGCATTTTCAGTCTTTCGTACAGCTGAATAATCAGTGACATTTTCCGGCCATGTCGATTGCCTTTTTTCATGATCCATCCGTTGTCTGTCTTTTTGAAATCCTGAAAAGCTCCTGATTGTCATCATTTGCTTTCTCAACTACGAACAGCCTCGCAATCTCATTCTCTTTCAGGATATGGGGATCAACTGCCACGGCCACTGCCCGGGTTGTGATCTCTTTGTTCAGAAAGACGCTTTCCTTAATCTCCATCTCACCCGGCGAAATGTTCTGAACAGCATATTCTTTTAACAAAAGCCCCGCTCCTTCAGCCTGCACTGTTTTCACCAGCTGCATCTTGAGGTCGTTAAATATGTTAATGCTTTCCAGTGCGATTTTTACCCTGAAATAATCGGGAAGTGAATTCGTGTATGCATGCCTGATGAGCTTGAGAATGCCTTCCTCAAATGCGAGCCCCTTGAAAAATTCTTTTGTTTTGCCAATTCGTTCCTTTAAGGATGAAGACAGGTTTATTGTCACTGCAGGAATGCCTTTGGGTTCTGCAATAATCGTATACATATCATTTCCACAGACTATATAGAATTCAGCCGGCCCTGCCTCATATTCCGGGCTGTTCGTTGAAAACGAAGGGAGAAATTTCAGAAATGCGCTTTTCCCCGTAATCTTGACCTCGATTCCTTTCTCCTCCGAATAAAGGACATCGCTTATATCGCTGCCCGGACAGTAAACCCTGTTTATATCCGTCCTGCTGACATTCACTTTGGTCGCAGTCTCCGGCAATACTGTCGTTGCCTCACTGAGAGACATAAAAGCTATCGTCATAACTATTGCAAATAACGCTGCTTTACTTGCTTTTTTATTTGTCAGTTTATCCATTTTTTTTACGGCCCTCCTGTAACTTTATGCTTTTTATTGAAAACTTACCGTCAATGATCTGATAGAATATCTGATATTTCTCAGCTGCATTCTGGATGTTCTTGTCCTGTATAAACTGCCTTCTCAGTCCCTCGGTCCTTATTACCCTGTTACTCCGGTCTACATGAATATCTGTTATGTAATAGACGGAAGATGTCTTTGACAGCCTTACATCATCGATGAAGCTGTGAAAGGTTTTTAACGCCTTTGAGTATGAGTCAGGGGAATAGATACTCAGCAGGTCCTCGACCTGCCCCTTGATGGATGCCGGAGAATAGTTCAGATAAAGCGCCATAGTGTACCTCGCCATTGACCTGATATACTCATCACTTGCATCCGAGCCGGAAACAAACGAGTTGGCAGCCATTGCAGGAGGCACAAGCACTACCCTGGCTTTCTGGGAAACACTTTTCAACATTATCGTGTTGTATATTACAGCCAGCCCTATCAAGACAACCACGAATTTCAGAAGCCTGTTTTCTGCAAACAGGTTGGATGACCTCTGAAGATATAAATCCATTCTCATATTCCCTTTCCTTTGTTATTTACTCCTTGAAATTCCTTATCAATCCTGACGGATAATATTTGATCTCCACTCCGAAACTGTAATAAAGCAGGTGCTTTAGAAAGCCCTGGGATTTTCTCCTTTTCAATCTTATGTAAAAGATTGTTGAAACTATTCCGGCAATGACCCACATCAGCACCTTCCCGCCCAGAAACAGCATCCCGGCGTAAGAGATGATCATTATCAATATCTCATCCATTTCGAACCAGAATATGGTGATGGGGTTGTTAATTTCTCTTGGTACTGATATCTTTCTCATTTTTGTTATGATTTGAAGCTTGGGTGAGAGGTGGAGCCAAATTCAGGCTCCACCTCGTAATGGGTTTTCAGAAAAGCATAGCACCCATGCCGGTTACAATGGTCGGAGCAAGGGCTATTACCCCGCCGGATACCAGAGCGAGAACGCCTGCCATGGGTTGTCTGAAGACCATGGAGGCCGCTCCGATAGCAACCAGTCCGAGAGCGACTGCCTGACCGACCGGACCATCAATGATATCAGTCATTAGCGTCAAAATATCGGTAGCGAATGTTGACGTACCGGTGAATGCCCAGACTGTCTGATTCAATATGACCATGCCGAGACCAAGCAGCAACGCTACAAGGTACTTCTTCATCTACTTCACCTCCTTTCGTTTAAAGATTACCTCTACTCTTCGTGAATCCCCGTCAGAGGAGAGGCTGCAGCATTCTCCGAGACCTGCTGTCTTAACAGGTATTACCCCCACAGACTCCAGTATCTGAACCACCCGTTCCGCTCTTTTACGGGAAAGAGCAAGATTGTACTCTTCGGTTCCGGCAGAATCAGCGTATCCGGTCGCTTCAAATTCCGTGTAGCCGTCATTCATTAGCAACTCCGCAATTTCTTTAAGCTTCCCTGCCTCTTCTGCGCTTAAGGTATGCTCGTTAAAATCAAAATAGACCGTATAAGGAACGGCCTCCGGCTTTTCATAATGAATTACGCTTTCAGTTTCTTTTTTCTCATCTATTTCCATATTTTGCTGCTCACCTGATTCTGAAAAGCGGACTGCCAGTTGGAGAGGTTTTTCTTTTTTAACGGGTCTGTCAATTCTCTCACAGTCTTTGCATACCACAAATTCTTTTGCCATTACAGAATCAACATGCCCTCCAAAGCTGTGCAGATACCGTTCCTGTTTTATCTGCAACTTTCCGGAAGACGCTGCTGGTATCACAGCGATCAAGAATACAAGACCACTTATAATTACGAGACATTTCCTGTTCATCCCTTTCCTTTCCTTTTATCCATCTTTTTTATTAATTCACGATTACAGACTTTTGAGTTGTTGAGCTCTTACCGGCCCTGTCAGTCACAATTAATTCAAAATCAACCGTCCCGGGACTCTGGTACTGATAGCGCGCCCTGTAGCTGTACGATATAATGTTATTACCTACCCGCCACTCATATGCCGTAACAGTATCATTAGGATCAGGATCTGAACATGTTGCCGAGAGGTAAATGGTGCTTATGGAGGGCGATACATACTCCTGAATCGTACATGCAGGAGGCGTACTTTCACCTACTGAAATATCATGAGTCTTCGTAAGTATAAGACCGTTCTGGGTAGTCGCCGTCACCGTTACAGTGTATTGCCCCGCCATAAATGTCATCGTTCCGGAATACCCTTGCAGAGACTGGCCGGTAACTGGTTCATCATATGAATAGCCTGCAACTTTGTCATTTGTTAAATTCGACACCCTCGGCCAGAATGAAACTCTGAGAGGCTCGATATGCTGAGACTTGTCATATGACGCTGTGAAATCAAGTGTGGGGACAAGCGGCTGCAGGCTCGCATTTGCCGATAGCGAAGAATTATTTCCAAGCTCGTCCGATATATCCACCGTAAAACTGTAAGAACCCGGCTGATCTATCGTCATCCTTACCTTTCCGTTTCGTTGCGATAATATTCTTGCTACGCCCGGCAAAGTCCATGTGTATGTCAGGTTGGAATCCAGGGTATATTGCGGCACATTGCTTGACACAGGCTTGGCATCAAGCGTAATGCTTGCAGGCACAAAACCGGAGCTTTGCGATAAGTTCAGATTGAACTGACCCGGCCACACGTAAGGATTGAATGTAACGCTAACAGGAATTTCTTTCTCGGTTTCAGTTCTGTAGCCCTGAAGCCATGCCCTGAATCTCAGAATCATGGCTCCGTTTGAAAAATCAGAAGCGCCTGCCGTGTAATTCAGTGTCAGACCGCTTACCGTGGAGCCGTCAGGCAGCTCCCACTCGGACTGCACGCTCCTCCCGGCATTCAGGGAGGAAGGATTTGCAAATCCTTCGAAATACAACTGCTCACCTGCCATGGCGTTTCTCGGCGCTTTTATGATCCTCATGCTGGGCGCCATAGGATTAACCCTTCTTATAGAAACACGGTTTGCATATGTCTTCGCCGGATCGCCCGGCAGATAGCCTGATACGGATACGGTCAATCCGGTGGCAGGAATGCTCTGTGAAGGTATCGTAAGGTCTGATCCGTTTACCGTACCGCTCGGGGTCTGCCATGATACTATTCCATTTGTATATGTGGTTCCTCCCTGAAT
>CAZZGC010000100.1:0-2153 GCA_964653915.1 uncultured Thermodesulfovibrio sp.
CGGCATTGTGGATACCACAATAGACGAGATCCTTGCATCCGCTGAAGAACTTGGGGCTGAAACAAAGAAGATTTACCTGATTGATAAACATATCGAATTTTGCACAAACTGCAGAACATGCACCCAGCATGAAGGCGCCGGGCGCGGGAAATGCGTTATTGATGACGATATGAGCAGCATTTTAGATGAACTGCAGCAGACAGATGTTATCATACTTGGCTCACCAATGAACTTCGGTACGGTCACGGCCGTGATGAAAAAATTTATTGAAAGGCTGGTCTGTTTTGCATACTGGCCGTGGGGCATGAACTCTCCTCAGATAAGAAGCAAAAAGAGGGACAAGCACGCTGTTGTAGTGGCTTCGTCAGCAGCCCCCGCTGTTATTGCACGCTTGTCGAGCAAACTGGTCAAACTGCTGAAAGATGCAGCGGGACTCCTTGGCGCCCGGACAATCGACGTGATTTTTGTGGGCATGGCGGCGAGGAATAAGAACCAGGATATAGATGAGAAAACGAGAATGAAGGCCCGCCGGGCAGGGAAGAGGATGATGCTTGACTCCGGAAATAAAAATATGTTTAGATAGCGGCATAACTTCCGGATTTTCCGGAAGCGCAGATGGTTGTTATGGAAGAGGGGTGAGAATCCCCCGCTGCCCCGCAGCCGTAATGGGAACGAAAACCCGAATTTAAGCCACTGTCCCGGCTAACCGGGATGGGAAGGCGGGTGAGTAGGTTGCCCTGAGCCGGAAGACCCTCCATCTGAAAATTCCTCGAGGGAGGTGATAATATGCTGTTTTGCTCTTCGTATCTCTATCCTCCATAACATTTCTTCGAATACCGGAATAAACGAATCCTTTTGTTAACAATCAACAATCTGTGGAGGAGAATCTGCATGTATAGTAAGGTTGTCATGTTGTGCATTTTGTTCTGTGTCATTTTCATTGTACCGGTCTCATCTTTTGCCGGAGAGGCGGAAGCGCTGATGAAGCTGCTTCTTGAAAAGGGGATTATTACTGAGCGGGAATATGAAGAGATCAGGGCCGAGGTAGCAGGGAAAGAAACTGACAAAGAATCTGACCGGGACGAGACCGCGCGCTGGTATGAAAGGATCAGAGTCGGTGGAGGAGCCTCTGTGGAGACAAGATGGATGAAGCACAGTGACGTGACGGAAAGAGGCAGTGATTCCACCTCTGACCTTTATGTCAGAGCAGTTGAACTGTCTCTTGATGCTGATGTTGCGGAATGGATAACGGCATCCCTTACGGTCAACTCGGAGTGGATCGGAGACGATGTTAATCAGGGAGACGAAAAGATAGCCGTTGATGAGGCCTTTGTATCAATAGGTAAAGAAGAACTCCCTTTTTACCTGATTGCCGGCAAAAGGGCCCTGCCTTTTGGTCTTTTTGAAAATCATCTCATTACTGACCCGATGAGTCAGGATGCCTATGAGATCAAGAAGACCGGTGTAACGGCAGGGTATTCCGGGCCTGCCGGTATCGACATATCTGTTACCGGATATAAGGGGGAAGAGCAGATGAGCCATCTGTTCGATTCAGGTCTTTTCAGTGATTCCGTGAGCAGGGAGGGAGATGAATCAGACGATTTCGGCTCCTTCATACTTTCAGCTTCCGCGGTTCCCGTTGAAGGTGTGCTGACTGTTTTCGGCGCTTATGCGAGCGAGCCGGGCCGTGACAGCAGGAATGATTCCGTTGATATCGGAATCAACCTTGTCCCGCCTTTTCTTCAGGACGTCAGGGTCGATGCAGAGTACATGAAGGCGGTAAAACGGGAAAAGTATGCCGGCATGGATGATGAATTCAAAGAAGGTGTCTTCACCCTGACCGCTGCATACGAACTTGTACTGCGCAAGCGGGAAGTCATTGGCGGAAGGCTTTTCGGCGAGCGGAAGGCGCATATTGTGTCAGAGCCCCTTGAACTTGCCGTCAGGTATGAGCACTTTGATGATGATTCTCTCGCAGACGCCTCCGGTACATGGAGTGTGAAGGACCGTTACAGCGCCGGCGCCAGGTACAGTTTTTACAATGATGAAACATCCGGGCTCAATGCCTTCATTGCTGCGGAATACAGGAAGACGGAGCTGAGAGTTGACAGCGCATCGGTAATGGATGACAGCAATGACGAACTCTATGCGAG
>CAZZGC010000100.1:2253-9094 GCA_964653915.1 uncultured Thermodesulfovibrio sp.
ATGACCCTGAAGAGGGACCCTGCAATCGTGATAGCCGCCTTCGGCACGACCACAAAGGCGCAGGTGACTTTTGACTTTTTTGAAGAGCAGCTAAGGAAAGAGCTCCCGGAAAAGTACAGAAGCTATGAAATACGCTGGGCGTTCACCTCGGAGATTGTCCGGGAGCGTGCAAACAGGAAGTTTGAGAAGGCGGGGATTAAGAAGAGGTACCGCAGCCTCGCGCAGGTTATAGCAGATCTGGAAGACGAAGGATACAGAAAGATAGTGGTCCAGCCTCTGCATATCTTCCCGGGCATAGAGTACGAACATGTCGTAGAGATGGTGAAAGCCCTCAGAGAGGTCTTTAAAGACTTCAATCTGAGAATAGAGATCGGCGAGCCGCTCCTTCAGTACTGGTGGGATATGGACACTGTAATTGATGTGCTGAAAGCAGACCTGTTGCCTGCCGGAGAGGGATGCAATGTCCTGACATCGCACGGTACCGGTGAGACAGCGGTCGGAAGTAATTCAACATATCTGGGTCTCGAGAGAAGACTGTCTCTCAAGTTTGAAAATGCATTTCTCGGGAGTGTCGAAGGGATTACTTCAAGGGAAGAGGCTCTGTCAAGGGCGAAGAAATGCGCTTCCAGGAGGGTGAAGTTCATCCCCTTCATGTATGTTGCAGGGGATCATGTCATGAACGACATAATGGGTGCTGAACCCGGTAAGGATGGTGATCTCTCGTGGTCGCTGGAGATGCAGAGAGCAGGATTTGCAACTGAGGCGAGTACCGTAGTGTATAAGGGGAGTAAATATTTCAAGGGTCTCGGTTTTTATCCTGAAATAAACCGTATATACATAGAAGGCATCATCAGACTGCTTAAGAAATTCGAGATGTAACTGTGCCTGCGGTAAATTCGGACATAATACGCATAATGCGCAAGATTCACAGATGGGGCGGCCTGCTGCTGGCCGCCTTCATCATCTTTTACTGTGTCACGGGGATCCTCCTGAATCACAGAAAGTATTTTGACTACTTTTTTACCAGGAACGAAACGGTGTATGAAGTGCCGGTTTCTGATATTCACTCGATAACCGCTTTCGTAGATTACTACAAGGAACAGATCGGTAGAAGCGATGACCCTGCCGTAATAAGGATCAGGGAAGGCAGGACAGTTGAGTTTCTCTATGGTTCCCACGGCAAGACGACTTATGTAATAAATCCGCAGGAAGGACTGATGAAGAAGATAGAGAAGTCTCCGCATCAGCCACTGTTCTGGCTGAACAATCTGCACAAGGCATTTCAGACAGGGACATCGTGGTTGCTGCTGACAGATACGGTCTCTGTTATTATAATAGTGGCTACCATAACGGGCCTCATTGTGCTTAAATACCGTTTGCTCGATTTTATAATGGTCTTCGGAGGTGTATTGATTTTTATGATAGGGGCTTTGCTGTCGAAATGACCGCTGCAGCGGAAAAGGTGAGAGATGTCCTCATGGCAGATGGCCTTGTCAAGAAGTTCGGTGACAAGACTGCTCTCCACGGTATCAGCCTGCATATAATGGAAGGTGATTTCACCGGCCTGCTTGGACCGAACGGGGCAGGTAAGACTACAACGATAAAAACCCTTACAGGTCTTATCAAACCCACGGGTGGACGCATATACTATCATGGTCAGGATTTTTTCAGGTATCCAAGAGAGGCGAAAAAGTACATAGGGGTCGTTCCGCAGCAGAGCAATGTGGACAGGGATCTTACCGCCTATGAAAACCTCTATCTGCACTCGATCCTCCACGGGATCCCTGTGCGCCGGCGGAGGAGTATGATTGAGGAGTCTCTTGAGTTTGCCGGTCTGCAGGAGTACAGGGACAGACAGGTCAAGACATTTTCCGGGGGAATGAAGAGGAGGCTTGTACTCGTGAGAGCGCTTCTGCATGAACCCAAGATACTCTTTCTTGATGAACCGACAGTCGGGCTTGACCCGCAGATAAGGAAGAACATATGGGAACTGATACTGAGGATCAATCAGCAGAAGAGGATGGCGATTCTGCTTACAACCCACTATATTGAGGAGGCGGAAAAACTGTGCAGAAGTGTTTCTATCATAGACAGGGGAAAGATAATTATCAAAGGCGCCCCGGAGGAGCTGAAGAGAGATATCGGCAGATATGTCCTTGAGATTTTTCAGGAAGACGGAATAGAGGAGGAGTTTTTCGATTCGAAAGAGCGGGCTCTCGAAAGACTGAAGGAGTGCGGTCATACCTGCAAGGTGCGTGAAGTAACGCTTGAGGATGTATTTATCAGACTGACAGGAAAGAGGATCAATGTTTAACGGGTTCAAAGGCGTTCTCTACAGGGAACTCAATGTCTTCAAGAAGAGGGCAAAGAAGCAGATAATGGCTTCCTCGCTTTCTCCCCTTCTGTTCCTCATCGCATTTGGATGGGGTTTTGGAGACAGGGTGACTGTGGGTGGCCTTCCGTATATTACATTCCTGATTCCGGGACTCATAACCATGAGCAGCCTGAACCAGAGTTACGGCATTGCCCAGGAACTGAACATAACACGGTTTTATTTCCATGTGTTTGACGAGTATCTTATTGCGCCCATATCCCATGTGGAGATAGTACTTGGAGAGGCGGCCTACGGCATGTTCAAGGGACTGCTGAGCACCGTGCTGATATTTCTTTATTCGCTGATCTTCGGTGTGAATCTTGTAATAAGTCCCCTGTTCTTCCCGGCCATCCTTATTCATACATTCCTGTTTACCGCCCTCGGAATCACGATAGCTATGCTCGTAAGGGATCACGGTGATCAGGCAACGGTCAATACTTTTGTCATAACGCCCATGGTCTTTCTCTGCGGCACCTTTTTCCCTGTTGACAGGCTTCCGTCTGTTTTCAAGTGGCTGGTCCATGTGCTGCCTTTGACATATTCCACAAAGGTTATCAGGGCGTCTCTCACCGGCGGAGAGGTGAATATGCTTTATTTCATGCTGATGGCGGGATTTGCGGCTGTATTTTTCGCAACGGCGCTGCGGGCTGTCGGAAGGGTGGAGGGATGAGGTTGATATTGGTGCTCATACTTATGGCGGTCTTTGTTGTCGCCATATCTACGGGTGTGGTTGATATCCACTTTTTTAATATGACGGATATTGAAAAGAACATTTTTTTTGATGTCAGACTGCCGAGGGTGCTGCTTGCCGGACTTGTAGGAGCTGCGCTTGCCCTGAGCGGGGCGCTTTTTCAGTATGTAATGAAAAACCCCCTTGCGGATTCTTTTACTACCGGGGTCTCCGCTTCATCTGCAATGGGCGCGGTGGTAGCTATAATGCTTGGTCTTATGCCGCTTATCCCTGTTTTTGCCCTGGGTGGGGGACTTGCCGGTCTGTACCTCGTCTACAGGGTCGCCTCTTACAGGGGGAGGATTCAGCCCATCACGATGCTCCTTTCCGGTATTGTGCTGAGCACCTTTGCATCTGCAACTATAAGTTTTATGAAGTTCCTGAGTGACGATGCGGTAAGTTCCATAATCTTCTGGCTGATGGGCGGATTTCAGTCCGCCACATTTAGCAAGGATGCGATTCTTTTTTCTGTCATCTGCACGGCCTTTCTTATGGTGCGGGGTGATTATCTCAGACTTGATATTCTCTGTTTTGATGATACAACAGCTTCATCATCCGGGGTCGATGTCAATGTGCTCAGGAAGAAACTTTTTTTCTTTGCGGCCTTGTTGACGGCTTTCAGTGTTGGATATGCAGGGATTATAGGCTTTGTGGGTCTCATCATTCCACATATCCTCAGACTGGGCAATCTTGTAAAGGCTTCATATCTTCTGCCGGCCACTCTTACAGGCGGTGCCGCGTTCATGATAGCCACTGATCTTATTGCACGCACAATCCTTGAACAGGGACAGGAACTGCCGGTGGGTGTCATAACCTCATCGGTGGGAGGGGTATTTTTCCTCTATCTTCTGATCAAGCGGAGAAAGGAGCTGTTCTACTTTGATTGAGCTTTCGGGCATAGAGGCAGTGCAGGGCGGCTTTACGCTGAATATCGGGAATCTCAGTCTCAGAAAGGGTGAACTGACCGCTATCCTCGGCAACAACGGAAGCGGCAAATCCACATTTCTGGGGGTTCTGTCGGGACTGAGGAATTTTACAGGCCGGTATGCGCTTCAGGGACGAGCCTTTGAAGATCTTGGAAAGGAGGATAGGGCCCGGCTGATCGGCTTTCTGCCTCAGGAGGCCTCCCTGAACATGCCCTTTGATGTTTTTTATGTGGTGCTTACGGGAAGATTTGTTTTTACCGGCGGGCATAGATATTCGGAGGAGGATCTGCGTCATACTGAAGGTGCGATGAAGGCCTTTGACGTATTTCATCTCAGAGACAGGCTGTTCAATGAGCTGTCGGGCGGAGAGAAGCAGAGGGTTCTCCTTGCGAGAGTGATAAATATGAATGCGGACATAGTTCTTCTTGATGAACCTCTCAGCGGGATAGATATCCTGCATCAGATAAAGGCCGTGGAAATCTTCAAGCGCCTTGCGCAAGAGAAGATAATTGCGGTGGTGATTCACGATCTCTCGTTTGCGATTCAGCATTTCAGCAGGTTCCTCTTTTTTAGAAATGGTTCCCTGCTGTATGACATGAGCAGGGATGAGCTGGATCCGGACAGACTCGCTGATGTATTTGGCGTAAGAGTGGGCTTTGTAGAGCAGAAACAGAGGAGATTTGTCTATACGGAGGAAATAGAGAGTGATTAGGATACTGATTCAGCATGTTGAGAAGAAACAGAACTTCATTACAATTCTCTTGATGTGCGCTGCTTTTTCGGCCCTGGCATTTTCCCAGGCATCGGCGTATGAGAGGATTGTGGTACTCTATCCGGCTGTAAGTCCTGTACTGGCAGAGCTGGGTGCATCGGACAGGGTGGTGGGAACCACGCGCAATGATCATCTCTTTAAGGATGTGGTGAAGGTAGGTTCTCATCTGAGGCCGAACATCGAACTCCTGAATGCCCTTAACCCTGACCTGGTAATTGCCGGCTCAAAGAGGGCATTCCCGGATGAAATGAAGGAGAGGGTAAAAGCGGACATCTTTTACTATAATCCGGCGACCCTGGATGATATCCTCGGAAAGATCAGGAGCATCGGATCAATGCTTGGGAGGGATCAGGCTGCGGAGCAGCTTATAACTACTCTCCGGGATAAACTCTCGGCAATCAGGCCGCTGAAAAGAGAGCCGGCTGTTATTTATGAAGTCATGTCAGAGCCGCTGAAAGTGGCAGGCAGCAGGAGCATAGTGACTTCAATTATCAGTACAGCAGGTGGAAGAAACCTGGTGGACGTTCACAAGAAACATGTTTCTGTTTCAGTAGAGAAGATCTTGGAACTCCAGCCGGATTTTTATTTATACCAGGTGGGTCCGATGAACAGAAACCCTGTGCCCCCCGGGGAAAGGTCATTCTTCCGCTCACTGAAGTCAAGATTTATCCGGCTCGATGAGCTCGAGTTTGCCAGACCCGGAATAAATGCCTTTGATGCGGCAGTGGAGCTAAATAGAATTTTTCAGGGAGTTAAAGATGAATAAGACAGTATACTCTCTTGGCCTGGGGCCCGGAGATCATGAACTTATAACGGTAAAGGCAAAGAGGATCCTTGAGGAGTCGGACATCATTGTTGTCCCCCAGTCTAATGAACAGGGAAGGAGTGTGGCGCGGGAGATCATTCTTCATTACATTGACGAGTCAAAGATACATATGTGCTATATCCCCATGACAAATAACAGGGAGGACCTGCTGAGGAGATATACCGACCTTGCCTCTGCGATCAAAGAGATGGTGGCGCAGGGCCGGAGAGTATCTTACGTGACCCAGGGGGATCCCACTATTTACAGCACATCAAACTACCTTACCGAAAAACTGGAGAATCTCGGAATCCGGGTGAAACATGTACCGGGCATTAGTGCGATAAACGCTGCATCATCAATGCTCGGTCTCCCTCTTACTGTCAAGAAGGAAAATTTCGGTGTCTACGAAATGCCTGCTGAGGCAGAGACCGCCGCTGATCTGATACAGAGGCATCCCACCACGGTACTTATGAAAATCAACAACAGGCTGCCTATGCTTATCGATACTGTAAAACGGATAAAGCCGGAAAAGGCATTTCTTGTCAGGCGCATAGGTCTCGACGGCGAAAGGGTGTATGATATGCTCAATGGCTCCCTCCCGCCGGAGGCGGCTTATCTCTCAGTGGCGGTCATAAAGAGACGTAAGCAGTAACCGGTCTGTCATGCTTTATTCCGTCTTCGTACTTTTCTATTGCTCCTGCCACTTTTGTTAAAATACAGAAAACCTGAAATCTGAAGGAGGGATTGATTAGATGCCGATCTACGAGTTTTATTGCGGAGACTGCAACACTATCTATAAATTCCTTTCGAGAACCGTCAATACCGAAAAGGTGCCAGACTGTCCACGGTGCAAGGACAGGAAACTGCAGCGCAGGGTTTCGCTCTTTGCAACAGTCTCAGGAAAGAGCAGAGATGGTGAGAATGATATGCCGCCCATTGATGAATCCAGGATGGAAAAGGCAATGGCTATGCTTGAGAAGGAAGCGGCCGGCCTGAATGAGGATGATCCCAGGCAGGCCGCTCAGCTGATGAGGAAGCTGTCCGAGGCGGCAGGCATGAAGATGGGTGCAGGTATGGAGGAGGCACTTGCCAGGATGGAACGCGGAGAAGATCCGGAAAAAATAGAAGAGGAGATGGGCGACATTTTTGAAGACGAAGAGCCCTTTTCCTTTGAATCAACGGGCAGAAAATCCGGGGGCAGGCCGCAGCCCGAGGTCGATGATACCCTCTATGA
>CAZZGC010000101.1:0-9037 GCA_964653915.1 uncultured Thermodesulfovibrio sp.
TTTTCCAGAAAGAGCTTCAGGTTGTAGCTTCTTGAAGGGTGTCTCAGCTTGCGCAGGGCTTTTACCTCAAGCTGCCTTATTCTTTCTCTCGTGACGTTGAACTGTTTTCCCACCTCTTCCAGGGTACAGGAAACACCGTCGGTGAGACCGAAGCGTCTGCGAATAATTTCAGCTTCCTTGCGTGACAGAGAGTTTATAGCGTTTCTTATCTGATCTGTTAACTCTTTCTGAATAACCGTATCAAGGGGATACAATGATGACCTGTCCTCAATAAAGTCCTCAAGGTGGCTGTCATCATCGTTGCCTACGGGAGTTTCAAGCGAGATCGGCTCTCTGCAGACCTTCATGATCGAGCGGACCTTTGCGGTGCTGATTCCCATTTCCTTCGCAAGTTCTTCTGCGCGTGGCTCCCGTCCGAGCTGTTGCACGAGGTGTCTGGAGACCTGTGTAAGTTTGTTGATCGTCTCGATCATATGGACAGGGAGGCGAATCGTTCTTGCCTGATCCGCAAGAGCACGCGATATGGCCTGCTTGATCCACCAGGTTGCATATGTGCTGAACTTGTAGCCTTTTTTATAGTCGAATTTATCGACCGCCTTCATGAGCCCTATGTTGCCTTCCTGTATCAGGTCTGAGAGACTGAGTCCCCGCCCCACATATTTCCGCGCTATGCTGATGACGAGCCGGAGATTCGACTCCGTGAGCAGTCGCTTGGCATCCCTTATCTCTGCATCGCACTTCATTATCGTCTCCATAGCTTCGTGAAGCTCACGACCACTGCAGCCGGTTTCTGCCTCTATTTGGCGCAGCATGTTACGCAACTTTCTTACTTCACCGAGCCGGTTCTCACTCTGAGACATCTCGGACCGTGTATCTTTAAGCTCATTCAGTCTGTCTTCATAAATCTCATATTGCCGGGCTTTTTTCCTGAAACTTTCCACAAGCTCGTTAACGATTCTTTCGTGCAGATTGAGGCTGTAAACTCTCTTACAGATCCGGCCGCGGATATTGCCGGCTTCTTTGGTATCTGTGGAGGAGATATTCTGCATTTTAATATACAGGGCGCGGAGGGCTTTTGCTTTGCGAAGGAATGCCCGCTGAAGCCAGGTCTGACGTGAAGCTGACGTGTCTCTGTCCACCTTGCATATATTTGTAATATGTTTCTGCTT
Organism: uncultured Thermodesulfovibrio sp.; assembly: GCA_964653915.1. GTDB lineage: Bacteria > Nitrospirota > Thermodesulfovibrionia > UBA6902 > UBA6902 > CAZZGC01. The sequence goes on from CAZZGC010000101.1 coordinate 1,170, forward strand.
TTCTTTAAGAAGACATGCCAGCCGGTCTACCTCTGCGATTACAAAGGGAGCCCGGAAGACTATGCCCGTGATAGTTTGCCACGACCGTTCGATACTCGCTGATATGGTTATCTCATCCTCCTTTGCAAGCAGGGGGATGGACTCCATCTCTCTGAGATACATCTTGAATGGGTTTTCACTCGAGAAAGATATTGAGTGGGCGCGTCTGTCCGTTGAGACTTCAATTTCTTCCGGTTCATCAAGAACCGGCTTGGGCATTCCGACGGCCTTATTTTTTTTGAGATCTCCTTTGTATACTCCCATATCTTCTCCCTCCTATGAAATGCAAGAATCTGATTTGTTTATATGAATCCAGCCCTGCAATATCAGCGCATATCCTGAAGCCGTCACCTTCGAAGAAGTCGCGGCTCTCTGTACGGAAGGCGGGTTCCCACAGGTCCTCCAGTGACTGAAGTATTACCGCCTCGGCAAGGCTCCTTAACTTCGTACTCATATCTCCCTCTCCCGTCCATGTCCATGAAGACGATTGTCTCACCTGTTTAATGTGAGAAGAGACGATATTCTTTTTTTGAATTTTTTTTACCAAGGTCAAAAATCTCCTCCATATAATCTTCCGGTGGTTCGGCAATTATGAGCAGCTTTTTCATTCTGAGTGATATCTTGTAGGCCCGGATGAGAAGCTTCATGCAACTGTCATCTATGCAGCTGACATCCCTGAGGTTTATCACGGCCCGGTCTGTCCGGTGTAAGGCCCGCATCAGCAACAGCTTCAGGGAGTCTTCCTTGTCCGATGTAAGTTTTCCTCTTAGGTAATAAAGGCCTACATTGCCCACCTTTTCAAATATGTAATCAATATGGGTCAGACCTGTCATCGTTATTTACCCGAACAGTACAATGTACCGGTTAGTTCTTCAGCCTTCCTGTTTGTCGCAGCAGACTTGAATATTGAGCAATCAGCATAATTTTGCCCGCAGAAATAAATTGCAGCTTCTATGTTTCTGCTTGTAAGGTGATAGCAGTAACATTCCCTGAGCGGATTCTTTATATACGGGCATCTTATGCTGTCTGTGATTGTCTTCATCATCGCCTCCGTTGTCTTCACTCCCCGTCTTCAGATTCCATACAGGTTATATATCTCTTTCCGCACCGGACATGTACATGTATAGGAGTAACCAAATGGGGTGAGATAGTCACAGAAACTGTCCGGATCAGCAGGTGTAATAAAGTGGATGCTCCCGTTAACACAGTCTTCGACTCTGCACAGACATGAGCCGTTCCCTCCGAGACAGGTGAAATTCAATCTGCACTTTCTTGCTTTTTCAATAAGTTCTCTTCTGACTGAATACTTCATTTTCCGAAACCTCGACCACGGCTTTGTCCGTTGGTGATAATGCGAACAACTGAATACAAAAGAAGCGTTACGGACGATATACATTATTTATACAAGAAATATGCCAGGGGGTAGGAAGTATGCAGCAGGGGGTAGGAAGTATGCAGCAGGGAGTAGGAAGTATGCAGTAAACAGTAGGCGTTCGCCCTCCCGCACCATTGTTCTGTGGAACTTCCCAAACTCCAGAGACTTACGACAAAAGCCTGCCATGTCATGGAACTATGACTGTCATGAAACTGTGACATGTCAGGGATTAGAGTTCAAGGTTGCGGTAGGCGGTAAGCAGTAAGCAGTAGGCAGTAATCAGTAAGCAGTAGGCGGTAGGGGTCAGTATTCGTCCTGGTTAATGTTGTATTTCTCTATTTTTCTGTAGATTGTTCTTACATTAATGCCGAGCAGGCGAGCAGCCTTGGACTTGTTGCCACCGGCGCGCTGAAGGGCGGCTTTGATAGCGTCTTCTTCTGTGTCACTGTCTGATGCCGGTTTGCCATAATCATCTTTTGCCGATTTGATGAGATCTGCCGGAAGATGCTCTGATGTGATCGTACTCTGGTGACATACAATAAAGGCGTGTTCCAGCGCGTGTTCCAGTTCCCTTATATTTCCGGGCCAGCGATGGTTCATGAAAATCCTCATTACTTCATCTGAAACCGCCTCTACCTTCCTGTCGAACTTAGTGTTGAACTTCTCTATGAAATGCTGGACAAGAAGCGGAATGTCATCCGGCCTCTCCCGAAGCGGGGGAAGATGGAGTTCAACGACCCGCAGCCTGAAGTACAGGTCTTCCCTGAATTCCCCTTTTCTCACCTTCCTGGGCAGATCACGGTTGGTCGCTGCTATAACCCGCACATCGACCTTGACCGGGTTTGAATCTCCTACGCGTTCAAATACTTTTTCCTGAAGCACTCTCAGGAGCCTGATCTGCATTCTCTGTGAGATATCCCCGATTTCGTCAAGGAATATTGTGCCGCCATTGGCCTTCTGGAATCTCCCCTCCTTGTCACTGACAGCACCCGTGAAGGCTCCCCTGACATGTCCGAAGAGTTCGCTTTCCAGGAGGTTTTCCGAAAGGGCGGAACAGTTGACCTTGACCAGTGGAGAGTCCGCACGGGCTCCGCTGTAGTGAATCGCTTCCGCAACAAGTTCCTTCCCGGTTCCGCTCTCGCCCGTAATAAGTACGGTAGTCTGAACGTCGGTGAGGTCTTCTATCATGGAATATATCTTCTGCATGAGTTCGTTTTCACCGATCAGCGCTCCGAAGTTCCGCCTCTGACGAAGATTTTTTTCGAGATCGTCCTGTCTCGTTTCGTCTTTCACCACCATTACAGCGCCATAAGGGGAAGAACGGCTGTCGAGCAGGGGCGTGACTGATACCGTTACAACCTTTTTCAGATGACCGGACTGTCCGCACTCCATTCTGAACCTTCCGGTTGCCCGCTGCGACTGGAGGGTTTTTCTTACCAGGTCGAAACATCGTGTGTCACATCGCATCCGCAGGCTGTCCAGAGATCTTCCAATCATGCTCCGTTTTAATCCGCATATTCTCCTCGCTGCGTCGTTTGTTTCCGTGAGCACGCAATTCCGGTCCACAGTGATGATCCCATCTCTTACACTTCGGAATATCGCCTCGAGATTGGAGCGGAATCTCTCGTTTTCCTCCTTCAGCGCCTTGTGGCGCAGGGCAATGCACGCAGTATGGAGAAGGGCGTCCGGCTTTACCGGCTTGGATATATAATCAAATGCCCCGAGCCTGACAGCCTCTGAGGCGGTGTCGATGTTCGGATATCCCGTAATCATAACTACGGGGCAGTCCCGGTTACTGCTTTTCATCTCTCTCAAAAGGTCGATACCAGTCCTGCCGCCGAGGATTATATCGGCAAAGACAAGGTCGTACTCCTTTTCCGAGATGAGTCTGACGGCCTCGTCAAAGGCGCCGGCAGTATCCACTTCATGGCCTTCATCTTCGAGAAAGCTCTTGAAGGTAAACCGGATACTCTCCTCGTCATCGACTATGAGAATCCTGCCTGTTGATCCATCCATATCTAACAACATGCGGGCAGTTCCACTACTACGGTAGTATATGAGCCTTCTTTGCTTTCTATGTTTATGCTTCCCTTATGATCGCTGATTATACCATGACTGATGCTCAGCCCGAGACCTGTGCCGGCATTACCGGGCTTTGTCGAGAAGAATGGATTCATGATCTTATCCTTTATATTTTCAGGGATACCTGTCCCATGATCATGAAAGGTGATTCTCACAAAGGGACTGCCGTTACTGATAACGGGCTTCGCCCTGATAGAAAGAATCTTTTCCTCATCCTCACCGTCAAACTTCTGATTAAGGGCATATCGGGAATTGCTGAGAATGTTGAGAAAGACCTGCTCGATCTGCTGGGGCTGTACTATGACGGGGGAAAGGTTGTCGGGGATATCCAGCTTAAGGTGAATTCCATCTTTTCTTATCTGGGCCTCGGTCAGAGCCAGCGTATCCGATATAATCTGTCTGAGGTCGGTTGGTTTTTTTCCTTCTTTCATATCCCGGGCGAATGACAGGAGGCTTCTGACTATGTTTGCTATGCGGTCACCTTCCCTGATGATTCTTTCCGAGATCTCTCTTTCGGTACTGCCGTCCGGACATTTTTTTGAGATAAGGGCGGCATAATTTATGATCCCGTTGATAGGATTGTTTATTTCATGCGCTACTCCTGCGGCCAGCTCTCCAAGTGATGCGAGCTGCCCGGCCCGGAGCACCTCTGCTTCAGCAAGTTTCTTTTCCTGAGTGGAACGAATGACCGATATGCCATAAGAGAGATTTACCGCGATCTGTTCGAGGAGACTTACCTCCTCGGAATCGAACTTGTCCGGGACTTCAGAGTATATATTCAATGACCCCATCACGCTGTCATTAATGACAATCGGGATGGATATCACGGACATTAAACCCCTCTTCAATGCCTCTTCTTTCCACGGCGCAAAGTCCCCGCTCGACGGTATATGGGCGATCCATGTCTTGCCGGTGCGTATGGCTCTTCCGGCGGGACATTGCCCTGCCTCGGAATCATCCCATGAGAACCGGATGCTTTCTATGTAGTGGTAGCTGTCTCCGGCATGGGCCATGGGAAAGACCGTCTTATCCCTGTCATGATCGGCGTATCCGACCCACGCCATCCTGTAACCGCCTGTCTCAACAATTATGCGGCAGGTTTCTTCGAGCAGATCAGATTCTTCTTCTATCCTTATCAGGGCGCTGTTGAATGAGCTCAGCGCCCTGAGCGTTCTGTTGGCGCTTCTTAGCTCCATCTCGACTTTTCTGAGGTCAGATATGTCTCTTGCTATTGCCCTGGACATTATCAACTTCCCGCTGCTGTCAAAGTCTGCGAACACATTAATTATGACGGGGAATGTAGAGCCGTCCTTTCTTACAAAGGTCCGTTTCAGATTCTTGAGTTCCTTCTGTTCCTTCAGTTTAGGAAAATCCTGTTCCAGCAGCCGCTTTGACTCTTCTGTCATGAAATCCGAAAGGGGTTTGCCGATTATCTCTTCTTTTCTGTAACCGAGCATTCTTGCTTCCGTTTCATTACAGTCTATGATAATCATGTTCTCATCAAGCGAATGATACATGTCCGGGGCATTGTCATAAAGTGTACGGTATTTCTTCTCGGAAATCCTCAAAGCCTCCTCGGCATGCCTGCGATGTGATATTTCTTCCTGGAGTATATTTATTGCTGAAGAAAGTTCCCTGGTCTTCTCTTCGACCATTTCAGCCAGTTTCTCCCTGTGCGCCATCAGTTCTTCCTCGATCTTCTTCCGTGCTGTAATATCTCTGACGATGTGTATGAGACCGACGATTTCCCCATCACCGTTGAATCGGGGGATCGCTTTTATCTCGAGGTACTTGTTCAGATGAGGTTCGTACTGTTCAAAGACGGCAACTTCACCGGTCCTGAAACTGTTACAACTTGCACATCCATCAGGCGGGCCGGAACGCCCGTGAAAGCAGATATAGCATTTTTTGTTTATCACCTGCTGTACAGGCATTCCAAATATTTTTTCTACCGCGCGGTTGGCCCTGATGATGTTGAAATTGCGGTCGTGAATGGTAATAATGTCATCGATGGTATCGAATGTACTCTCCCAGTCCTTTTTCGATATCTCTATCAGCTCTTCCGACCGTTTGCGTGCGGTGATGTCACGGACCACTTCGATACCGGCTACCACCTCCCCCTCAGCATTTCTGAGAGGAGAGGCTGTGATTTCGTAATATTTCCTGCCATCATCGGTTTCGATAACCTGCTGTGAAATATGCAGCTCGCCATCGGCGAAGGACATCGCAAGGTGACACCTGTCGCATACGCCTTCCTTGCCCTGGTATGCACTGTGGCATTTTTTGCCGGCATGATCTCCCATCAGACGGCGGTGTGCCATGTTCTGATAGATAATCGTGAAATCTCTGTTTTGTATACTGATGGCGTCACCCATGGCCTCGAGAATGCTTTCCGACATGGCCTTTTCTTCCTGCATGGCCTCAATTGCGCGGCTCAGCTCTTCACGAGCCTTTTTCTGCCTTTTTATAAACCGGGAGATGACGATGCCGAAAGCTGCAAATCCTAAAAGAAAGAATATCCTGAAATAGAGCTCATGGCCTGCTACGTGGAATATGAAGGAGTCCATAAATGAACCTTCGAAAAAGATGAAAGCGTCAATCGCGGCATCAATGACCCACAGGCCGATGCCGATCGCAATGGATGCGGCGATAACCCTGTATTCATCATTTAAGAGTCGTTTTACAGACATTAATGAAATCTCACTTATCCGGTGTGGTAGATATAATTTTACAGCAAAAAAAATATAAATAAAAAGATGTGCTTGTACCGGCGGTCTATCTTTTATTTTTTATTGAGCGTGACGCTCTTTTCTGCAGAGGCTATCTCTACGGCTTCCGCCGGTGGAATGCCGAATTGACTGGCAAATGAATCCGGATAGCGAAGATAGTAAAGCCGTGCAACGAGGTTTAACTTCCCTGCCGAATCTTCCGGAATTTTGAATCGATATATCTCTTTGCGCACTTCATCTGCATTTAAGCGGTTATCAAATACTATTCTGACCGCATCGTAAGAAAGCATGGTCTGCCTTCCTTCATCATCAACACATACGGCCCGGTAGATACGTTTCGCCGTTTGGGAACCTCCTCCCGGAATCGTGCCGTCAAATCTTTCCATTTCTGCGATATCATACTGGTCACTTGAAGTGGATATTGCCGGAATGGATATTACCCGTTCACCAGCGGTTGCCTTCATATCAATATATACCAACCTGAGTTCAGCGCTGCCGGACGGCATTTTGTGGCCTGTTTTCGAGTTGTCAACATAGAGATTTATTTCGATCTCATCGCCGGGCCGTATGATGGATTGAGAAACTTCAATGCTGATGCGTAATGCTCCGGCGACCTCGGTTTTGGAGTGTGCCCCGGGAAACCGGTGTGTATAAAGTCTCTCTCTCTCCGGGGAGTATCCCAACGTCATATGAGCGGCCTTGCCTGTTTCGTAGACAGGTTTTCCTGCGGTGAGAAAACCGTTGACATTCATATGGCAGTCCTGACACTGAATGCCGGCCATGGCGTAACGGCTCCTTCCCCATTCCGTGAAAGTGGATATTATCTCAAGCCCGTTTCGATTTACCCTTCTATGGCAGATGCCGCAGAACTCACTTTTTGTCTGGAGCTCGGAGTATTCATGGTGCCAGTTGGATGAATGCCTGAAGGGCCCCAGTTTCTGCGTGCCGGGCTCTGAGATGAAATTGCCGCCTCCCGGGTTTTCACCCCGATATCCCCTGACGGTGTGGCACAGATCGCAGGTGACGCCCGACAGTTCCGGGTTGACCTGTTCTTTTGATATGATGGGGCCTTTTACTTCTATATAAGAAAGGGGAGAATGACATGCAATACAGGATTCGGCTTCCACGAAATAGCTTGTATTTTCGAAAGCGCGCGGCAGCAGGTCTTTGAAGTAGACCGCCTGAAAAACCGGATTAGTAAATGATGCGGCATGCATGGACTGAGAATGCTGGTCGTATATTTTTCTGTGACAGTCCCGGCACATTGTGGACGGCCAGTAGTCCTGTTTCCTTTCTTCCGCCGGGGAGTCAGTGGTGTCCCCGCTCCCCGTAGTTAATACTGACGGTGTCTTCAAGTCTGTTGTCTGAACAGATATGGCTTCCGCCGCCCAGATAAGCAGGAGCCCCGCCGCAACAATGCCTGAAAATTTTATTATCATATGTCCCTCAGTGCGGCTTGACGACGATCACCGGACAAGTCGCATGGCCGATAACCTTTTCTGTAACGCTGCCCATGAGCAGTTTGGCAATCCCCCTTCTGCCGTGACTTCCCATGAAGATGACATCTGCCTTTTTTTCAAGGGATATATCCAGAATCTTCCTGAACGCACTGCCTTCTCTGACTATGACTTCTGTTTTTATGC
>CAZZGC010000102.1:0-9033 GCA_964653915.1 uncultured Thermodesulfovibrio sp.
AGATTAACAGCCGGGCTCCCCGGCATGCGTTCATAAGCAAAACTAAAGTTTTCGATGGCCTTGTCATATTCACCTTTCTTGTAATATACCCAACCCAGGGTATCCGCTATACTACCTTCATGAGAGGCAATAGTTCGTGCCCTCAATGCCATCTCCTCGGCTTTATCGACAGGGCCATATCCTTCTGCAAACAGATATGCAAGATTATTCAAAGCCGGCACATACTCAGGAGAGATTTCCAGTGTCTTCTGATACAGAGTGATCGCCTCCTTGGTGCGCCCCATTACCTCAAGCGTGCTGGCTTCCATAAAATATAAGGGAGCATAATTATTGTGTGATTTCCTGAGGTTCCTGAAGTGCTTCAGCGCATCCACATATTTCCTTTCGACCATTAATATTCTGCCCTTTAACACCTCCGTACGGAGATCATCCGGGTGCATAGACAATGCTTTATCTACCAGATGAGAGGCGTCCCTTATCCTGCCATCTGCAATATAGAGTTCCGCCAGCAGGTTATATCCAAAAACTCTGTCTGGATCGGTCTCAATAATCTTTCTTGCATATCGTTCAGCCGCTTCAGACTTGCCAGCCCTGAGCGCTAAATCATAAAGTTTCTTATAGACCTGAATATCTCCCGGTTCTTTGTTCACTACATCCTCAAGGACCGAGATAGCAGCACTATAGTCTCCGCGAGCGGCGTTAATATCGGCAATCCTCACGGCCCCGATTTCCGGAGATATCTCGTACATCTTCCTGAAGGTGGTAAGGGCGTTTTCGTATTCTCCGTTTCTGAAATAAATGTTTCCCTTCATATCCAGAAGATTGACATTCCAGGTTGAAGCCTTCAATCCGGAATCAATGACCTTCATGGCATCCGCTGTCTTCCCCCGGCGCAGGTAATACCCGGCAAACGCTATAACAGGCCCTGTCTCTCCTGTTGCCACAGCCCTGCGATAATAACCAACAGATTCTTCAAACTGGCCCAAGTCCTCACTTATCTTCGCCAGCATTAATAGTGCCAGTATGTTTTCGTTGTCTATCTCGAGTACTTTTTTATATTCCGTCACAGCTCTATCTCTGTCACCGGTATTAAGGTATAGGCGGGCAAGATTCAGGTGGGGGAGAAAAAAACGCCTGTTTGCTGCAACCGCCTTCTCAAAGTACCGTTCGGCGTTGTCCATGTCCATAGCGCCGGCATAGGCGGCTCCCATGACGTTATATAACATGGCATCATCTGGAACTTGCTCTATCCCGTCATTCAACACTTTGATAGCTTCCTCAAATTTCTTGTTTCTGATATAAAATTGTGCAAGCAATATTCTTGCATCTACCGAGCCGGGAGACACCTCTACGGCAGTGATCAGTTCCTGCTCGGCGGAAGCGTTGTTGCCCGATACAAAATGCATGATTCCCTTTTTTAAGTATGCATTGACAAGCCCGGGATCGAGTTCTGTAGCCCGGTCAAATTCTTCAGACGCCTTACCGGCTTCACCCATGGCAAGATAGGCACTCCCGAGCAGACTGTGTGCAAATGCATTATTGTAATCACGGTGAATGACCTCACGTGCTTCGCTTGCTGCTTTATCCGCTCTACCCTTTCTCAAATGAGTAACAGCCAGTAAGAGACGTGCCTGAAGCAGATCCGGCATCATGTCAACCACTTTTTGAAACTCCGAAGCAGCCTGCTCAAGGCGCTCATTCAGTACATGTATCAATCCGAGGTAGTACTGCGCACCTGGAACGGCCGCACTGTTTGCTACTGCCTGCAGAAGTACAGCAGCGTCATCATAATTCTTTTCATAGAATAGCGTTATCCCCGTAAGATATTTCCCCTCCGCCCTTTTCGGATATTTGATTAACTTTGCTGCGATAATCTTGGCATTGTTGATATCTTTTGCAACCAGATAGGCAAAACCAAGCTGAAAAGCTGCATTGAAATCATTGGGATCGATTTTGAGAATACGCTTATAGGCATCTATTACCCCATCGACCGATTGTTTTTTCTTGTTAAGTTCGGCAAGCATATAAAGTGCTTTCCTGTTTTCAGGATCAATTTTAAGGACCTTATCAATATAGTCAGTAGCAGCAGAATTCCTGTTCAGCATAAGATACTGCTTTGCCAGCCAGTTCATCGCCGACACTCTGTCCGGGACTCTCCGGAGTATATCCATCAACAGCCTCTCGGATTTATCGAATTCCTTCTTCCCGATGTATGCCGATGCAAGTATCTCTGCAGCCACGGCATTCTTCTCCGCACCGTCCGGAAACTTTCTCATTTCGGCTATCGCTTCATCATATTTTTTATTCTTGACAAGCGCCTCCCCAAGGACCAGACGAGCTTCTGAAAGCGAAGGGTTGAGGTGTAAAGCCTTTCTGGCCTCTCTTTCAGCCGCCTCATATTTCCGCTTTCTGAGATAGGCCTTTGACAGCTCATAGCGCGCTTCGAAATAGTCCGGATCCATCTCGATAGCCTTCTTGAATGCAACTATCGCTCCACCGGCATTATTCTTCTCCAGAAACGAGAGACCCTTCTGATAGTATTGCTCCTTCGAAAGTCTTTCACTGCAACCCTGAACAAGCAAGAGCAACGCAACAAACCAAAACAGCTCCCTACGCAATTACGTTTCCTCCTGAAATATTCAGATAGCCGTTGATGATCCCCTTAACTATATATTTAAATCTCTCATAATCCAGCGGTTTCACCAGGCAGACCGAGTTCTTTAAACGTTTCATGATATCGAGCAGGTCTGTATTGAGTTCATCAGACAATACGATAGTTGGAATGTTACGCAGATTGACTGAATCAAGAAACGCCCTGGCGAATGGATAACTCGATACGATAAGAGATATCCCGTTAGACTTTATATACATTGAGGCATCATCAATTGAGAATGCCAGCTGGGTCTGGTAACCCTCATCGGACAGGATTGCAGAGCAAATTCTCGAAAAACCGTCTTCATCAACAATAAGGATTTTCTTTACGTCTGACATGATCATTTAATTGAAGCAAAAATGGTGCCCGAAAATTCATTCAATAATTTCTGTAACAGTGTACGAATAAAATATACTGACTCCAGGTCTCAAAACGATGCTGACATTTCATTAGCTGATATTCATATCTCCTCGAAAAATAATGATTTATTGATTAGTTATAACTTTATCCTCAAACAACGAAAGTACAGTTTCAGATGTGACGGGGCTTGATATGCGCGTACCGACAGGCTTCCCTCCGGGATTTCAGACTTAGGCAGGCATTGATTACAATAGAAACACTATTACCGACAAATTAATTTAATCTCCTTAAAAGAAAAGAAAAAAACGAGAGAAATAAAAAATTGTTTCGATTGGATACATCTTATCTGGAAGCAATCAGGTCGCTGTCTATCCGGCGCAGGTGATTATATAGTGCTTTCCTCGTGATACCCAGGGCCTTTGCAGCTTTAGACTTGTTGCCGTTGAAGGCCTCCAGTGCCTGCAGAATAGTCTCTTTCTGTAGCTCTTTCAGCGGCTTCAGGCCTGATGCGTTGATATTGCCCTTGCGTGCCCCCTTCTTCAGATCGGATGGAATATTCTGCAAACTAATAACTTCGCTTCTTGCGAGCACGACGGCACGCTCTATAACATTTTCCAGTTCCCGGAGATTGCCCGGCCAGTAGTAGTTAAGAAACAGATTCATAACCTCCGGCGATACAGATGAAATATGTTTGTTCTCCCTCTGCGCAAACTTATCTATGAAATGAGTCACCAGAAGAGGGATGTCGCTCTTTCTCTCCCTGAGAGGCGGCAGCTTTATCTGTACCACATTAAGCCGGTAATAAAGGTCCGTCCTGAATCTTCCTCCCTTGAGATCTTCCGACAGGTCTCTGTTGGTGGAAGCGATAAGACGGACATCCACCTTGATCTTCTTGTTGCTGCCTACACGTTCGATCTCCTTTTCCTGTATCGCCCTCAGTATCTTGGCCTGCAGAGAGAGTTCAAGTTCCCCTATTTCATCAAGAAACAGTGTCCCCGTGTGCGCCTCCTCAAACTTGCCTATTCTCTTCGTAACCGCACCTGTAAAGGCACCTTTTTCATGACCGAAAAATTCCGACTCCAGCAGTTCCCTCGGAACTGCAGCACAATTCACCGCAACAAACGGTCTGAAGTGACGCCGGCTCGTGTAATGGATCGCATTTGCCAGCAGGTCTTTACCTGTGCCAGTCTCCCCCGTTATCAGAACATTGATAGAGGAATCCTTGATGGCCTCCACCATCCTGAAAACATTCTCCATTCCAGGGCTCTTCCCTATGATGCTCGAAAATCCGTATGTGGACTCGAGCTGTCCCTTCAGGCGGGCTATTTCGTTTTTGAGACTCTTCTGTTCTACTGCTTTGGCAAGTATGGCTTTCAATTTTATATAGTCGGGCGGTTTGACAAAATAAAAAAAAGCCCCCTCGTTCATGGCCGAGACAGCGGACTCGACGGTACCGAATGCGGTGAGAAAAATTACTGGTATGTCCGGATATTCTTCCTTAAGATATTCAAACAGCTGCAGGCCATCTTCACCCGGCATCTTGAGATCCGTAATGACGGCATCAACATTTTCCGAAGAGACCATCGCTTTCGCAGACGGAACGTCTTCCGCCGCTAAAACATTAAAGGGAACTTCTCTGAGAATCGCGGAAAGTACACGACGAGCATTTTTCTCATCGTCTACAATTAAAACCGTTGGTAAGTCAGAGTCTCGCATCCTGCCTGCTCGGTAGAAAAATCTTGAATGTTGTGCCCCGGTCCGGCACGCTCTCCCACAGGAGTTTCCCGTTATGCGACTTTATGACTTCTCTGGCAAGAAAAATGCCGAATCCCCTGTCCATCCTCCCCTCATCATTTCCGAGATGTCCTATGTCATTTATCTTGCTTTCAGGAATCCCCCCGCCTGTGTCACTGATTTCGACAAGTACATACTCCCTGCCTCTTTCCCACTTCAGGGATGTCTTAATGCTTAGCCTGCCCCCCTGAGCCATCGCCTCCATAGCGTTGTTTATCAGATTGAACAGAGCCTGCTCTATCTGAAAGGCATCTGCGCTGATAAGCGGCAGAACAGTAAGATGCCGCCTGACCTTGATTTTCTGTATTTCAGCCCTGGGCTTTATCATTACCAGAATCGACTCGATAATTCCATTGACATTAACCGAAGCAGGGCTGATGCCCCGGCTCGATGCGCTCAGAAAGTCCGAAATAAATGTATCGAGCTTTTCGATCTCCTCGGTTATGATCGAGCAAAACTCAATCAGCGTTGGTTCCCGGCCATATTTTTCACGAAGATATACGACCGCGCCCTTTATCGCGTTGAGAGGATTACGCACCCCATGTGCCAGCGACGAAGCGATCTTGCCGATCTCAACCATTTTTTCGGACTCCATGAGTTTTTGCTCGATAGGACAACTCCCTTTTAACTCCTCAAGTGATATATGTACACCACTTATATGGCCCATATCATTTCTGAGAGGGGTCAGAGATATTTCACTCGTAAATGCATTCCCTTTCAGACAGTCACTCCCGAAATTCCTGAGGCGCCTTCGCCTGCCGCTTTTTAAAACCGATGCTATCTTTTCTGAAAGCTGCGGATGCAACTCTGCTATATTCATACCAATTACGTCTTTAGCTGACTTATGAGTAAACCTCTCCATGCCGGAGCTCCACGAGCGGACAGTCAACGAATCGTCAACATCGAAGAAGCAACCCTGACCATATGTTTCATCCCCTTCAAAGGGACGACATACTTCGCCATGAGTGCTTTTTCTTTGATCAGGCTTTCTGAGTGAACTCTTCATAAAGCGCCGGATTCTTTTCCTTCATTTCATTTGCTATCCGTAAAACTTCAGCCATATAAGGTGTCCTTATACCGTGATAGTCCACAGGATCTCCGATCTCGGTGAAGGTAATGCCAAATCTCCCAAGCAGCATCACGATCCCCCTTGTCATTACAGTATACCAGTGAGTTATGCCGCTGTCGATGCTCTCACGGTAAACCTCCCTGAAGAGATTGAGAATTACCTCATGCCTGCGTCTGCGATCCCCGGACATCTCTCCGGAACGTCTGCCCCCCCTGAACCTGAACCGGTCATCGGCCCGTCTGAAATGTGTCTGATTATTGTGATAAGTCTGTGGAAAATCAAAACTTCCAATGATGCGCCTCTCTTCATCAGGCCCATATATATACTTGTCTTCAGCCCTGCGCCTGTAATCCCTGTGAATTACAATTCGAGATATTTCTGCAAGCCTGTCACGGGGGATATCATCGGGATCTATTGTAAGCTCACAATACTTTTCAATAGGAAAACCGGCCGGAGAATTCTTAATCAACATCAGGGCCCCAACTATCCTGCCCGCATCATCCCGCACAGCGAAATGTACCGCATGTTTATCAAACTCGTCTGTGATGACGGAACTGGAATGGTTTTCAGGTTTCTCAAAACCCCACTCAAGACAAAACACTTTGAAACGGAGTTTGAAAATTTCGTTCAGGTCTTTCTCATCAGTGACGCAAAAGGCATTCAAAGACATAAAAAATTCTCTCAAATACTCTCTAACTTGTCAAGTTATATATTATTTCTCCGGTAAAGGATAATACCAGTACAAACTGATATTGATTGAAATATGGACAGACCCTTCTGATAGCCCGATTTCTTAAGAATAACATATTTCTTACCGTGGCACAAAAAATTCTGTGACTGTCACAGTGCCAGAACGTAATTTGCATCGTAACAGGCCGACGGATGATATATTTGATTAATCGACATATAGAACATTTTTCTTGAATTCAGCAGATGTTACCTTTAATATAAGGATCGCTACGCAAACCGGGCATCTCGTTTGCTATACTTTGTATTTACAGGGATATGGCTGGGTTTATGAAACCGCTCGGGACAGCATGATTGACAACATAGGTACTACTTTGCGTATCATAAGTACGATAGTGGACATGCTGGGGCTTTCAAGTAAAATTCCGCAGCCAAATACAGAATAATCCTTGCATATGCATGGGAATTAATCTTCAGAAAGGGGACAAGTGAATGAAGAAGACAATTTTTCTGCTGCTGTGCATAACAATTATGATGATGGTCTCTGCAAATTCAGAGGCTGCCTTGATCGACAGAGGTGGTGGTCTGATCTATGATGACGACCTCAATGTTACCTGGCTCCAGTTTGCCAATTACTCGGGCATCACAATGACCTGGAACGACGCCGTCTCGTGGGCAGATAACCTCGTTTATCAGGGATACTCTGACTGGCGCCTCCCGGTCGCCGGATTATGTACGGGTTACAACTGCGTTACAGGCGAGCTCGGCCACCTGTTTTATGATGAAGGAATCAGCTCATCCACTCCGGGCATCTTTATAGACGTAAGGCCGTACATGTACTGGACATCAACAGTAGACAGCAGCAATCCCTCCAAGGCTTACAGATTTCATGGGGGCACAGGATATCAGGGGGTCAGTTCTAAAACTTACAAGCGCTATGCATGGGCGGTCAGGAGCGGCGATTCAATTGCGGCTGCACCGGAACCACTCAGCTCTGTGCTGTTCATAATCGGCGGAGGAGTAATTGCAGTCATCAAGAGGAAAAAATAAGAAGTTGAAGACAGCTAAACTGAATAATATGTGCTAAGGCCGGAATCCTTAGAAATTGTTATCGCCTCACCTGGTCAGATATTCGGCAAGCGCCTCTTTCCAAGGCCTTAATGGACTGACGGACTCTAGTCTCAGCATCATATTGTCAAGGACGGAAAAGGAGGGCCTTACGGCTGGCCGTCCGAATCTGTCCGAGGAAACAGGTCTTATTTGCGTATCTGCCGAAAGCAGACGGGCGATCTCGGATGCAAATTCAAACCATGAGCAATATGACGAGTTAGTGACATGATATATTCCGTAGCCGCAACGAATTACTTCCCTGAGTTTCAGAGCAAGATCACGGGTATATGTTGGACAACCGACCTGATCATTCACTACATCTACCGTTTCTCTCTCCCGTATGAGCCTGGACATCGTATCTACAAAGTTTCTGCCGGATTTTCCGAAGAGCCATGACGTCCTTACGATGAAAAACCTGTTTGTGTGAGATACGACAAAGCGTTCACCCATCAGTTTCGACCGGCCATAATTATTCAGTGGCGATGGCTGGTCCAGCTCATTATACGGAGCACCTTTTTCACCGTCAAAGACATAATCGCTGCTTATATATAAAATAGGGCAGCCGATCGACTCACAGACTGTGGCAAGATTTCTCGTGCCGAGCGCATTAACCCTGAATGCCCGGTCAGGATCACTTTCGCATCCATCGACATCAGTGAATGCAGCCGCATGGATAAGGAGATCCGGCTTCAAGTCACTGATTCCTTCCCACACCCGGTCACGATCGGTTATGTCAAGGTCCTTCGATGTGAGACAGGCAAGATCAAGATCCCCGAAAACCCCGGCTATATCACTGCCGAGCATACCACTGGAGCCGGCAAGAACAACTTTCAATCTTTCAGCCTCTCCGAATATTGTTGTTCATAATACTTAATGTAATCACCGCTGATGATCCTCTCCCACCAGTTTCTGTGATCAAGATACCATCTTACTGTCATTGCAAGTCCTTCATCAAAATCAACCCGTGGCTTCCATCCGGTCGCCCGTTCTATTTTCGATGGATCGATCGCATAACGCCTGTCATGTCCCTTCCGGTCGTCAACATATGTAATAAGTTTCATCAGCTCATCCCTTTCCCGGCCGGTCTCGTGTGCCACTATATCCAGAATATGCCTGACAACATCAAGGTTGCTTCGCTCATTTCTCGACCCTATGTTGTAAATCTCGCCGGGCAAACTACTGGTCAGCAGGGAATCAAGAGCCCTGCAGTGATCCGTCACGAAAATCCAGTCACGCACATTCATGCCGTCCCCGTAAACAGGTATCATCTTTTCGTCAAGCGCATTGACTATCACCAGAGGCATCAGCTTTTCAGGAAACTGATAGGGTCCGTAATTATTCGAACATCTGGTCACTATTG
>CAZZGC010000103.1:0-1532 GCA_964653915.1 uncultured Thermodesulfovibrio sp.
CTGAAATATTCAACGCTGATTGCAGCCTCATCGATTTCCGAGGCAGAGCTGTTCGCTTCACTCTTCGCAATGGGAAGACGCCCGCATGATGAAGTGAGGTACGTACCGACTTACTGTGAAATGTGCTTCTGGAACTGCGGGGCGGTAGCCGCTGTGGTCAACGGCAGGGTGAAAAAACTCGAAGGCAACCCCTACGATCCCCGCTCACAGGGGAAACTCTGTGCAAGGGGCAATGCCGGTGTAGGCCAGCTGTATGATGAGGACAGGCTCAAATATCCCCTGATCAGATCCGGAGCAAGAGGGGAAGGCAAATACAAACGCGCGTCCTGGGGCGAAGCCCTGAACTATGTAGCAGAAAAGATTACCGCAATCAAAAACAGTTACGGGGCCGAGTCTCTGGCGTTTCTGATGCACGGCGGGATAACGAGCCACCTGATGACGCTCAGGGGGGCACTGGGCAGTCCCAACTACGCCTTCCCTTCCTTCGGTCAGTGCAGGGGCGCAAGGGTTGTTGCCTTTGAACTCACCTACGGGTATGACGTCGGTTCCCCGGAACGGGTCGACCTCGTAAACAGCAGGGTAATCGTCTTTTTCGGCACGCACCTTGGAGAGAACATGCACAACTCCCAGGTGCAGGACTTCACCGAGGCGCTGGGGAATAACGCAAGGGTCATCGTTGTTGATCCCAGGTTCTCCACAGCTGCCGGAAAGTCGACCTACTGGCTTCCGATCAAACCGGGCACTGACATGGCCCTCATGCTTACCTGGATTCACATAATAATCAATGAAGGAATGTATGACCGGGATTACGTCAACAGATACACTACTGGCTTCGATGAATTGCGGAAAGCTGTCAGTGAATACACGCCTCAGTGGGCATCGAAGGAAACCGAACTGCCCGTCGATCTTATTGTTGAGACTGCAAGGGAAATCGGCAGGCACGCGCCATCCGTATGTATACATCCGGGGAGATTCACGGCATGGCACGGCAACGACACCCAGCGTGAAAGATGCCTGGCCATACTCTCCGCCATCCTTGGGACATGGGGAAGAAAGGGCGGGATATATCTGCCGGCAAAAGGAAGCCTGAAAAGAATCCCGGGCAAAGCGTTCCCGACGCCCACAAAAGGCGCGGTAACCGTTGGACCCCATCCCTTTGCGAAACCGGAACTGATGCAGGCTGTCCGCTTTGCAACTATTACCGGAATTCCCTACCCAATAAAGGGCTGGATCGTGGCAGGGACAAATGTACTGGCCTCGGTGCCGAATCCGGGAAAGACGATAGAGGCGATAAAGAATCTCGATCTCCTTGTAGCGATTGATATCAGACCCTACGATACAGCGATGATGGCCGATGTTGTTTTGCCCGAATCCACATACCTCGAAAGGCATGACAGTCTGAAAGTAAGTCGTGGAAGATACCTGAGCGTGAGTCTTAGACAGCCGGCAATAAAGACCATGTACGAGTCAAGGGAGGGCTGGTGGATAGTTAAGCAGATCGCGGAAAGGCTTGGTGTCGGCGGGTACTTCCC
>CAZZGC010000103.1:1632-7656 GCA_964653915.1 uncultured Thermodesulfovibrio sp.
AAAGGCTGGTTCAGGCTGATCTTCGGGAGGGCCCCGGTGCATACATTCTCAAGGACAACTAACAATCAGAGGCTATCGGAACTGTTCAGCGAAAACAGCCTCTGGATCAACGCTGCCGCAGCGGCAGGGCTCGGGATCCGCAACAATCAGTATGTCACACTCATAAATGAAGACGGCGTCCGGTCAGGGAGGATAAGAGCAAAGGTTACAGAGAGAATCAGGAAAGATTGCGTCTACATGGTTCATGGTTTCGGCACTGAAAGCAGGAGACTGTCAAGGGCCTACAAAAGAGGTGTAAGCGATCAGAGCCTGGTAACAAGATTCGATGTCGATCCCATCAGCGGCTCAACAGGCATGAGGGTGAATTTTGTAAAAATAGAAACGCGGAAAGAAGATGCCTAAGTACGTCATGGTCATAGACCAGAAAAGATGTATCGGCTGCATGGCCTGCATCGTTGCATGCAAGACCGAAAACAATGTCCCGGCCGAGCATTTCAGAACGAGGGTCGTCGAACGCGTAGAGGGAGAGTTCCCCCGCCTGAGGATGGAACTGCGCTCCGAGCTCTGCAACCACTGCGATCATCCACCATGTGTGTATAACTGCCCTACAGGAGCCTCATACAAGGACAGGGAAAAGGGCCTGGTACTCGTAAAGAGAAACAGATGTGTAGGCTGCAAGGCATGCATTGCAGCCTGTCCTTATGACTCGAGATATATAGACCCTGAACACGGATATGCGGACAAATGCTCCTTTTGCGCGCACAGACTCGAAAAAGGTCTGGAGCCGGCATGCGTAAAGACATGCATCGGCAGGTCGAGAATATTCGGCGACATTGAAGACCCTGAAAGTGAAGTATCGGCGCTCCTCAGGGAGAACGACTCTTACGCACTTAAAGCAGAGGCGGGGACAGAGCCAAGGGTGTTCTATATCAACAGGGTTACAAAACCTGAAAGGAGTTTGTGATGGAACAGACCATTACAGGAATAAACGCCATAACATATCCACATGTAGAGGTTTGGAACTGGATGGTCGCCATGTACCTCTTTCTGGGCGGACTGGCAGCGGGCATGCTGGTTATGTCTGCAATAGCAAATCTCAAAAAATGGCCCGAGGAAAAAGACAAGGGACCGTACTGTATAAAAGGAGCGATGTATGCGCCGTTTGTGCTTATACTGGGTATGATCTTCATCTTCCTGGACCTTGAACGCAAGACTCATATGTACTGGTTCTTCCTGACCCTGCAGACGTTCTCCCCCATGTCATGGGGGGCCTGGGGCATCACTGTTACGATCCCCCTCAGTTTCATGTACGGACTGTCCACCATCCCGGAAGCGATGAGACACAACCTGAGACTGAATTTTCTAATAAGATGGTCTGAACGACTGGCTTTGTACATGAAGCCGCTTGCGGTGATCAATTTCGGTCTGGGGATTTTTGTCGGCATCTACACCGGCATACTCCTGAGCGCCATGCTCGCAAGACCGTTATGGAACTCTTCCATCCTCCCCATTCTATTCCTGAATTCAGCCCTCTCAACAGGTGCCGCGTTCTTGATCATCGTGGCCCAGCGGTCTGCGGTGAAACTGTTTTACACGAAAGTGGATATATGGCTCATTTTTTCGGAGATAATGGTCATACTCCTCTTCTTCTACGGACAGTACACATCCACGGCGGCAAAGAAGGTATCGGCAATGCCGTTCTTCACATTTACCCATGAGTACTTTCTGTACTTTGTTGCGATCATGCTCGTGGCCATCCTGTTACCTCTCGCCCTCGTCCTGAAGCTCATCGAGATAAAGGAGGATCATCTGCAGGATCTCTCCGATGCCGCCATATTCAGGATGAACCTGAGCGCCCTCATGGTGCTGGCAGGAGGATTCATCATAAGGCTTGCCTTCATCTATGCCGGACAGTTGAGCAAGTATATCTGAATATTGATTTACTAAAGGGGTCTGATCTTTCCATCCCGCATCTCATATATCCTGTCTACTGCGCTCTTGAGAAACTCCCGGTCATGAGTAATGAGGATATATGTATCCGCGTATTCCCTGAGGTACTTCAAGAGCCTCGTAGTGGTACGCTCATCAAGGCCGGCTGTCGGCTCATCCAGCAGATAGCATTGCGGGTTCATCGCCACAACAGTGGCAAGGGCAACAAGCCTCTTCTCCCCACCCGACAGCCTGTGAGTGACCTTTTTTTCAAAGCCCGTCAGCCCCAGCCTTTCACATGTCTCCCTGACAATCTCCTTTGCTTCATTGTGTGATCTGCCTAAATTCAGCGGGCCGAATGCTATATCCTCCTCGACAGTCGGACAGAATAGCTGGTCTTCCGAATCCTGAAACAGGAGTCCGATCTTTTGTCGGACTTCCAGGAAATCTGCCTCATCCTGCCTCGGCTTGCCTAATATGTTCATTTCACCTGCTTGAGCTTTCAGCAGTCCCATGATGAGATAAAACAGTGTTGTCTTGCCAGCACCATTAGGTCCGACAAGGCCAACCTTTTCACCTTCTCTCAATGCAAAATCCAGGCCGTCAAAAATCTTGCCGTTACCTGAGTATCCGAAATATAGTTCTCTGATCTCTATCAATCAATACACCTCACATGACATATATAAGCAAAAGCGTGACGGCATTCATTAAAACACCGAATGCAAAATCACCCTTTCTCAGTCTGAAATGATCTATTACCGGGAATTTTCCCGTGAATCCACGGCACAGCATGGCATTATAGATTCTCTGCGATCTCTCGTAACTGCTTACAATCAGCATCCCGACAAGATACGCGTATGATTTGTATGTATGCATGTTGGTCCCGGGCCTGAATGACCGGATGACCATCGCCCTTTTCAGCCGCGTATACTCTTCATGCAGAACACTGATGTAACGGTAAAAGAAAAAGAATAGATGGACGAGCTTCTTCGGCGCCTTCAGATGTACGATGGCATGGGCAAGCGAAAAGACTTCGGATGTACCGAGTATGGCTATCGTTGCAAGCACGATAGCATTGGTCTTCATAGTTATAGAAAGTACATAGAGGATTCCGTTTCTGGACACGGAAAACGGGCCAATACCCAATATCTCTTCCCCGGGATAGCTTAAAGGAATGAAGACCCACAGCATGAGCACGAATATATTGACCGCAGCAAGCCTGGTGCGGAGCTTTCTAATATCAAGTCTGGCCACAATTGTCATAGAGATGGAAACCAGGAGTGCAGTTAGCGGAACCTTGAGACCATGAGCCGCAGCCACCACCATGACGAATGGTATAAAGGTAACGAATTTCACCCTCGGATCGAGGCGGTGCAGGAAAGACTTTCCCTCTGCGAATTCTTCAAGATGCATAGAGTGATGTCTTAATACTTCTCCAGGATATCCGGCCTGACCTTCTTCAGAAACGTGACACAGAAGGCTGTAATTATTCCCTCTATAATCATGACCGGGAGATGGGCCAGAAGAGTCAGTCTTGCTACATTCATGAACTCCTCTCCGGTACACAGAAGGCTCAGTGCAATGAGGAGAGCGCCCCCTCCGACACCAAGGATCCCTGCCAAAAAGCCGGCAACGGATGGCGTGATCCGGCTCTTTGACCTGATCCGCTCACTGAACAGATAATACGACAGTACTGCTGGCACGGACATATTGAATGTATTGACCCCGAGCACGGTGAATCCCCCGAACTGAAATAGTAATGCCTGAAGTGTAAGGGCCACGAGTATGGCAGGAAAAGCCATCCATCCAAGCAGCACGCCCACGAGTCCATTCAGCACGAGATGCACACTAGATGGCCCGACGGGTATATGAATGAGCGAGGCGACAAAAAAAGCGGAAGACATTACGGCTACCTCAGGGATCTTTGCATAATCCATCTTCTTCAATCCCAGAGCCACTCCGCCGGCGGTCAATACAGCGCCGCTTGCCAGCACAGGAGTTGATAGTACGCCCTCGGAAATATGCACGTTACCCTGTCTCCCCTGTCCTGCCAGGCATAGCAGTGCCCCACCTGTCAGCATATTCCTTGCACTTAATAAAAACCATCTAAATCGTCTTTCCTGTACTCGACATGCTCAGTGTTCCGTGCTTTACCCCCTTGATGGCCCTGAGCGTATCTGCAAGTCTCTGAACCTGATGAGGGGGGCCCTTGACCGCGATTATCTCAAGGCAATTTCCATGATCCAAATGAACATGCTGAGTCGAGATTATGACCCTGTAAAAATCGTGCTGAATCCCGGTTATCTGATTGAGCAGCTCCCTTTTGTGATGATTATAGATTAGGGTTATCGCACCGGCCACTTCCATGCCGTGCTGCCACTCCTTTTTCACCAGCTCCTGACGGATGAGATCGCGAAACGCCTCGGAACGGTTAGAATAGTTCTTTCCGCGAATATGTTTGTCGAATCTCTCCAGAAGGCCTTTTTCAAGTGAGACTCCGAATCTGATAAGCTTCGACACAACCCCTCCGTGGCACGTTTTTACAAATAATAACACGCGAGGACCTCCATGTCAAGGCGGAACTAAAGTTATTACTCGAATCGTTCGAAAAAATATAAAAAAAGAGGCCCTTGCGCTCACAGGAGATAAGAGGATGAAAAAAACAGGGATTACAGCCCTCGCAATAGTAATCGGAATATTCATAGCCCTGACCCCGGCAGCTGTCGCCAGTGCCGGCAATATGGATGTAGTTCTCGTGATGGACAGCTCCGGCAGCATGAAAAAAACCGATCCACACTTTCTGCGCATTCCGGCTGCAAAACTTTTCATATCCCTGCTCAGGGAAGGAGACCGGGCATCGGTAGTCAGCTTCAGCGACAAAGGGTATATGATAAGTCCTCTGATTCCGGTTGCGGACAAGGCCAATGTCAGCAGCCTCAACAGAGCGGCAGAAAAAATATCTTCAAAGGGCCTTTTCACGAATCTCTACGAGGCTTTCAATACCGGCATGCGTATTCTATCGGATACAAAGGCCCCCCCTGACCGGGAAAAGGTCATATTGATCATGACCGATGGCATGATGGACACAGGAGACTCTGCTGAAGACGGTCGCCTGCTCGATCTGATCGACTCAGAGCTGCTGGGCCGGATGAAGGAACAGAATATAAAGGTCTATTCGATCGCATTTACACGTCTTTCGGACCAGAAGCTGCTCGCAAAGATTTCCAAGAAGACAGGGGGGTTCTATAACCTTGCTCTTACAGACAAGGAACTCCATCTCATATTCACATCCATTTTCGAAAGCCTCGAGAAACCGGATATGCTGCCTATGACCAAAAACGCCTTCCTTATTGACTCTTCAGTAAAGGAAGTAACGATAGTTGCCACTAAAGGGTCGCCCGGAACCGATATTCAGCTCCTTTCCCCTGATGGACAGAAATATTCAGGAAGCCGGAAATACTCCGGCATATCATGGTTCGAATCCGAGACTTTCGATATGATCACGATAGAAAGGCCGCTTGAAGGACGATGGGAAATCCTGATGAGTACAGGTGAGGACAACAAGGCCTATGTAATAACAGACCTCAGCCTAAAGACCAATTTCAACAATCTCTACTCTCTCTTCGGACAGCCCATGGACATCAATATCTGGCTCGAAAAGAATGGAGAGACGATTGTCGAGCCGGAGGTGCTCGGGAAAATAGAGTTTTACATAGAACTGACAGGCCCGGATGGCAAGACATCCAGGCTCGAACCCTTCCTCAAGGAAGCCGGCATTTTTGAGCGAAAGATCGCGCCATTCACTCCGGGTAACTATACAATGAATATAGTCGCCAAAAGTATGACCTTTGAACGTAAGAAGACATTTATTTTCAATTCGGCAACGGTTGAGGAATCGAAAGAGGACCTTAAAGAACAGAAGGCTGAAGTAGAGAAAGCACCTGTATCAGAGCAACAGGAGGTCAAGCCAACTGAAGATACTGATATATCATGGGGCGCGGTAGCATTCAAATTCATCGCCATCAATCTGATCCTGGGTATAGGCGTACTCGCTTATCTCAAACGCGACACCCTGAAAAAGGGCAAAATAGGCAA
>CAZZGC010000103.1:7756-8964 GCA_964653915.1 uncultured Thermodesulfovibrio sp.
GGAGCAGGAAGAAGAAGATAATGTGAAAGCAGAAGCACAGCCGGCGGATGACAGCGATCAGACTGACACAGAGGAAGTTCCAGCCGTAAAGATAAAACTTGACTCAGATACACATGAGTCAGAAGGGGACAAGGCAACTATTGACACGGCAGAGAATGAACCGGGAGAAGATGCAGAGGCCTCGGCCGCAGAGGCAGAAGAACATGATCTTGAAAGCGCCGATGATACAGGCGAACAAGAACATGAAGAAAAACCGAAGGGGACCGGAGCCAGTCAGGCTGAACTTGCAAAGCTTGAAGAAGAGCTGCTGAACCTGTCACAGGAAGACGAAAGCGATGACGCATCA
This sequence comes from uncultured Thermodesulfovibrio sp., assembly GCA_964653915.1. Classification (GTDB taxonomy): domain Bacteria; phylum Nitrospirota; class Thermodesulfovibrionia; order UBA6902; family UBA6902; genus CAZZGC01. Next base: position 8,103 of record CAZZGC010000103.1, read on the forward strand.
GTTCACCATGAGTCTGACCCGGCTGACTTTCTTGATGAGCTTACAGGAAAGGATGAACCGGAGAAAGCCGATGAGTCATCCGGGGCAGAGCCCGAGATGCCAAAGGCCGACACACCTGAAGTCAAAGATGAATCCGACGCCGCAAACGATCAAAATATGGTAGATGATATCTTTGAGCAGTTGTCATCAGGGACCACTCCCCAGTCCGGCACTGACACAGATCAGCAGGATGAAAAACAGGAAGCGGTCCAGGAGATACATGCTCCAGACGTACGCGATGCTGACGAGAGTGGCGAAAAAGCAGAAGCACCTGAGCAGGACGAACCGGTTCAGACTGATAAGGTGAATGATGAACCTGAAAAGATCAGGGCTGACAAACCGGACGATCCTGAGCCAGCCGGGACCGCATGATACAATGAACGGGAAATAGAGCCATGATAAAGATTCATCCTCTAATATTGATGTTTCTTATTCAGTTCCTGATCATCTTTATTGTCCTTACGGTTCTTCTGATCATTAAACGTCAAAAGGGCACCGCATCTGACGAAACCGTCGAAGAGATGGAAAAACTACAGGCAGAACTTGAAGAGTACAGAAATGCTTCACAGATGAAGGACGAAGAGGTGCAGCAATGGAAGCAGATGTTCGACGACATCAGGTCAAAATTTGAAGAAATGAAAAATGTAAATGAAAAGATGAAGCAATCTCTTGCGGCGCTGTTCCCTGAAGCGGAGAAATCGGCAGAATACAAAAAGATGATCGAGTCATTCGAAAAACACAACAGGGAGCTCGACCTCTGTATTGATACCCTGAACGGGGTCAACAAGGAGCTGCTCGATAAGACGAAGTCGCTGAAGAACGA
>CAZZGC010000104.1:0-7403 GCA_964653915.1 uncultured Thermodesulfovibrio sp.
GCAGCACCATCCCCTGTTGCAAAAAAATTCCCTGCTATGCTAAATTTTATATTCGGAGGTTGAAATGAAACAGGGTATTCATCCGGAACTAAAGGAAGTAAAGGCCGTATGTGCCTGTGGAGAGGCTTTCACAACGCTCTCTACGCAGGACTCCATACATGTGGACATATGTTCCAACTGCCATCCCTTCTTTACCGGCAAGCAGAAGCTCGTCGATGCCGAAGGAAGAGTGGAAAAGTTCAGGAAAAAGTACGCAAAGCATAAAAAGTAGCTAAGCCAATAAGGGAAATCCGGGCATTTCATGAAGTTGACCGTGCGGATTTCCCTTTTTTAATGGCATTATGTGAAATAATGTTCCCATCTGTCATTCCGATACCAATGATTCGGGAGAGAAATTTTGAGATTCCTATCTATGCCCGGAATGACACAGCCAGGGAAAGGGGCACAATTTTTACAGGCATCAGGAGCTGAGGGTAAGATGGCAGATATTGGCGGACAGGCCGTAATCGAGGGAGTTATGATGAGGTCGGGAGACCTGTGGAGTGTTGCGGTCAGAACCCCGGAAAACGAAATCGTAGTAAAAAATAACCGTATCAGAAAACTTCCGCGTGTCCTGAAACTTCCTCTCATCAGGGGTGTGGTCGCCCTGATACAGGCCCTCTCGCTCGGAATAAGCGCCCTGCTTTATTCAGCAGAGGTGTCGGGACATGAGGAAGAAAAGCCTTCCTCCCTGGCTTTGACCATGACGGTGCTGGTTGCATTTGTAATAGGTATTCTCCTGTTTCTGCTTCTGCCGCTTTATGCGACGAAACTGCTTGGCATCTTCTACGGCGGTATCAACAATAGTTCCCTGATCTTCAACCTTGTGGACGGGGTTATCAGGGTGTTTGTATTTCTGGCATATATAGTCATCATAGGGATGAACGATGACATTAAACGGGTATTTCAATATCACGGCGCCGAGCATATGGCGGTCAATGCCCATGAGGCTGGAGAAGATCTCCATCCCGAGAATGTGCAAAAATACGGGGTGCTTCATGCTCGTTGCGGCACAAGTTTTCTGCTGATGGTGATGATAATGAGCATACTGGTGTTTTCGGTAATACCAAAGGAATGGCCACTTATAGAAAAATTCATTTCGAGAATTGTGCTCATTCCTCTCATCGCGGGCATGTCTTACGAGTTCGTCAAGTACTCATCAAAGAGGCTGAATAATCCTTTTATCAGGGCTGTGGCGGTGCCCGGGCTGTGGCTTCAGAAGCTTACTACGGGAAGGCCGTCGATGGATCAGGTGGAGGTTGCGATCCGGGCCCTTCAGGAGGTTCTCTCTGAGTCCGGGGAGCACTGGGGGAAGGAGAGATCGGGCGATGTTGCTTGAGAAACTTGAAGAGATAGAGAATAAGTATGAGGAGCTCAACAGGCTCCTTGCTGATCCGGAGGTGTTTTCCGACTACAGCAAGAGCCAGAAGTATTCGAAGGAACAGGCGGAGCTCGGGGAGATCGTTCAGAAGATTCGGGAGTACCGGAAGATTGTCTCCGGCATATCCGAAGCGGAAGAGATTCTTGAAAATGAGAGCGACAGCGGGCTCAGAGAGCTTGCCGAGGCCGAACTCGTTGAACTGAAGCAGAAGATGCCTGCCGTAGAGCAGGAACTGAAGCTCATGCTTGTGCCTAAAGATCCCCGTGATGAGAAGAGTATCATTATCGAGATCCGGGCAGGCACCGGCGGCGATGAAGCCGGACTGTTTGCCGCTGATCTGTTCAGGATGTACTCGAAGTATGCGGAAAAGAGGCGATGGAAGGTTGAAGTCATGGACATGAACTCAACCGGGGTAGGCGGAATAAAGGAGGTTGTTGCATCGATTCAGGGCAGGGGTGCCTACAGTCGTCTCAAGTATGAAAGCGGCACTCACAGGGTACAGAGGGTCCCTGCGACAGAGACATCAGGACGAATTCATACATCTGCAGCAACGGTCGCAGTTCTCCCTGAGGCCGAAGAGGTCGATCTGAAAATCGAGGAAAAAGATCTGCGAATAGATACATTCTGTGCGTCCGGACCGGGCGGCCAGGGTGTAAACACAACATATTCTGCCGTAAGGATTGTCCATATACCGACAGGTCTTATCGTTCAGTGTCAGGACAGCCGTTCCCAGATAAAGAACCGCGAGAAGGCGATGAAGGTGCTCAGATCTCGATTGTATGAAATAGAAATTGAAAACCAGGAAAAAGAGCGTGCCCAGGAGCGGCGGTCCCAGGTCGGATCGGGTGACAGGAGCGAACGCATACGGACATACAATTTTCCTCAGAACAGGGTGACTGATCACAGAATCAATCTTACCCTTCATAAACTGCCCGCGATACTCGAAGGCGAGCTCGATGAGCTTATAGACAGCCTTGTCACACATTTTCAGACGGAACGGCTGAAGGAGATTTAGCCTGGCTCAGGGAACAATGGGTTTATCCACGGGGCCGGTCGGGATTGTAACCAGGTATGAAGGCGCTTGAGAAACTCAGAGAGATTTCTGAAAAGCTTGCTTCTAACGGCATCGATACGGCAACGCAGGAAGCGGAGCTTATTATCCGGGATGTATTGCGTGCAGATTCGGTCAGTCTTTACAGGGACAATCCCGGGATTCCGGATGCTGATGTTGAAAAAATAGACATAATGGCGGCGAGGAGGTCCCGGCGGGAGCCGATTCAATATATACTGGGCTATGTGGACTTCCTCGGGATGAGAATCAGGGTCGGTTCGGGTGTACTGATCCCGAGACCGGAGACGGAATTCATGGCCGAGCATACCATCAAATCCCTGTCTAACCCTCCTCCCCTGACCATACTTGATCTGTGCACAGGCAGCGGCTGTCTTGCCCTTGCAATTGCAAAGGCTTTTCCCGGCTCCGCGGTCTATGGAATCGACATCTCAGAGACGGCTATTTCCTTCTCGGTTGAAAATGCGAAGGACAACGGCATTGACAATGTAACTTTCATTGTGGGAGATCTCTACGGCCCGGTTTCCCCGGGTGTCACATTCGATCTCATTATATCCAATCCTCCTTATATTAAATCCGTACAAATCGCCGGACTTCAGAAGGAAGTCAGGGACTGGGAGCCGAGGTCGTCCCTGGATGGAGGCCCGGAAGGGGTGGACTATTTCATGAAGATCATCCCTGATGCACAAAAGTTTCTCTCTGATAATGGTATTCTTGTCCTTGAGATAGCGCCGGACATAGCTCAGGATGTGAAAGATATAGCGGTTGGAGCGGGCTTTTCCGCTGTTAAAGTACTTAATGACTATTCCGGACGGGAAAGGGTATTGACGGCAAGATGGACAAGATAGAGATAGAAGGCGGTGTAAGGCTTGAAGGGGAGGTCTCTATCAGCGGGGCCAAGAATGCGGCCCTGCCGGTCATGGCCGCCACTATTCTGAGTTCAGGAGAAAGCACAATCCGGAATGTACCCGCCCTGAGAGATATATCCACCATGGGACGGCTGCTTGCCCATATGGGGCTTGGTTTTCATATTGAAGATGATATGGTTATCCTCAAGACCGACACGCTTGACTCATATGAGGCGCCGTATGATTTTGTAAGGACGATGAGGGCATCAGTGCTGGTTCTCGGACCGGTACTGGCCAGGATGGGGGAGGCGAAGGTCTCGTTACCGGGGGGATGCGCGATAGGTGCGAGGCCTATAAACCTGCATACCATGGGTTTGGAGAAGATGGGCGCCGAAATCGACCTCACAGAGGGTTACATTTACGCTAAGGCCGGGAGGCTGCATGGCGCGACCATATATTTCGATATCCCTACAGTTACAGGAACGGAAAACCTGATAATGGCTGCTGTCCTTGCAGATGGTGAGACAGTACTGGAAAACGCTGCGCGGGAGCCTGAGATATCGGACCTGGCCAATGCCCTGATATCAATGGGCGCTAAGATAGAAGGAGCCGGCACGGACGTAATAAGAATCAGGGGTGTGAACAGACTGAATCCTCTCCAGGATTACAGGGTGATTCCTGACAGAATCGAAACGGGCACTTTCATGATTGCTGCTGCGATTACGTCTGGCAAGGTTAAGTTGAGAGATACGGTGCCTGAATATGCAGAGGCGGTAATAAAGAAGCTGGAAGAGACGGGCGTCAGTATCGATGTACAGGATGATTGCATAATGATTGAGGGAACAGACAGACCGGAATCCAGAGACATCCGGACGATGCCTTATCCTGGTTTCCCTACGGACATGCAGGCTCAGTTCATGGCCCTTATGACCGTTGCAAACGGAACCAGCATCATCACAGAGAATATATTCGAAAACCGATTCATGCACGTTGCCGAACTCCGGAGGATGGGCGCTGATATACACGTGGAGGGAGCTACCGCAACCGTCAGAGGGATTAATAGTTTGGCCGGTGCCCCGGTGATGGCAACCGATCTGCGGGCCAGTGCGTCTCTCGTGGTTGCGGGCCTCGCTGCAGGCGGAAAGACTGTCATCGACAGGGTGTATCATATCGACAGGGGATACCAGAGGATCGAGGAAAAACTCGAAAAGTTAGGTGCACGGATAAAGAGGGTGAAAGGTTGATTGCCCGCCGGGCTGGAATTCTGGTAACCTAAACGTGTTAACTGAGTGAGAATGGCGGGAAAAGCGGGAAAGGGATAGGCAGCAGGCATGTCATTCCGAGGGGTCCCGACAAGTCGGGAAGACGAGGAATCTTGAGAAGTTAAAAAGGAGTAAGATTTCCCACTTTGTTAGCATTGAATCACAAGAGAATGCGTGACTCAAAAATATATTGATATTTATAAAGCGGCTTGAGCAATAACGTGAAGATCATAACTGAAAAAGAGGCCCCCGCTTTTCTGAAGAAAATGAAAAAGCGCTCCTCCGTCTCGATATGTGAGGATGACGTTCAGAAGGCCGTCAGAAAGATCCTTCTTGATGTTCAGAAAAACGGGGACAGGGCGATCATAAAGTATACGGAGCGGTTCGATGGCTTCAGACCAAAGCGTCTTGCTGTAAGCAAAAGGGAGATCGAATCAGCTGCGGGAAAGATTGATAGTAAGTTCATGAAAGCTCTGCGGCTTTCTGCACGGCGGATCAGGACGTTCCATGATCGGCAGAAGTCCGGATCATGGAAGTTTACGGAAGACGGCATTACGCTCGGGCAAATTGTCAGACCGCTTGAAAGGGTGGGAGTCTATGTGCCGGGAGGCAAGGCTGCCTATCCTTCAACGGTACTGATGAACGTGATACCGGCTCAGGTGGCGGGAGTCAACGAGATAGCATTATGTGTTCCTTCCCGGGATGGGAGGATGAATCCATACGTAGCTGCTGCGATAAAGCTGCTTGGAGTTGAAGAAGTTTACAGGATAGGCGGTGCACAGGCTGTAGGGGCGCTGGCCTTTGGAACCGGGACGATAAAGAAGGTTGACAAGATTGTGGGTCCGGGCAATATCTACGTTGCAGTTGCTAAGCGGCTGGTTTTCGGGGAAGTGGGTATAGATATGGTTGCCGGGCCGAGCGAAGTTCTGATCATTGCTGATGATACGGCAGAGCCGTCATTTATCGCTGCTGACCTGCTGAGTCAGGCGGAACATGACGAGATGGCATCATCGGTTCTTGTAACGGATTCGAAACGGCTGGCCGAAGATGTGCGTGAAGAGATCTCCGCTCAAATGAAGCAGCTTGTGCGTAGGCAGATCGCGATGAAGTCCATAGGCAAATACGGAGCCATTATAGTCACCAGAGACCTTGAACATGCAGCCGGGATAGCTAACAGTATTTCGCCTGAACATCTTGAGATCATGACCGGGCGGCCCTCCAGGCTTTTACCCATGATAAAAAATGCCGGCGCTATATTCCTCGGCCGCTGGAGCCCCGAGCCGCTGGGGGACTATTCCGCAGGCCCGAATCACACCCTTCCGACGGGAGGCACAGCGCGGTTTGCATCACCCCTGGGGGTATATGATTTTATCAAACGTACGAGCCTTATCAGTGCCGCAAAAAAGGGCTTCATGAATCTTGCCGATTCCGTTGAAACTATTGCGGATATAGAGGGACTGGAGGCTCACGCCAATACGATCAGGGTGAGAAAAGACAGTAGGCAGTAGGTGGTAAGCAGTATGCAGTGGAGAGGCAAAGGTTTAGAGTTAGGGGATGGCGGTTTTAGATGCATATAGCGAGAGGCCCACGGGGGGAAAAGAAGCAGGCGGAAGGCAGCAGCATTTGAATAAATCCCGGCCTGTTTGTATTATATGAAACGTATTAAAAATAGAGTTTGGAGTGAAGAGTCAGGAGTTACGGGGTAAGAGGTATGGGGTAAGTGAATGGAAGGTGATTGGAGTTTGGAATGAAGAGTTATGTGGCAAGTCGTAAGTGGTAGGTTAGAGGAAGCAAGATTTTTTATTTGAATAAACTACAACTCACTTACAACATACCACATACCACTTAACTCTAACTCCGCCAGAGTTGTGAATAATGTGGGTTAAGAGTAAAGGGGTGGGGGAGTAAGACAAGTATATAAAGGAGAAGATGTTAAAGATGAGTAGAACATTAAGACTCGGCCTTCCGAAGGGAAGCCTGCAGGAATCAACTCTGAAATTATTCAAAAAGGCCGGTTTCAACGTCACTGTCGGAGCCCGCTCTTACTATCCGGAGTTTGACGATCCCGAGGTCGAGGCGATGCTGATCAGAGCTCAGGAGATGGCAAAATATGTGGATGACGGAGTACTCGATGCCGGTCTGACAGGCAAGGACTGGATACTCGAACAGGGCGCCGACGTGAAAGAGGTTGCCGAGCTTAATTATGCCAAGGGCGGTCTCAGACCGGTCAGGTGGGTTATAGCCGTCCCCAATGACTCAAAGATCAAAAAGGTGAAGGATCTTAACGGCAAGAGGATTTCGACCGAACTGGTAGGCTTTACAAAAAAATACCTGAGGTCTCAGGGGATAAAGGCGGAGGTGGATTTTTCCTGGGGCGCTACAGAGGTAAAGCCGCCGCACCTGGCCGACGCAATCGTTGAGCTTACCGAGACCGGATCATCTCTGCGGGCCAACAACCTGAGAGTAATTGAAACTATCCTTGAATCGAGCACGCGCTTCATAGCAAATAAGAAGGCGTGGAAGGATAAATGGAAGAGGCAGAAGATGGAAAATATCGTGCTCCTTCTTCAGGGAGCGCTTGCGGCCGAGGAGAAGGTGGGCCTGAAGATGAACGTTCCGGAGACATCGCTTAAAAGAGTGATGACGCTTCTGTCTTCCATGCACTCTCCAACCATGTCACAGCTTGCGGACTCCGGCTGGTATGCTCTTGAGGTGATTACGGAAGAGAAGGTAGTGCGCGATCTGATTCCCAGGCTGAGATCAGCCGGTGCGGAAGGGATCATTGAGTATCCGCTTAATAAGGT
>CAZZGC010000104.1:7503-8800 GCA_964653915.1 uncultured Thermodesulfovibrio sp.
ATTACTGGAATATCCCCTTCAGCAGCTCTCGTACCGGCTCGAGCTGCTGTTTCTGTCGCTCGTCCTTGTCTTCGAGCATCTTGTCGAACAATCTGTCAACTTCTTTCCTGATGACCTGTTTGCCTGCCTTTTCTATATCAACGGCATAACGGGGCTTGGAGAGTGTACCGGTTACAAGGAGCGGGACAGATCCCCAACCGCGTTCATTTTTTATGTACTGTGCGATCTTTGAGCTCATCGCCTTTCCGGTCAGACGCGGGGAAAGCCGCAGGTCGAGCGCAATGTTGAGTGTTTCATCGAGGCCGATGCTCCCGTGAGGATCCATTTCCATGTCGTCCGAAGACAGAAAGCTGCTGATCATTGCGACGCCGTTTTTGACGACAAAATCCCCCCGGGCCTCTTTGATATCGATCGTCTTCAGGTCGCCGATTTCGATGAACTCCGAAAGTCTCTCCACAATTCCCGAGTTGGTTATCCGCCCATCCCGAAGGCTGAAGTCACCCTCGGCGAACAGATGCTTTTTCAGGTCGGCTGCTGTAGTGCCCCTTCCACGGAGCTTTTTTATGTTGAAAGACAGTATGCCGAACAGGGTGTCCTTTGCCCTCGGAAAGAGGATATTGATGAGTTCTTCGGTATGAAGTGAATCAAGGTTGCCTTTGACATCGTACTCATAACCGGGCTTGGAAAGATCGATGGTGCTTGTCAGTCCGACCCTGCCCCTGCCCGCAACAGCGGTCATGTCGGTGATCTTCAGTTTGTTGTCTCTGAAGTCGTATTTGAGATAAAGATTTTCAACATTGACACCCCGGAATACAGCCCGCTCAACCTTGATGGTGCCGTTGGCGGTAAGTTTGATGTCTTTGCGACCCGGCTTTTTTTTTGAACCCGTTGCCGTGTCCGCGTTTTTTCCTGAGTCCTTGCTACCGGCGAATACGGCCATCAGCTTGTCGATATCGAATTTTCCGGAACTGAGATCGGCCCTTATATCCGGAGACCGGATGTAATTTTTGACCGTTCCTTTAATCATTGCAGAGTTTTTCTCGATTGTGGATTTTATATCTATGCTCATCAAATTTCTGTCAAGCGAGATATTGCCATCCAGAACAGCGTCTATTTGGTCATAATTTATACCAACCTTGTGCAGTATTATGCTGCCTTTCGCCTTCATCGCATCCAGCTTTTTAGTTCTACCCGTCAGCCTGATATCGGCAGACAGCTTTCCGGATGCCTTCAAGCCTGATGTGTCAATAAAAATTGAGGCTAATTCCGCAAGATTCGATGCCCCGGTCTCCGGAAC
>CAZZGC010000105.1:0-8527 GCA_964653915.1 uncultured Thermodesulfovibrio sp.
GCAAGTGTATGGCCGGGGATAAGTAAAGCAACCGCCATCACGAGCATTGTAAACAAGAAAATCTTTTTCATGATCTTCACCTCCCATTTATTCATGTTTTCATTATTCATGGATATCTCCGTTTTTCATTTAATTAAAGAATTGCAAATTATGGACCAGCGGGAAATGACCGCCTCATAAAGAAAGAAAAACGAATCGCTACAGCCCGTTATGGCCGGCAGATAAAAAGAGCCCGTCAATTGGTTTCCGGTATCTATCATGCGTGGTGCGTTATTTCACTCACCGTCGATACATAAATTTAAAAATTTGGTCATTATAACACAATGCATCAAGATAAAATCAACAAAAACCCTGTCGAATGGACTTAAAAAAACTGTATTTCCTTGACACATGAGATCAGTTGGTGGTAAATTTTTAGTTCACTCTATAGATTATCAATCAGGATAACAAGCTATGGCCAGCGATTATAAGGACACTTTAAATCTGCCGAAAACCGATTTCCCCATGAAGGCGAATCTGGCCCGCAAGGAAAAGGAAATTCTTGCTTTCTGGCAAGAAAATGATATATATCGCAAAATGCAGGATCGGGACAGATCCCGGAAGTACATTCTGCATGACGGGCCACCCTATGCAAACGGCCATATACATCTCGGCCATACGCTGAACAAAATCCTGAAAGACATGATTGTCAAGTTTCATACAATGAAGGGCTGCTATGCTCCGTATGTGCCGGGATGGGACTGTCACGGCCTGCCTATAGAACACCAGGTTGACAAAAAACTCGGCTCTAAAAAGGAAACCACTCCTGTTCTTGAGAAGCGGAAGATGTGTCGTGAATATGCAGAGAAATTCCTTGATATTCAGCGTAACGAGTTTAAAGGTCTCGGAGTATTTGGAGACTGGGATAATCCTTATATTACAATGGCTTACACCTATGAAGCGGCTATAGTCAGAGAGCTTCACAAGTTCATTGAAAAGGGCGCCCTGTATAAGGGCAAAAAACCGGTTCACTGGTGTCCAACCTGCGTGACTGCTCTTGCTGAGGCCGAGGTCGAATATGCCGACAAGGTGTCACCGTCAATATATGTAAAGTTCAAGGTTGCCGGCAATTACAGCGCTTTGGGGAGCAACGCTGAAAATGCCTGTTTCGTCATCTGGACGACCACACCATGGACACTGCCTGCGAATATGGCTCTTGCGTTGCACCCTGAATTTATATACCGTTCAGTGGAACATGAGGGAGAGAGGCTGATTATTGCTGAAGACCTGATAGCCGACTGTATGATGCGATGCGGCAAGGACGAGAGAGACTATACTGTTTCTGAGCAGTCATGGAGAGGAAGAGAGCTTGAAGGTATTGAATGCAGCCATCCATGGATCAATCGGACAGTCACGACTTTGACTGGAGAACATGTAACGCTCGAACAGGGGACCGGCGTAGTCCATACAGCTCCCGGACATGGTGAAGAGGACTATGACATCGGGATTAAATATGGCCTCGATGTCTTTGCCCCGGTGGATGACAGGGGACGCTTTACAGAAGACGTTCATGAGTTTGCAGGACTAAACGTGTTCAAGGCCAATGCTGAGATTATCCGCAAGTTAGAGGAAACCGGTGCGCTTCTGGCTCCGGAAGAAAACATTTCACACTCCTATCCGCACTGTTGGAGATGCAAACGGCCTGTTATATTTCGTGCGACCGAACAGTGGTTCATATCGATGGAGAAAAACGACCTTAGGAAAAGAGCTCTCGCTGCAATCAGAGACACCCGCTGGATACCCGAGTGGGGTATGGACAGGATTTACGGTATGGTTGATAAGAGGCCGGACTGGTGCATATCAAGACAGCGGTCATGGGGGGTGCCCATTACGGTCTTCACATGTAAAAAGTGTAGTGCCATGGTCACCGACAGAGCAGTTCTTGAGAAGATAGAGAAAGAGTTCCAAGAGGCAGGAGCTGATGTATGGTTCCAGAAAAAAGCGGCGGAGTTTCTACCTGATGGTTTTCAATGTTCGCAATGCGGGGCGTCGGAATTTGACAAAGAAAAGGACATTCTTGATGTATGGTTTGACTCCGGTGTAAGTCATGCCGCTGTCGTGGAAACAGACGAAAGGCTCCACTGGCCTGCCGACCTGTATCTTGAGGGGAGTGATCAGCATAGGGGGTGGTTTCAGAGCTCTCTTCTTGCTTCGGTGGGCACTCGGGAGCAGGCGCCTTACAAGGCGGTATTGACGCATGGCTTCGTAGTCGATGGCAGCGGCAAGAAGATGTCTAAGTCGTTAGGAAACGTAATCTCCCCTCAGGATATTACGAAGAAACACGGAGCTGAGATCCTCAGGCTGTGGACCTCATCTGCAGATTACAGAGAAGATATGAGGATTTCAGACGAGATCCTTGCCAGACTCATTGAGGCCTACCGGAAAATCAGAAATACATGCCGCTTCATGCTGGGAAACATCTATGATCTTGACCGTGAGGAGGTTGATCTTGATCCCGCGACAGTAAAGACTATGCCCGAGATCGACAGATATGCCCTTAGCCTGCTTCAGGGGCTTATAAGGAGAGTTAATAATGCCTATGAAACTTTCGCATTTCATGATGTGTATCACTCGGTTTACAGATTCTGCGTAGTTGATATGAGCTCATTCTATCTCGACATTCTGAAAGACCGTTTATATACATTCAGCAGTGATTCGCCTGAGCGGCGGGCCTCCCAGAAGGTGATATACAACATACTCGTTGCGCTGGCAAAGATGCTGGCACCCATTCTATCTTTTACCGCTGAGGAATTATGGAGACATATTCCAGGCTTGAAAGAGGAGAGTGTATTTCTCTCTTCCTTCCCTGAGGTGCATGAGGAGTTCATAGACTCTGAGCTTGAAACGCGGTGGAAGGCGCTTTCTGAAGTTCGCGATGAAGTTAACAAGGCCCTGGAGATCCGCCGACAGGACAAATTCATCGGTAATGCGCTCGAGGCGAAGGTTTTGGTTTTTGCCGATGAGACGGGATATGCACTTCTTGAACCTTATCGATCGTTTTTGCCTACCTTATTTATTGTATCAGGAGCAGAACTTCATAAAATCGCTGAAGCGCCGCCGGAAGCTTACAGAAGCGAAGAGAAGACCGGCATTGCCGTGGTAGTCGGTAAGGCAGAGGGAGCCAAATGCCTCAGGTGCTGGATAAGAGACGATAGTGTGGGTACGTTTAATGATCATCCGGAGCTTTGCGCCAAATGCCACCAGGTTATGACCGCCTGAAAAAGGGGGTAATCGCTGCCTCCATAGCACTTCCTGCACTGTTGCTTGATGTGGTAACGAAGCAGTGGATAGTCCAAAATCTTTCTTTTCATGATCAAATAGATATACTGCCTTTCCTTAAAATCGTACATGTAGAAAACAGGGGCGCAGCCTTTGGGATGTTTTCTGGCCTTGGTAATCCAGCTTTTGTAATTCTTGCCGTTATTGTTATAATAATAATTACACTGTATATCCTTAAATTAAGACCGGGTTGGGAACTGGGTGCCCTATCACTGATATTGGGCGGTGCTGCCGGCAACCTGGTAGATCGTATTCGATACGGAAAAGTCATTGATTTTATTGATTTCTATGTAAATGCTTGGCATTGGCCGGCGTTTAATGTAGCCGATTCAGCGCTTACGATTGGCATTATTATCTTTGTGTTGGCCAGTCTGTTCAGAGGGCATAAGGAGGAGGGATGAAAAGACTCTGCATTATTAATGATGCTCGCGCAGAAAAAAATCACAAATCCCGCTTCTGGACCATGATCGAAAAGCGGTTCCCGGCGACGGCAGAAAAGGTGTATTCCTGTCCTGTTTGCCGAGACGAGTTTAGGGGCATCGGGAACGTTGCCGGCCATCTTAAAGACCATTTCACGTGATAATTGCACAATTCCGGCCGTGTGCCCGCGTGTCCCTTTTTTATTGATACACTACCCGTGTGCTTATTCCCCCGCCAATATGTTATCCACATATATTTGCTAAGATTATCAAGGAATTATCGAAGTTGAACTTCGATAAAGCTAATGTAGTTGCATACGTGCCCTGGGGTTAAGATTTAGCCCGGATGTCTCCCCATGCAGAAGTCGAAAATATCCTGCAGCAGCTATCATGGCGGCGTTGTCAGTACAGAGGGGAAGCGACGGAATAAAAAGCTCCAGGGAGCTTTTGGCTGCCTCTTCGCTGAACCTAGTCCGTAGCGTGCTGTTCGCGGCAACGCCGCCTGATAGTATGATCCTCCCTACCCCCTCCCGGGCTGCTGCGGAAAATGTGTTGCAAAGGAGCACATCTATTACAGCCGTCTGAAAGCTTGCCGCAATATCCGCCTTTTGCAGGTTCTTTTCTTTGCGCATATAGTTGGATACTGCCGTCTTCAAACCGCTGAAACTGAAATCGTAGCTGTTTCCCATGTCAGCCCTCGGAAATTCAACGGCATACGGATCCCCTTTGTCCGAGAGTCGGTCCAGTGCGGGCCCGCCAGGATAATCGAGCTCAAGCAGTTTTGCAACCTTGTCGAATGCCTCTCCTGCTGCGTCATCGCGTGTGTGCCCGAGAGCTATGTAATTCCCGATCCCCTCCACCCTGTACAGACTCGTATGTCCGCCCGAAACAATCAGCGCAATAAAAGGGAAGCCAGGCTCAGACTCCAGAAAGGTGGCGCATATATGTCCTTCGAGATGATTAACGGCAATAAGCGGTATGTCCCACAAAAAGGATAGCGACTTTGCAAAATTCACTCCCACGATCAGCGAGCCGATCAGCCCGGGACCAACGGTTACAGCTATGGCTTCGATATCGTTATGTCCCACGGCAGCCTGCGTCATGGCCTCATCAACGACAGGCAAGATCATCTCCAGGTGCCTGCGGGATGCCAGTTCCGGGACTATGCCACCGTACTTTTTGTGTATCTCGTTCTGGCTCGATACGATATTGGAAACGGTCCTTGTGCCGTCTTCAACAATAGCCGCCGCTGTGTCGTCACAGGATGTATCGATTCCCAAAATTAACATTTTTTCCACAATAGAGTCTTATTTGTCATCGTCTCAAATGTAGCATAACCCCCCATGATCAGTCAATTTTTCCCTTTCAGCTAAATCTGTTTCAGATGGCACAATTTTGGCTGTTGATAAGTCATATCCAAACACCCTGGCGCATTATGAGACTTTCACTGTATTCGGCGTTTTGTTGATGTTCCACGTGGAACATCAGGGCATGGTTCAGGAACCCAGTCATCGGGGAGAGACGGCAAAGTATCGCGACGCTGCTCGATCTTACCCCGCTCTGATATGTGGCAGTGTCACGAGTTATCACCATGGAGATTGATCGATCTATTCAGGTTATCAGTATAATGGATCCTTCCTCGACAAGCGATCGATCGGGCGAGACAGTATGGCGCGGCGCCGTTCCGAGCAAACTGCAGAAATCCGCCCCACCTTATCATTTATGAATGATTGATGACGCAAGGAGGTTGTGTTATATAAATACCGCTGGCGAGGGCATCACTATCCGCCTCCTTACATTGCTACCCCTGTCGCTTACCTAGCCCACATTATTCACAAATCCGGCGGAGGTGTGGTGAAAAAACAGATTGGCGATACCTTAGCAGAATCCCCGCCGGATACAGTCTGCAACTCGTAAAATCCCTCGCTTCTCGCTCTGCGTCTCCAATAATCCCATCGCGTTCAATATGTTTTTAAGCCATGCCTCCGCCGGTTCACCAGGTTTATGAATAATCCGGGCTAACTGTCAATAGAGCTCATCCGGTAATTCATACGTATTGAAAGGCTGAAAAAAACGTGACTCAAAGAGATATTGAATGCGATGAACTTATTGTAACATGGCATATTAAACCTGGCGCATGAAAAAAATATCCTTTCAGAATCCACAAAAATATCGTGTGATCGGTTTTTGGTCACACCTGGCCCGATTTTGGAAATAGTGTTATATATATTTTGTGTAGGCTAAGTGCTCCCCCCAGTTCATCAACCCTCTTTGAAGCGCGATAATGTCGTCATATTGAGGGTGACCGCAATGTTCCACGTGGAACATTGCGGTTTCATCCCGGAAATGTCCTCTTCGTCGAATGCTCACTGCTTTAAGGGAGGTTAATTATAGCCGGCAGGAGCTGGTCTCGCCACTTGCAAAACCTCACTAAAATTTCCCCAACCCCATTGTTTTATTAAATAATTCAAGGTATTATCGAAGTTGAACTTCGATATTTATTTTGTTATAATGAATTTATGCAGAAGCCGCCTTTTATTAATGGGGATATCTACCACATCTTCAACAGAGGAGTCGAAAAAAGAACGATTTTTGTGGACGATTCGGACTATTTACGTTTTATTCACTCGCTGTCCGAATTTAACGATGAGGGCGCCGTATCGAATTTCAATTATTATTTTAATCCCAAAACTTTGGAAATACATTCCCTTAATCGAAGACTATCTTCGTCGCGCCCCAAACGTATGCCTCTGGTTGAGTTACTTTTGTTCACTCTTATGCCGAATCATTATCACCTGATGCTGCGACAGATCACTGAGGAGGGGGTTATCAAATTCATGCAGAAAATCGGAACTGGGTATACCAATTATTTTAATAAAAAATACGATAGAGTCGGGCCGCTCTTTCAGGGGCGGTTTCGCGCCGCTCATATCAAGAAGGAGTCGCACTTTCTATATCTGCCGCACTATATTCACACCAATCCGCTGAAACTGGCTGACAGCGAAGCAAGTCCGTTAGATTTTTTAAAGTCATACCGGTGGAGCAGCTTCCCTGACTATATCGGGATAAAAAACTTTCCATTCGTCACCAGACGGGAGTTTCTGCTTGGTATCTTTGGAGGCGAAAATGCATATCAACAATATACGATGGAACGGCTGAACGAAGAGGCTTTACCACTTGATGACACCCTAATTGACCTTATTTTAGAATGAGTTATCGAAGTTGAACTTCGATAATTGAAGGAGGAAGGGAATGCTTGCCAGGATTAATCCTGAACAGACAGCAGCATGGAAAGAGTTACTTAATCATTATAAAGAGATGAGAAGTGTGCATATGCGCGACCTCTTCCTTGAAGATGCCGGAAGGTTTGAAAGGTTTTCTCTTCAGTTCGAGGATATTTTCGTCGATTATTCGAAAAACATTATTACAGAGAAGACAATGTCACTCCTCCTGTCTCTTGCTGAAGAAGTAAAGCTTGGCCATGCAATAAATAGCATGTTTGAAGGGGAACGTATCAACGAAACGGAAAACAGGGCGGTTCTTCATACGGCCCTAAGGAACATGTCCGGCTCGCCCGTTTATGTTGATGGAGAAGATGTCATGTCCGGAGTGCGCAGCGTACTTCAGAAGATGAAGCAGTTTTCTGAGAGGCTTGTTAGTGGAGACTGGAAGGGATTCACCGGCAGGCGAATTACCGATATCGTAAATATCGGCATCGGCGGCTCAGATCTTGGCCCGGTTATGGTCACCGAGGCACTTAAACCGTATGCCAAGCAGGGCATCAATGTGCACTATGTCTCAAACGTCGATGGAACGCATATTTCGGAGACGTTGAAAAGTCTCAAGCCGGAGACCACTCTATTCATGATAGCCTCAAAGACATTCACAACGCAGGAGACGATGACAAATGCCCATACTGCCCGCAACTGGTTTCTCGATACTGCGAAAGATGAAGAACTTGTAAAGACACATTTTGTAGCCATATCCACAAATACCGAAGAGGTCAGACGGTTTGGTATCGATCCGGACAACATGTTCGTCTTCTGGGACTGGGTGGGTGGCCGCTATTCGCTATGGTCCGCCATCGGTCTTTCAATTGCCTGCTATATAGGATTTGAAAATTTCCTGCAACTACTTGAGGGAGCACACGCAATGGACCGACACTTCAGGGGGTCTCCCTTTGAGAAGAATATCCCCGTCATACTTGCCCTCATCAGTACATGGTATATAAACTTCTTCGGCGCTGCAACCGAAGCGATATTGCCCTATGATCAGTACATGCACAGGTTTCCGGCGTATTTTCAGCAGGCATACATGGAAAGTAACGGCAAGTCGGTGGACAGGTGGGGTAAGCCGGTTGATTATGCCACCGGTCAGATCATATGGGGCGAGCCGGGCACCAACGGCCAGCACTCATTCTACCAGTTGATTCATCAGGGCACTCATATGGTTCCCTGCGACTTTATCGCGCCTGCAGTCTCTCATAATCCTGCGGGCGAACACCACAAGATTCTCCTTTCCAATTTTTTCGCTCAGACAGAGGCGCTTATGCAGGGCAAGACATATGAAGAAGCAGCAGAGGAGTTGCGCAAGGCCGGCAAGAATGACGATGAAATTAAGAAAATAGCCCCCTTCAGGGTATTCCCCGGAAACCGCCCGACAAATTCTATCCTTGTGAGGAAAATAACCCCCCGCATATTAGGCAGCCTGATCGCTATGTACGAACACAAGATATTTGTACAGGGAGTAATATGGAATATTTTCAGCTTCGATCAGTGGGGAGTTGAGTT
>CAZZGC010000106.1:0-8456 GCA_964653915.1 uncultured Thermodesulfovibrio sp.
GCCTCACTGTGCTTCCTCATACAGTAATCGAGCAGTTCCCGTGAGAAGTCTTCCATCTCCATTATATTAAGCCGGGTCCTGCTTAAATAATAATTATAGGCGACAACCGCCGGGATAGCCGCAACAAGACCGGCAGCCGTAGCGATCAGGGCCTCAGCTATGCCAGGGGCTACCACGGCGAGAGAAGCGGCGCCGATCCTGCCTATGCCGAGAAATGAGTTCATTATCCCCCACACCGTGCCGAAAAGACCGATGAAGGGGGTGGTTGATCCCGTTGTTGCAAGAAAATTCAGGTATTTTTCGATCCTTGCGGATTCCATTATCTCTATCCGCTTTAGAGTGCTTCGTATTTCTTCACGGGTGGCGCCTTCCATGGAATATGCAGCCCTGAAGAGGTTGACCATCGGGCTTACCGCCAGTCTCCTCGTGCTCTGATACAGGAGATCCCACTGTTTGCTTTCGGCAAAGGCTTCGCGGAATTTTTCCGATTCCTTCTCTATCCGGGAAAGCTGCCTGTGTTTAAAAATTATAATGGCCCAGGACAAAACGGAGAAGAGCAGAAGCACCAGCAGGACTAACTTTACTACAGGCCCCGCCTTCCATATAAGAGTAAGTACAGTATCACCGCCCATGATTACATGAAGTTTAAAAGAAGGGATCGGAAAAAGTCAAAATAGACGGGAAAAGGATGGTAGGCAGTACGCAGTATGCAGTAGGCGGTAGGCAGTGCTTGAATCCTCGAATCCTGACGATAATATAAAATCCTCAAATAAACGTATAGCTTTATTGACTAAAACGCTCCCGCTGTGTTAACTTTGGTAGCTTTGTCTCAAGAGCATTTCGCCGTCAATCAAGAATTAAGGAGACATTATGTTAGATGTAAACGGCTGGCTGTTCGTTCAGATGTTTAATTTTATCGTTCTCCTTATCATACTCAACAGAATTCTGTATCAGCCTTTTTTCAGGCTCTTCAAGGAGAGGGAGGACAATACAAAAGGCGCCCTTGCTGCTGCGAAAGAGATGGATGAAGAAAAGGACAGACTTCTGGAACAGATCAATTCAAAGTTATCAGAGGCGCGGAACGAGGCGAGACGGATTTTTGAGGAACTGAGCAAGGAAGGTTTGGATATTCAGCGGAAGACGTTAGAGGGAACCCAAAATATGGCCCTCGAAATGAACCGTAGGGCCCGCGCTGAGCTTGAACAGGCGGCTGAAGAGGCCCGTGCCCGCCTGCAGACCGACATAGAGGCTATCTCCCGGCAGATAGTTGAAAAACTGGTAGGTGTCCGGTGAACTATTCATTTATCAGGAATATCATTAAAGTAACCTTTTCGCAGATGCTGGTACTGGTGTTATATACCATACCTGCCCTGGCTGCGGAAGGAGGCCACGGTTCACACAGGTCGGAACTGAAGGACTGGCTCTGGCCGGTCGTCAACTTTGCGGTTCTCGTCATTATTCTCTACCTTGCCGGAAGAAAACCTTTCAGGGAGTTCTTCAGGAGGCGGACGGAGATGATCGGGCAGTCATTGCAGGAGGCGAAGGAAGCAAAGGAACTCGCCCGGAAGGCGCTCGATGAGGTCAGGGATCGTCTCAGGAATACGGATAAGGATATAGAGGAAATCATCTCTTCGACAAGGCGGTCCGGCGAAAAAGAGAAGGAAGCGATCATCGCCGAAGGCGAGAAGATGAAGGAGCGTATTCTGGAGCAGGCAAAGTCCAATATCGATTTCGAACTCGAAAAGGCACGCGCAAAGATCAAGTCCGATGCGGCGGCGCTTGCTCTTGAGCTTGCCGAGAAAAAGATGAAGGAAAAACTGGGCGATAAGGAACAGGAAGAACTTATAGATGAATACCTCAGGAAGTTAGAGGGCGGTAATTGAAAAAGAGCCAGATAGCCAGAAGATACAGCAGGGCGATCATCGACACTGTTGATGACGCAGTGGTGCCGGCGGTAGTTGAGGAGATGACATTGTTTGCCGGTCTGCTCGGGCGGAACAGGCAGTTGAATCTCCTCTTTGGCGGCAAGATATTTTCGGACGATGAGAGGGTAAAGGCATTTGAAGCGATTTTGCCGGCACTCGGCTTCAATGACAGCACCGCCAGGTTTCTCAGATTGATAATAGCCAATGGACATATGGCCGCGATCAGAGAGACGACAGAGGCGCTTATCAATCTTTATAACGAAAAGAAACAGAGGGCAAAGGCGGTCGTCGTTTCTCCGGTTGAAATGAGTGAGGCGCATGTCGGGAGGCTTAAGGCAGCGCTGAAGAATATGACCCGGAAAGATATAGAAATAGAGAATGAAGTGGACCCCTCGCTGCTTGGAGGCTTCATTGTGCGGGTTGGGAGTAACATATATGACAGCAGCCTGAGGGGACAACTGAGAATGCTTGGAACAGAACTTATGAGATAAAAAGAATAGAGCCGGCTGCTTCCCGACCGGAGCGGCTGAACTCAGACGGGGGTGATTTGATGGATGTTTCAGAACTTAATGCAGAACAGATAAGCGAGCTGATAAAGAAGCAGATTACGGACTTTGAAAAACGTGTCGATGTCAGTGAAGTTGGCACGGTAACGAAGGTCGGTGACGGAATCGCAAGGATATACGGCCTCGACAACTGTATGGCGTCCGAGCTGCTCGAGTTTCCCAACGAGGTCTTCGGAATGGCGTTGAACCTCGAAGAAGACTCGGTCGGCGCGGTTCTCTTCGGTGAAGACACCCTCATCAAGGAGGGTGATATCGTAAAGCGTACAGGCAGGATCATGTCGGTGCCCGTAGGCGAAGAGCTCCTTGGCAGGGCGGTAAACGCCATAGGCCAGCCGATCGATGGAAAGGGACCTATAAATGCCAAAGAGCAGAGGCTTGTCGATGTCGTTGCCCCCGGTATCATCGACAGACAGCCCGTAGGTGAGCCGCTGCAGACAGGTCTCAAGGCGGTCGATGCCATGATCCCTATCGGCCGCGGACAGCGTGAGCTCATCATCGGTGACCGTCAGACCGGAAAGACAGCTATCGGCATTGATGCCATTATCAACCAGAAGGACAGTGGCGTGATATGCATTTATGTAGCGGTCGGCCAGAAGAGATCCAATATCGTTCGTGTAGCCAAGAAACTGGAGGAAGAGGGCGCGCTTGCGCATACAATCATCGTTTCTGCCTCTGCCAGTGAACCTGCCCCGCTTCAGTACATTGCTCCCTATACGGGCTGTGCCATAGGAGAATATTTCAGGGACAACGGGAAGCACGCCCTTATCGTTTATGATGATCTGAGCAAGCAGGCTACAGCGTACAGACAGCTCTCGCTGCTCCTCAGGCGTCCCCCTGGACGAGAGGCTTTCCCCGGTGACGTTTTCTATCTGCATTCACGTCTTCTTGAGAGGGCGGCAAAGCTTTCGGATAAATTAGGCGGCGGTTCTCTTACGGCGCTTCCTATCATCGAAACACAGGCCGGTGACGTATCCGGTTATATTCCGACGAACGTCATTTCCATTACCGACGGACAGATATATCTTGAGCCGGAACTTTTCTATGCCGGCGTAAGACCGGCGGTTAACGTTGGCCTGTCGGTCAGTCGTGTCGGCGGCGCTGCTCAGACCAAGGCGATGAAGCAGGTCGCAGGTACTCTGAGGCTCGACCTTGCACAGTTCAGGGAGATGGCCGCCTTCGCGCAGTTCGGCTCCGACCTGGACAAGGCCACACTTGCCCAGATCGAGCGTGGGAAGAGAATGGTTGAACTCCTGAAGCAGGGTCAGTATGAACCGCTGCCACTGGAGGATCAGGTCATAGTGCTGTTTGCCGGTACGCAGGGTTTTGTCGATGATCTGCCTGTGGAATCGGTCAGGAAGTTTGAGGAAGAACTCCTGAAGTTCGTCCGGGGCTCCAAAGATGATCTGCGGACCGAGCTCAGGGAGAAAAAGGCTATAGATGACGGGCTGAAGGAGAAGCTCTCGGCCGCCATTGAGGAGTTCAAGAAAGGATTTCAACCGTAAAAAATCAAATAATAAAAATTAAGGAAGAATAACAGACTGAAGACATGCCTACACTAAGAGATATAAAAAAGCGTATCAACGCTGTAAAGAACACAAAGCAGATCACCAAGGCTATGAAGATGGTGGCTGCTGCGAAGCTCCGCAGGGCTCAGACGAGGATGCTCGAAATGCGACCCTATGCGGATAAGATGAGTGAGGTAATATCGGCTCTCTCCCACGCAAGCGGTGAAATACATCCGCTCCTTGCGGAGAGGCCGAGGAATACTGTGGAGATTCTCGTCATAACGAGTGACCGCGGACTCTGCGGCGCGTTCAACTCCAACATACTCAAGACCGCTGAGAGTCATATCAGACAATGGAAGTCAGAGAACTTTAATGTATCTGTAAGTGTTGTAGGCAAAAAGGCGAACGATTATTTCAAGAGACGTAACGTAGAGGTCCGTAAAGCATGGACCGGGCTGTCCGGGAGGCTGAGTCACTCTGATGTGCAGACGATGGCCGAGGACCTTATAGAGCACTATCTTAACGAAAGGGTGGACGAGATTCATGTCGTTTACAATCAGTTCAGGACAGTCCTTGTTCAGGAGGTTATCTCAGCACGCCTGCTGCCGGTAACCGCACCGGCAGAGCCTGAGGAGGAATCGAAAGAGGCTGCCGTCTCATTTATCTACGAACCTTCCCAGAAGAAGATTCTAAATGAGATCTTGCCCAAGAACGTCCAGGTGCAGATATACAGGGCGCTCCTCGAGTCTCAGGCTTCGGAAGAGGCCGCACGTATGACCGCGATGGAGAATGCGACCCAGAATGCGGATGAGATGATAAGGACACTGACGCTGCAGTTCAATAAGGCGCGTCAGGCAAGCATCACCAAGGAGCTTATGGATATAGTAGGCGGCGTGGAAGCACTGAAGGAGTAAAGAGAAATTAAAAATAAAAGATAAAAAGTCAAAGCTAAGGAACATTATTTTATATTTTTGATTTTTAAATGTTTGATTTAATTCGATGGAGGTCATAAATCATGAATGAAGGTAAAGTTGCCCAGGTAATCGGCGCGGTCGTCGATGTGGAGTTCAAGGACGAACTTCCGGCGATCCTCAACGCGCTGAAGGTCGAAGCGCAGGGAGACCCCGAAAAGGGCATCCCGGATATAAATGTCACACTGGAAGTCGCCGGGCACCTCGGTGACAATATTGTACGCACTGTGGCCATGTCGACTACGGACGGTCTTGTCAGGGGGATGAAAGCGGTAGATACGGGACAGCCTATCACTGTGCCGGTTGGTGAAAAGACCCTTGGCAGGATTCTGAATGTCATCGGTGAGCCCGTTGACCAGCAGGGACCTGTCGACGCAGCGGAGAGACTGCCGATTCACCGGGAACCACCTGCATTTACTGAACAGGATACATCAACACAGGTCTTCGAGACCGGCGTCAAGGTCTTCGATCTGCTTGTCCCGTTCGTCAAGGGCGGAAAGATGGGAATGTTCGGAGGCGCCGGAGTCGGAAAGACGGTTGTTATTATGGAGATGATCCATAACATAGCGATGGTGCATGGTGGTGTGTCGGTCTTTGCCGGAGTCGGCGAAAGAACGAGGGAAGGTAATGACCTCTATCTGGAAATGAAGGAATCGGGCGTTCTGGAAAAGACGGCCCTGATTTACGGTCAGATGAACGAGCCGCCCGGAGCGCGTGCGAGGGTTGCGCTTTCGGCGCTTACAACAGCGGAGTATTTCAGGGATGAGGGACAGGACGTTCTCATCTTCCTTGATAACATATTCAGGTATACCCTTGCCGGAGCCGAACTGTCGGCCCTGCTTGGAAGAATGCCTTCGGCCGTCGGATATCAGCCGACACTGGGTACGGACATGGGAATACTGCAGGAGAGGATCACATCCACAAACAAGGGTTCGATCACGTCTATGCAGGCGATTTACGTCCCTGCCGACGACCTTACAGACCCTGCCGTTGCCACGGCATTTACCCATCTTGACGGAACGGTTGTTCTTTCAAGGCAGATAGCCGAGCTCGGCATTTATCCCGCCGTTGATCCGCTGGATTCAACTTCGAGGATACTTGATCCGCTCGTGATCGGGGATGAGCACTACGCGGTTGCCAGGGAAGTGCAGATGATATTGCAGAGATACAAGGAACTTCAGGATATCATAGCGATTCTTGGTATGGAAGAGCTTTCGGAAGACGACAAGCAGACGGTCGCCCGTGCCAGAAAGCTGCAGAGGTTCCTCAGCCAGCCGTTCCATGTAGCCGAAACCTTCACAGGGACCCCCGGAAAGTATGTCAAACTGGAAGACACTATAAAGGGATTCAAGGCGATAGTCGACGGCAAGTACGATGATATGCCTGAGCAGGCTTTCTATATGGTAGGCCCGATCGAGGAGGCCGAGGAGAAGGCGCGCAAGCTCGGCTGGAGCGGTTGATAGTTGATAGACACCGTTATGACAGGAAAGAATTCAAGGACGGACAGAGATGGCTGAAAAATTGACACTGGACATAGTTACCCCATATGGGCATGTCTTTACGGATGAGGTCGATGAAGTAGTGGCCTCCGGCAGTGAAGGCGAGTTTGGTGTTCTCCCTAATCATATACCATTCCTGACTACCATCAAGGTAGGTATGCTGACTTACAGGAAAGGTTCTGAGACCGGATATTTCTTCGTGAACTGGGGCTACGCGGAAGTGGGGCCTGACAAGGTCATAATACTTGCCGACAGCGCGGAACGCTCTGACGATATCGATGTCGAAAGGGCCCGACAGGCCATGAAGCGGGCTGAAGAGCGGCTC
Organism: uncultured Thermodesulfovibrio sp.; assembly: GCA_964653915.1. GTDB lineage: Bacteria > Nitrospirota > Thermodesulfovibrionia > UBA6902 > UBA6902 > CAZZGC01. The sequence goes on from CAZZGC010000106.1 coordinate 6,792, forward strand.
AAACAGGGCGAGAAGGTGGATCATGCAAGGGCCACGGCAGCACTCGACCGTGCCATGACAAGGGTGCAAGTAGCTGAAAAGAAACAGGCGCGTTAGGGTTGGCCTGATTCCTCTCTTATGTTCAAACTCCTCATATTCGATCTTGACGGAACACTTGCGGATACAAGCGTAGATATTACAAACGCACTGAACTATGCTCTCAGCCCCTTCGGCGTGAGGGAGTATTCCGTTGAGGAGACCAAACAGATGGTCGGCTCCGGCATCTCACATCTCATCAGATCACTCATCCCCCCTGATGCAGGTCCTGACGCAGGGGACCGGGCGGTCAGCCGGTTCCTTGAATACTATGATGAGCATCTCACTGACAATACAACGGCCTATCCTCATGTAAAGGAAACGCTAAGTGCTCTGGGCGGATATAAGAAGGCTGTGCTGTCGAACAAGAGGGAGGTCTATTCCAGGAAGGTTCTGGATGATTTAGGTATTCTTGGTTACTTCGATCTGGTTTGGGGCAGTGACAGTGTCCGGGAGAAAAAGCCCTCGCCTGTACCGATCATGGATATGATGAAGGAGTTCGGCGTCTCCCGTGATGAGACCCTCATGATCGGCGACAGCAACTATGATGTAGAGGCGGCCGGGGCAGCGGGAGTGAAGGTGATAGCTGTTACTTATGGTTTCAGAAAGCGTGAGGCGCTTGCCGGCGCAGACATTCTTCTTGACAGCTTTGCAGATATTCCGGATGCACTTAACTCTAATCCGGCTTGAGCATTCCCTCCACCTCATCAGTATATTTTTCTCCATCTTCGTAAATGTACAGAGGCGGCCCGGCCTTGAGCCAGGTTCCGGCTCCCTTCATCGCCTCTATCAGTACCATCGTTGCTTCCTCGCCCCGCCTCGGGTGCACAAGACGCATCCTCTTTGGTTCGAGCCTCGACTCGCGGAGCAGGGCGATCAGTTCGGCAAGCCTGAACGGGTGATAGATCATGAAGAGCCGTCCAGAGTGTTTGAGCAGGTAGGATGCTGCCGCCACGATATCCGGCAGGGTGACCTCTACTTCATGCCTTGCGACGGCCTTCTCCGCGTTGCCGCTGATCCTTCCCGTGCCGGGCTCCCTGAAGGGCGGGTTGGAGAAGGCAAAGTCGAAACTGTTCGTTTCAAACCTATCCCGCAAATTCTTTATGTTTTCATGCATCACTGTCACACGATCCGCGACATCATTGATCTCCATATTCCTTTCGGCCCTGCCTGCGAGTCCCTCCTGAATCTCCGCCGCAACTATCTTTATGCCGCTCAATCTCTTCGCCAGAAGGATGCTTATGACACCGGAGCCGGCGCCGAGTTCCACGCCCATGCCCGACCGGATATCGCCCATGAAGTTTTCAAGCAGGACCGCGTCAATACTGAAGCGGTAACCGTCCCTGGCCTGAATAATCTTTACGTCTCTGATACTGTCGAGGGTCTCGTCGCTCATGGGTTATATATTATAAGCGAGAAAGGCGAGAAAAGCGGGAAAAGGAGTTTAGAGTCTGGAGGTTGGAGTTAAGCGGCAGGGTATAGGGGGAGCGAGGGGGATTTTTAAGGAATTGTAAAAATACTTGACATTAATTTTTATCTCATGGTAAGATATGTTTAATAAGTTTACAATTTGCCCTATCCCCCCCCTCC
>CAZZGC010000107.1:0-8396 GCA_964653915.1 uncultured Thermodesulfovibrio sp.
ATGCTCCACCGCTTGTGCGGGCCCCCGTCAATTCCTTTGAGTTTCAACCTTGCGGCCGTACTCCCCAGGCGGGGCACTTATTGGTTTCCCTTCGGCACGGAACCCTCTCGAGCCCCACACCTAGTGCCCACCGTTTAGGGCGTGGACTACCAGGGTATCTAATCCTGTTTGCTCCCCACGCTTTCGCGCCTCAGCGTCAGTCATTGCCCAGAGGGCCACCTTCGCCACCGGCCTTCCTCCTGATATCTACGCATTTCACCGCTACACCAGGAATTCCGCCCTCCCCTCGCTCACTCAAGTCATGCAGTCTCCAGGGCCTTTCCCCGGTTGAGCCGGGGCCTTCAACCCTGGACTTACATGACCGCCTACGCGCCCTTTAAGCCCAGTGATTCCGAGCAACGCTTGCCCCCTACGTCTTACCGCGGCTGCTGGCACGTAGTTAGCCGGGGCTTATTCGTGGGGTACCATCCTCTCTTGTCCCCCACAAAAGGAGTTTACAACCCGAAGGCCTTCTTCCTCCACGCGGCGTCGCTGCGTCAGGCTTTCGCCCATTGCGCAAAATTCCCCACTGCTGCCTCCCGTAGGAGTCTGGACCGTGTCTCAGTTCCAGTGTGGCCGATCGACCTCTCAGTCCGGCTACCCGTCTTAGCCTTGGTGAGCCGTTACCTCACCAACAAGCTGATAGGGCGCAGGTCCCTCCTCAGGCGCCACAGTTGCCTGCAGCTTTCATCCCTGGGCATTTCACCCTGGAATCATATTCGGTATTGAGCCCGGTTTCCCGGGGGTATCCCAATCCTGAGGGCAGGTTCCCTACGTGTTACTCACCCGTTCGCCACTAGGTTTCACGGTGCTTCACGCCGAAGCGATCGGCTCCGTGGACCCCGTTCGACTTGCATGTGTTAGGCGCGCCGCCAGCGTTCGTTCTGAGCCAGGATCAAACTCTCAAATTAGAAAATTGACGTGCGGACCTACTTTTTAGTTCTCAAAGATCGGAATAGGTTCCGGATCGATTCCGGTCACCTAATATTATATCACTTTTAATCACGCCGGACCCTACGCTGAAGATCCAAACTCAATTTCTTGCGATATAGCATGATATTATTACCATAATTATTCAGCATAGTCAAAAGGCACTGAGCGGATGATACAGGCAGTTACAGGACATTATCAGCGATTATCTCTATATTCCTCCTTATAACTTACAATCTCTCTACTCACTTACTATTTACATCAAGGCCCAAAGGGGCAAAGTAACTCCGTTCCAAGAGATAACTAGCATGAAAGTAAAATAAAAAATGAAAAATGAAAGATCAAAATTGAGGAAGAACTTTCAACAAAATCAATTTTCGCAATCTTGATTTTATATTAACGAAACATATTGATTTATAGACATTTTTATTTACCCATCCATCCTTGACACATATTCTTGCATGTTGCTATATTAATAGCACTCATTAACTGAAAGTGCTAACCAATGACTATACTTGATGAAAGACAGGAAAAGATACTTTGTGCCGTTGTTCAAAGTTATACGGAGTTGAACGCCCCGGTCGGGTCTGCATTCATCACAAAGCGTTTCCCGATCGGTCTGTCACCCGCGACTGTCCGTCATACGATGGCAAAGCTGGAAAAGCTCGGTTATTTGACACAGCCGCATACGTCCGCCGGCAGGTTGCCTACCGAGCTTGGATACAAGCATTACGTGAATACGATTCTGCGCGAGCAGTCGTTTCCGATCAGTACAAGCTTCACAAAACAACTGTCTGAATGTATCCGCAACTCCGATACAGATAAGAACAGCCTGCTTCAGGAGGTAGCGAGAACGCTCTCAGTAGTCTCAAGGCACCTTGCGCTCGCTCTTCCACCTCGTATAGAAGATATAACTCTGAAACATATCAAGTTCATCAAGTACAGCTACCGCAAGGTTCTGTGCGTTCTGGTTTCGGATGAAGGTATAGTCAAAAACATCTTTGTCGATCTGGACAAGTCATGTGGTCAGCAGCAACTTGATGAGATATCGACCTATCTGAACAGGAGATTCAGGGGACTGACGATCAAGGAAATACGCCGGCAAGTTACTGCAAAGATCAACCGAGACAGAGATAGTCTGAATAAATTCATTGTAAGAATGCTGGCCATTTTTCAGAATCTTACAAGCCCTGTAAATGAAGAACCTCACCTGCTGAGCGGGCTGTCAGGGACGTCCTATCTGCCCGACTTTTTTGACATAGACCATGTCCGGGATATCCTCAAGGCGATCGAGGACAGGGAGTTTATGTTAAAATTGCTCCATGAAATCGAATACGCTCATGGTACGAGAGTCTATGTAGGAATGGAGAAGATTCATGCATCCCTGAAGGATCTCAGCATGGTCGTATCGACCTATTCCGATAACAGGAACTACGGGGGAGTAATAGGAATAATCGGCCCCACGAGAATGAATTACCGGCAGCTTATTCCGGTAGTCGATCATACCGCAAAAGCCCTCACTCAAATTCTGTCCAGAAGCTGAAGGAGTACAATATTATGAAAGAGAGAGATGAAGACAAAAAAAAAACGAACACCGGTTACTTTAAGAAGAAGGACAGCAGCGATGAGTCTATTGACGAAGAGCACCCGACTGAAGGCTCCGGCACAGCAGATCGGGAGCAGGAAGAAAGCATAGAGGCACTGAAGAAGAATATAGAGGAACTGAACAATAAATATGTAAGGCTCTATGCCGACTTTGAGAACTATAAGAAGACCGCCTCACGTAACCGGGAAGAGTTGCTGAAATATGCAAATGAAGGTCTGATGTCCGATATACTCACCGTAATCGATCATCTCGAACTGGCTCTTCAGCATTCGTCGGAGAAGGAATCCGCAAATGCCGACGCACTGGCAGAGGGAGTGGATCTCACACTGAAGGAACTCAGAAATGTCCTTGAAAAGCACGGCCTGACAGCTATTGAGTCCGTCGGAAAACCCTTCGACCCCAACATTCATCATGCAATATCCCGGATCGAGACTGATGAAGCTGAAGAAAATATCGTGCTGAAGGAGTTCAGGAAAGGATACATGCTCAGGGACAGAGTGCTCAGGGCGGCCATGGTTGGTGTTGCAAAGAGGAATTCATCAACGCATTCCAGGGAAACGGAAGTTAACGATGATAAACAGAACGTGGCATCTGAAGATACTAAATAAATCGACTTATTGAACCTCAGGAGGAGAAGATGGGACGAGTAATTGGAATTGATCTCGGCACGACGAATTCGGTCGTGGCCGTTATGCAGGGCGGCGAGCCCACGGTCATCGCAAATCAGGAGGGAACAAGGACCACGCCGTCGGTAGTTGCATTTACTGACAAAGGGGAAAGGCTGATCGGACAGGTCGCCAAAAGACAGGCCATAACCAATCCGGAAAACACCATATTCTCCATCAAACGCCTGATGGGGAGGAAATATGACTCACCGGAGGCGGAAGAAGCTAAAAAGAAGCTTCCTTATAAAATTGTTTCTGCATCAAACGGAGACGCTCATGTAGAGGCGCACGGCAAAGCCTACTCTCCCCCTGAGATTTCTGCGATGATTCTCCAGAAACTGAAACAGGCGGCGGAAGATTATCTCGGGGAGACGGTGACGGATGCGGTTATAACCGTGCCCGCCTATTTCGATGACAGTCAGCGTCAGGCAACAAAAGACGCCGGCAGGATCGCGGGCCTGAATGTGCTCCGTATAATCAACGAGCCGACGGCCGCATCACTCGCCTATGGAATGGACAAAAAGAAAGAAGAGAAGATAGCCGTCTATGATCTCGGTGGCGGAACATTCGACATCTCCATTCTCGAGATAGGCGAAGGTGTGGTCGAAGTTAAATCGACTAATGGTGATACATATCTGGGCGGTGATGATTTTGACCTGAAAATTATGGATTGGCTAGTAGATGAATTCAAAAAGGATGCGGGGATTGATCTTCGGAATGACAAAATGGCCCTTCAGCGTTTGAAGGAATCATCAGAAAAGGCCAAGATCGAACTTTCGTCCGCGATGGAGACCGAGATCAACCTGCCCTTTATAACGGCTGACGCAAGCGGTCCCAAACATCTCGTAATAAAGCTGTCCCGTGCCAAATTCGAACAGTTGGCCGACGACCTGATTCAGAGAACCATCGAGCCGTGCAAAAAAGCTCTTGCCGATGCCGGCCTGAGCTCAAGCGACATAAACGAGGTAATCCTTGTTGGAGGCCAGACAAGAACCCCCAAGGTACAACAGATGGTCAAGGAATTTTTCGGCAAGGAGCCTTCAAAGGGAGTTAATCCCGACGAAGTCGTGGCCGCAGGCGCTGCTATTCAGGCAGGCGTTCTCAAGGGTGAAGTCAAGGACGTACTGCTGCTTGACGTAACTCCTCTCTCACTGGGCATCGAGACACTGGGCGGAATCTTTACCAAGCTCATCGAGAGAAACACAACTATTCCTACTAAAAAGAGCCAGATATTCTCTACAGCCGCCGACAATCAGCCGGCAGTTACTATCAAGGTATTCCAGGGAGAGCGTGAAATGGCGGCAGACAACAAGCTGCTTGGCAACTTCGAACTTGTAGGCATCCCACCCGCACCCAGGGGAGTCCCGCAAATTGAGGTTACCTTTGATATTGATGCAAATGGAATACTTCATGTCTCGGCAAAAGACAAAGGCACCGGCAAGGAGCAGTCGATCCGCATTACCGCCTCCAGCGGACTGACCGAGGAAGAGATAGAAAAGATGACGAAGGACGCAGAAGCTCATGAAGCTGACGACAGGAAGAGAAAACAGCTCGCAGAGGCAAAAAACGAGGCCGATACGCTCGTTTATACTGTCGAAAAATCTCTCCAGGACTACGGCGACAAGATCAGTGAAGATGAAAAGCAGAAGATCAATGCTGCACTGGAAAAATGCAGGACTCTGAAAGAAACAGCCACCGAGCCTGATGAACTGAAAAAGGCGATAGAAGAATTGACTACAGCTTCCCACAAGATAGCCGAAGAGATGTACAAATCGTCACAGGCCGGTGCTCAGCAGCAAGGGGCGGGAGCTCAGAGCGGGGCTGAAGGCGAGCAGAAGGACAAGGAAGATGTAGTCGATGCAGAGTTCGAAGACGCTGAACAGAATGAAAAGGAGTAATTAAGGGGTAAGAGGTATGCGGTAAGAGGTAAGTAAGCGGAATTCTTCCTTTTACATATGACATACCACTTATCTCATAAAACATATAATAATGGGTAAAGATTATTACAGCATACTTGAGATAGACCAGAACGCATCTGAGGCGGAGATCAAGAAGGCTTACCGCAGGCTTGCCTTAAAATATCATCCGGACAGAAATCCGGGGGACAAGACCGCAGAAGAAAAGTTCAAGGAGATCAATGAGGCTTATGCCTGTCTCAGCGATCCCCGGAAACGTTCACACTATGACCAGTTCGGCACTGCTGAAGGCGGAGCAGGCTTTGAAGGATTCGGAGGTTTTGGTGACTTCTCTTCAAGTTTCGGCGACATCTTCGGCGACATGTTCGGTGACATCTTCGGCAATTTCACCGGGCGCAGACGTAACCGGCCTGTCAGAGGGCAGGACCTCAGGTACGATCTCGACATAGCCTTGCAGGACGCTGTCTTCGGAGTGGAGAAGAACCTGAGGATTCCGCGATGGGAGAACTGCTCCACCTGTGGTGGGACAGGCGCCAAGGCCGGCACCAGTCCGGTAGTATGTCCCACCTGTCAGGGAACAGGCCAGACAAGGCTGCAGCAGGGTTTCTTCACGATCGCCCGCACATGCGGAAGCTGTCACGGAGAAGGGAAAATCATAAAAGACCCCTGTACAACATGCCGTGGTCAGACCAAAGTCCGCAGGGAAAGAACCATCAATCTCAAGGTGCCCCCCGGTGTCGATACGGGAACGCGACTCCGTGTCTCCGGAGAGGGGGAACTGGGTTCGCACGGTGGCCCTCCCGGTGATCTGTATGTAGTCATCAATGTCGAACCCCATCCCTTCTTCAAGCGTAAAGATAACGACCTGCACTGCGAGGTCCCCATATCCTTCGTGCAGGCAACACTCGGTGGAGAGGTAGAAGTTCCGACAATGGACGGAACCGAACGAATCAAGATTCCATCAGGAACACCGTCGGGCCGTGTATTCCACCTCCGCGGCAAGGGAGTGCCCAGGCTCGGGGGGTACGGCAGAGGTGACCAGTTTGTAACGGTCTTCATAGATGTGCCGAAGAAGCTCACCCAGAGACAGAAAGAGCTTCTTCATGAGTTTGCAGAGATCAGTGGCGACGACGTCTCGAAAGGCTTGATGGACAAGCTTAAAGACATGTTCCACAATCACACCCAGCAGAAAGAAGCAAAGTAGTATTCTGACGTTAACTTCTTAAAGACCTTCAGAAAAAGTCCCGATATATAATCAAACCATGCTTAGCGACTTATTAAGGCAGGATTCGTATATGAGGAAGGCTGAAAGTATTGTCAATGCCATCGGAATACCTGCGCAGTCCAGGGTCATGCTCGAGATCAACAACGAAATTAACAATCCTAATGCGGACGTTCAAAGCATCAGTGATTTGATCATAAGGGATGTAGCGACATCAGCCAGACTACTTAAAGTCATAAACTCCCCCTATTTCGGGATGCAGGAGAAAATCGATTCCATCCCCCATGCACTGGCCATGATGGGGCTGGAGAACTTCAAAAAGATCATCCTGGCCTCATCACTGCGCGAGGTAGTTAGCAGCAGCTCGCAAATATCAGAAAAATTCTGGAACCACTCCATGAACGCAGCGCTGATAGCATCCATGATCGCCGACAGGACCGGTTACGATTCAGCAGATCAGGCCTATACAGCCGCGCTGTTTCACGACTGCGGTATTCCTCTCCTCATGAACAGATTCAAGGACTACGGCCCGCTGGTCGATTATGCCCTGAGCGTTGCCGGTTCAGATGCATTGAGTGGCGTGTTCAGATCCATCATCGGAGTTGAAGACGAGAGATTCAGTATTCATCATTGTGCGGTGGGACACCTTGTGGCTAAATCGTGGCATCTTTCTGAACCCGTCGTTCATGCCATATGGTACCACCATTACACCAATATCGACTGTCATGAAGACCCTGGCATAAAGAGGTTGTGCGCCATATTATTACTATCAGATTACCTTGCTTCCCATTTACTCTACCTTGCAGGGGGACCTCCGGTCGAACCCGAAGATGAGTGGGCAAGAATGCACGAAAAAGTAATGCAAGAGCTGGAGATGGATATATATCAGATAAAAGATTTAAGAGAAGAGTCTGATGAAATGCTCCTTCAGGACGAGAAGTGCTGATCCTTTTCCATCACACATGATTTCTCAGCATAAGTTCCGCCGTATACGGGTTAAGATAGTACTGCCTCTTCAGATAAGGTTCGCCATGTTTTCTTTCATAGTGCTTCAACAGGGTGACAGGGACTATCAGGGGAATACGTCCCCTGCGATAATTCTCAATCAGTTCAATCAGCTCATCCTTCTCATCCGGGAGAAGAAGCTTCTTGAAATAACCCATGATATGAAGAAGAACATATGTATTCTTCCTGACTGTCGCCTTAAGCTTCATGGCATTCATGAAGATCTCGATATAATCATTCAATAGAAACCGCTTGCCCCTCCCGCTACCCCCTGCGATCATCCGTTCCAGAATCGCGCAATGCCTGCGACTGTGAGACATGAGGATCAACTTATGTTCCGAATGAAACTTCAGCAGTCCTTCGTGACTTCCATCTCCTTCAATAAAACCCATCCACCGCGCAAAAGCAAACACCCTCTCTATGAAGTTTTCACGAATTGCAGGATCATGAAGGCGTCCTTCGTCCTCAACCGGAACAAGCGGAAAATGCTTAATGAATGCCCCGGCAAAGATTCCGGCTCCGAAGCGATCCGGCATCCCCGAATCCGAATACACTCTGACCCCACGCAGGCCGGAGCTTGGGGACCTGCTTTTGAATATGAATCCGCACAGCCCTTCTCTTCCGAAGGATTTCAGCTTCTTTTTTGTCCATCCGAGCATCCTGTCTGTATGATCAATGCCTGACCTTACCGTCACGAGACGGGGCGCTTCAGGCGTCCCCACCAGACGCATCGGCTCCCGTGGTACAGAAAGCCCGCACTCCACCTCGGGGCAGACAGGAACCCATTCAACAAAGCGGGAGAGAGTGTCCGTCAGATAGGGATCGCGCTTATGCCCTCCGTCATACCGGACGGATTTTCCGATAAGACATGCGCTGATGCCGATCTTAATCCGGTCCATCATTGTCACGCTGCTTACCGTTCGTACGGTCGATACCGTTTTCAGCAGCATCCTTCAGTTGCTGAAGCATGCGGACGGAAAGCCTGTTGAGGCTCTTGTAGGTAAACTTGACGA
>CAZZGC010000108.1:0-5151 GCA_964653915.1 uncultured Thermodesulfovibrio sp.
ACCCTTGTGGTCTCCTGGAACGATGCCGCCGAAATGAAGCTTTCGGTCGAAAGCGACGCCTTCGTTATACCGAGCAGAATCGGCTTGGCCTGGGCCGGTTTCCCCTTCTTCTGGAGAACACGCCTGTTCTCCTCTTCAAAGGTGAACTTGTCAACCTGCTCTCCTGCAAGGAAGTCGGTATCGCCGGGGTCCTCGATCTTCAGCTTCTTCATCATCTGCTTTACTACTACCTCTATATGCTTGTCGTTAATCGAGACCCCCTGAAGTCTGTAAACCTTCTGGACCTCGTCGACAAGGTATCTCTGCAGCTCGTTAGGACCAAGGATCTCAAGAATGTTATGGGGATTAATCGATCCGTCCATAAGCGCCTCACCGGCCTTGACCCAGTCGCCTTCATGCACGCTCAGGTGTTTACCCTTTGGGATGAAGTACTCCCTTGTGTCGGTTCCACCCTTGACATTGACGACCCTCATTCCTTTATAGAAGCCCTTGAACTCGACCTGACCGTCGATCTCGCTTACTATGGCCTGCTCCTTGGGTTTTCTTGCCTCAAAAAGCTCGGCTACCCTGGGCAGACCACCGGTGATATCCTTGGTCTTGGTGGTCTCACGCGGAATCTTGGCGATGACGTCACCGGGATGTACGATCGTCCCCTTGTCAACGAGAATATGAGAGCCGGCCGGAAGAAGATATCTGGCAAGCTGGTTTGTCTCCGGAATCCTGAGAGTGGCCTTGCCGTTTTCATCCTTGACAGACACCCTTGGGCGCATATTCGCAGGATAGTCGATGATGACCTTGTGAGCAAGACCGGTAACTTCGTCGACCTCCTCCTTGACCGATACGCCTTCTACTACGTCGCCGAGGGCGATTCTGCCGCCTACCTCGGTGATTATGGGGATGGAATAAGGATCCCACTCCACAAGGAGCTGGCCCGCCTCTACTTTCTGCTTATCCTTTACCTTCAGCTTGGCGCCGTAGACTACCGAGTATTTCTCCCTCTCTCGTCCCTTTTCATCTACGATCGCTATGCTTCCGTTCCGGTTGAGCACAACGAGGGCCCCCTCCTGATTTTTGACGGTCGAGAGGTTAATGAATTTAACCTTACCGCTGTTTTTGGCCTCCAGAACCGTCTGCTCCACCATCCTTGTAGCCGTACCACCTATATGGAAGGTTCTCATCGTCAACTGAGTGCCCGGTTCACCGATCGACTGGGCCGCGATGATACCTACCGCCTCACCGATCTCTACCAGCCCGCCTCTGCCGAGATCCCTGCCGTAACACTTCTTGCAGACTCCGTAACGCGATTCGCAGGTCAGAACCGAACGAATCATGACACGCTCGATGCCCGCACCGATTATTTTTTGTGCGAGTTCGTCGTTTATCTCTTCGCCACCTTTGACAACTACTTCATCGGTGATCGGGTCCTTAACATCCTCCGCAGCGATTCTGCCGTAAATTCTCTCTTCGAGAGGTTCTATGATCTCGCCGCTTTCAACAAGTTTCTCAACCGGAATTCCGGATGTAGTGCCGCAATCATCTTCACGAATGATAACGTCCTGTGTAACATCAACGAGCCTCCTTGTAAGATAGCCGGAATTGGCTGTCTTGAGCGCCGTATCAGCAAGGCCCTTTCTGGCTCCGTGGGTGGATATGAAATACTGAAGAGGTGTCAGCCCCTCTCTGAAGTTAGCCGTAATGGGGGTTTCGATGATCTCTCCGGAAGGCTTGGCCATCAGTCCCCTCATTCCGGCAAGCTGCCTGAGCTGAGCCGCTGAACCTCTCGCCCCGGAATCGGCCATCATGAAGATATTATTGAATGAACGCAGATCGCGGAGTTGCTCATCCGAGAGCTTTGAGATATCCTGTCCGCTCACGCCCAGTTCCTTCATCATTTCGTCGGCGATCTTCTCCGTGACTTCCGCCCATATATCGACAACCTTGTTGTAACGCTCGCCATTCGTGATAAGGCCGTCTGCGTATTGCCTCTCAACCTCCATGACCTCCTGCTCGGCCTCTTTGATGAATTCAGCTTTCTTGCTGGGAATATGCATGTCATCAATGCAGATCGAGTTGCCGGAAACCGTAGCGCTTGCAAACCCCAGCTTCTCTATACTGTCGAGAAAAATCACTGTCTCCTTACGGCCGAGACGCTTGTAGCAGATCTCGATGAGCCTGGCGACCTCCTTTTTCGTCATTTCCTTGTTTATAAGCGAAAAGGAAAGGCCTTTCGGCAATATCTCACCGAGGATTACACGGCCGGGTGTAGTATCAACATAGGAGCCGTTCATCCTGACCCTGATGGGGGCATGCTGATCTACCACACCGGCATCGTATGCAATACGCACCTCATCAGCGGACGAAAATACTTTGCCGTCACCCTTTGCACCCTTTCTCTCCTTTGTAAGGTAGTAGATACCGAGAACCATGTCCTGGGTAGGAGTGGCTATCGGTTTGCCGTTGGCCGGACTGAGAATGTTGTTGATGGACATCATCAGAACTCTCGCCTCTATCTGCGCCTCTATGGAAAGCGGCACATGCACAGCCATCTGGTCACCGTCGAAGTCCGCATTGAATGCTGTGCAGACAAGAGGATGCAACCTAATAGCCTTACCCTCGACCAGAACGGGATCAAATGCCTGCATGCCGAGGCGGTGAAGGGTTGGTGCCCTGTTGAGAAGCACCGGGTGCTCCCTGATCACCTCATCAAGACAGTCCCAGACTATCTCTTCACCGCGTTCAACTACCTTCTTGGCTGCCTTGATCGTCGTTACATAGCCTTTTTCCTCAAGTTTGCTGAATATATACGGCTTGAACAGCTCAAGCGCCATCGTCTTTGGCAGCCCGCACTGGTGTAGCTTGAGTTCCGAGCCAACCACTATAACCGAACGTCCGGAGTAGTCCACTCTCTTGCCGAGCAGATTCTGCCTGAAACGCCCCTGTTTGCCTTTTATCATATCGCTGAGGGATTTCAGCGGTCTCTTTGTCGCAGCCTTCAGGACCCTGCTTCTCCTGCCGTTGTCAAAGAGCGCATCAACAGCCTCCTGGAGCATCCTCTTTTCATTTCGTATGATGACACTGGGAGCATTGAGTTCCATGAGTCTTTTGAGCCTGTTATTTCTGTTGATGACCCTGCGGTAGAGGTCATTAAGATCACTGGTCGCGAAACGCCCGCCCTCGAGAGGGACAAGCGGCCTCAGATCCGGCGGCAGAACAGGAATTACATCCATGATCATCCACTCGGGCTTGTTGCCGGACTTTCTGAACGCCTCTACAACTCTCAGGCGCTTGGTCAACTTTCTCTTTATGCCGATTGACGACGATGCCTGTATCTTTGCCCTCAACTCTTTTGCAAGTGCATCCAGGTCGATGCTCTTCAGAATCTCCTTGATCGCCTCCGCCCCTATACCGGCTTTGAACTTGTCCCCGAATTCCTGAAATCTTTTTCTGTAATCTTCATCAGTAAGCAGCTCGCGGGGTTTAAGTTTCGTCTCGCCGGGGTCAACCACGATGTGGCTTTCAAAGTACAGAACCTTTTCAAGCTGCCTCATAGTCATATCCAGCAAAGTGCCGATCCTTGAGGGTATACCCTTGAGAAACCATATATGAGCAACCGGGGTGGCTAGCTCAATATGGCCGAGCCTTTCCCGTCTGGCCTTGGACTGGATGACTTCCACTCCGCACTTGTCGCATACGACACCTCTGTGCTTCATCCGCTTGTACTTGCCGCAGATACATTCCCAGTCTTTTACAGGTCCGAATATTTTTGCACAGAAGAGCCCGTCTCTCTCCGGCTTGAAGGTACGGTAGTTGATGGTCTCCGGTTTCTTGACTTCCCCATAAGACCAGGCCCGTATTTTTTCCGGCGATGCCAGTTTTATCCTCATCGCCTCGAATTCTGTCGGGTTTTTAGGCTTTTCAAATATCGAGTAAATATCTTCCACGTAACTCCCCCTTATCTCATTGCCGGCCCGCTGGCCGGCCTCATTTCTTTACAGGGTAGTGATAACATCACTATTATGCTTTCGCCTTTGCAGCGATCTTCTTTTTTCCGATTTCCTTTCCGGTCTCTTTCTCCTCAATCAGGTCAACGTCCAGTCCAAGACTCTGCAGTTCCTTGATAAGGACATGGAATGACTCCGGCACACCCGGCTCAAGGTTGGCATCACCCTTGACTATGGCTTCATAAACGCGCGCCCTGCCGGTAACATCGTCACTCTTGACCGTGAGAAACTCCTGCAGTGTATAGGCAGCGCCGTAGGCTTCCAGCGCCCAGACTTCCATCTCTCCAAGTCTCTGTCCTCCGAACTGGGCCTTACCGCCGAGGGGCTGCTGAGTGACGAGAGAGTACGGCCCTATAGAGCGGGCATGTATCTTGTCATCCACAAGATGATGCAGTTTCATAATGTACATGTAACCGACAGTGATCGGTTTCTGAAACGGCAGCCCTGTCTTCCCGTCAAAGAGTGTAATCTGCCCGTTTTCCGGCAGACCTGCTTCTTTCAGAAGTTCCCTGATCTCGCCTTCCTTGGCCCCTTCAAAAACCGGGGTAGACACATACAGGTCGAGAGTCTTTGCCGCCCAGCCCAGATGAGTCTCCAGGATCTGGCCCACGTTCATTCTCGATGGAACGCCCAGAGGATTGAGCACTACATCGACCGGCGTACCGTCCGGCAGATAAGGCATGTCCGCCTCTGGAACCACAATCGAAATGACCCCCTTGTTACCGTGCCTTCCCGCCATCTTGTCGCCGACCTGGATCTTGCGCTTCATGGCGATATACACCTTGACAACCTTAAGCACGCCGGGCGGCAGTTCGTCGCCCTTCCTGAACTGTTCCATCTTTCTTTCAAACTTACTCTGCACTTCCCGGACCTGGGCTGAAGTCTCATCTTCTATCGCCTTCAGTTCAGCCTTCTTGTCTGCGCTCTCAATCTTGATCTTGCGCAGAGCCTTGTCGGGCACGGAAAACAGAATCTTCTCGGTCAGCTTCTTACCCTTCTGACAGAGCACTTCCTTCTCACCCGGCACCTTCAGGTCATCCGCCAACTTTTCATTTATGAGGAGTTTCCGCATCCTGCTGAATCCGTTGCTCTTCAGCACCATTATCTCCTCTTCCATATTCCTCTGCAGGGCCTCCATCTTGTCCTGCTC
>CAZZGC010000108.1:5251-8377 GCA_964653915.1 uncultured Thermodesulfovibrio sp.
CTGATGATGCCGCTTTCGTCAAGGTCTTTAAGAGCCTCTTCTCCGATGTTGGGAATGTCTCTCGTAATCTCTTCCGGCCCGAGCTTGGTCTCTCTGGCCTCAACCATGAACTCTTCAATATGTATCGATGTATACACATCATCCTTAACGAGCCGCTCGCTGATTATGATGGCATCCTCAAAGTTATACCCGTTCCACGGCATGAAGGCAACAAGCACGTTCTTGCCGAGAGCCAGCTCTCCCTTGTCGGTTGCCGAACCGTCAGCTATGACATATCCTCTTTTTATCTTATCGCCTACATTGACGATCGGTTTCTGATTGAGGCATGTTGCCTGGTTCGAACGGCTGAACTTTACGAGATTGTAGACATCAACACCACCGTCATCACACCTGATAACTATCCTGCCGGAGTCGACCGACTCGACTACGCCGTCCCGCTTGGCAAGAATTATGACTCCCGAATCGCGGGCAGCAACCGACTCCATACCTGTGCCAACACGGGGCGCGTCCGTCTTAAGCAGAGGGACCGCCTGCCGCTGCATATTTGAACCCATCAACGCCCTGTTGGCGTCGTCGTTTTCGAGAAACGGGATCAGTGATGCCGAGACGCTCACGATCTGCTTTGGCGAGACATCCATATACTGCACCTCTTCAGGCGAGACCAGCTTGAAGTCACCGCCTACCCTGGCCGAGACCGTCTCGCCCATGAGATTGCCCTTTTCATCCATCGCCGACGTTGCCTGGGCTATCACATAATTCTCTCCGTCTATGGCGGAGAGATATTCCACTTCATCAGTCACCCTGCCGTTCACCACCTTCCGGTAAGGCGATTCAATGAACCCGTAATCATTAACCCGTGCATACGATGCCAGGGAGGTAATCAGTCCGATGTTCGGTCCTTCAGGGGTCTCAACAGGACAGATACGTCCGTAGTGGGTCGGGTGCACGTCCCTGACTTCGAATCCTGCCCTTTCCCTGGTGAGCCCCCCAGGCCCCAAGGCGCTGAGTCTCCGCTTGTGCGTGATCTCCGACATGGGGTTAGTCTGGTCCATGAACTGACTGAGCTGGCTGGAACCAAAAAATTCCTTGATTACCGCGATGACAGGTTTTGCGTTTATGATGTCGTGAGGCATCGCCGATTCAAGCTCGGTGAGGGTCATCTTCTCCTTTATAGCCCGCTCCATCCTCACAAGCCCGATCCTGAACTGATTCTCAAGCAGCTCACCCACAGCCCTGACGCGCCTGTTACCGAGATGATCGATGTCATCGACTTCGCCCCTGCCGGCCCGGAGGTCAAAGAGGTATCTCAAAATCTCTATTATGTCCTTGTCAGTAAGCACCCTAGTCTCGAGCGGGATGTCGAGGTTAAGCCGCTTGTTTATCTTGAGACGCCCCACAACGGAGAGGTCGTACCTCTTCGGATCGAAAAAGAGTCCTTCAAACAGGGCACGCGCATCCTTGGTTGAAGGCGGCTCTCCGGGTCTCAGTTTTTTGTAAATCTCGATCAGCGCCTCATCCGTGCTTGATACTTTGTCAAGTATGAGCGTGTCCCTCAGTGAAGACAGGTAACGGATTTCATCTATGAACAGCAGCTGAAGTGACGGGATGCCCAAAGAGAATATCTTCTCGGCGATTTCTTCAGTAATCCTTTCATTGCTTTCCAGTATCACCTCGCCGGTCTCAGGATCGATTATATCTATAAGAGTAACACGATCGACAAGCTCTTCTTTGGTGATAGGGATTTCTTTTATTCCAGCCGCCTCGATCTTCTTCAGACCGGACTTGGTAATCCTCCCGCCTTCCTTGATGATCACATCGCCTGTCTTAGGGTCCTCAATGGCAGACGATGACTTGAGCCCGGCCAGAATTTCGCTGACCTTTCTGATCGCCCTGCCGTCTTTTATCTTAATCTCTTCAATGGGATAGTAGAGTCTGAGGATATCCTCTTCAGAATATCCGAGAGCTTTAAGGATAATAGTGGCATGGAGTTTCTTCCTCCGGTCGATGCGTACAAAGAGGGTGTCCTTTGAGTCGAACTCGAAATCGAACCACGAGCCGCGCGCCGGAATGATCCTTGCAGAGAAAATAACCTTTCCTCCGGCCTGAGACTTGCCCTTGTCATGGCTGAACAGTATGCCGGGAGAGCGGTGTAACTGACTGACTACAACCCTTTCAACACCGTTGATGATAAACGTACCGGTCCCGGTCATAAGGGGAAGCTCACCTAAGTATACCTCCTGCTCCCGGGACTCCTTGAGTTTTTTCTGCCCCGATTCCGTCTTTTCCCAGAGATTGAGCTTCACCCTGATCTTCAGGGGAGCAGCATAATTGATCCCCTTATCCAGACACTCGCGTATATCGTATTTCGGAGTTCCGATAACATACTCCAGAAACTCGATCGATGCGGTTTCGTTGTAGTCAACGATCGGGAAGACACTGCTGAAAGCGCTCTGTAACCCATGGTCTTCCCTTCTGTCTGGATGAACGTCTTTCTGCAGAAATCTGTCGAATGACCTCTTCTGAATCTCGATGAGGTTCGGGATTGCAAGAATCGGCCTTGTCTTCCCAAAGTTCTTTCTTTCTCTTAAACCCTGTGCCATATCGCTCCTTACTCAGAACACAGAATCCAGATTCCAGAACACAGACAGGGAAATCCGCCATCTGTGTTCTGTTTTCTGTGCTCTCTGTTCTTCATTGATTTATTTCAGCTCTACTGTTGCTCCCTGCTCTTCAAGTTTGGCCTTCATAGCCTCCGCCTCTTCTTTTGAAACGCCTGTTTTTACCGGCTTGGGAGCGGTATCAACCAGTTCCTTGGCCTCTTTGAGACCCAGGCTTGTGATCTCCCTGACCGCCTTGATGACCTGAATCTTCTTGTCACCTGCAGCCGTCAGCACGACGTCAAAGGAAGTCTTTTCCTCTTCTGCTGCAGGGGCAGCCCCACCGGCAGCGCCAGGTGCTGCAGCAACCGCAACAGGCGCAGCAGCCGTAACGTTATACCTTTCCTCAAACTCCTTGATAAACTCGGACATCTCGATAATAGTCATCTTATCGATAAATTCAAAAACCTGTTCCTTTGTCACTGACATCTTTTTCCTCCTGTTATTGTGTTAAGTGACCGTGATCAGT